>CP034537.1:6407500-6728987 GCA_004000515.1 Pseudomonas poae
ACCATACTCTAGTCAGTCAGTTTTGAATGCAGTTCCCAGGTTGAGCCCGGGGATTTCACATCCAACTTAACAAACCACCTACGCGCGCTTTACGCCCAGTAATTCCGATTAACGCTTGCACCCTCTGTATTACCGCGGCTGCTGGCACAGAGTTAGCCGGTGCTTATTCTGTCGGTAACGTCAAAACAATTACGTATTAGGTAACTGCCCTTCCTCCCAACTTAAAGTGCTTTACAATCCGAAGACCTTCTTCACACACGCGGCATGGCTGGATCAGGCTTTCGCCCATTGTCCAATATTCCCCACTGCTGCCTCCCGTAGGAGTCTGGACCGTGTCTCAGTTCCAGTGTGACTGATCATCCTCTCAGACCAGTTACGGATCGTCGCCTTGGTGAGCCATTACCCCACCAACTAGCTAATCCGACCTAGGCTCATCTGATAGCGCAAGGCCCGAAGGTCCCCTGCTTTCTCCCGTAGGACGTATGCGGTATTAGCGTCCGTTTCCGAACGTTATCCCCCACTACCAGGCAGATTCCTAGGCATTACTCACCCGTCCGCCGCTCTCAAGAGAAGCAAGCTTCTCTCTACCGCTCGACTTGCATGTGTTAGGCCTGCCGCCAGCGTTCAATCTGAGCCATGATCAAACTCTTCAGTTCAAACATCTTTGGGTTTTTAAGAAACCCTAAACTTGGCTCAGCAATCGTTGGTTACATCTTTGATTTCTCGCGGAGTAACTTGTGATGCTGATAATCTTGTTGACTATCAGTCTGACTCCACAAGCACCCACACGAATTGCTTGATTCAGTTGTTAAAGAGCGGTTGGTTAAGATCTTTCGCCTCAACCGAGGCGCGCATTCTACAGCAGCCTCATTTGCTGTCAAGTGATTATTTTCAGAAATTTTCGAAGATTTCTTCAACAACTTCAACCACTTGCGCTTCCGATCACTCGTTAGCGGGAGGCGAATTCTACAGCGTTACACGCTGCTGTCAACACCTCTTTTCAACTTCCTGCGGGCTTCGATGAACTGAAGCAACTGACTGCCGAAACCTACATAACTCATTGTTTACCAAGGAGTTTTCCGTTTCGACTGCGCCGGAAGTGGGGCGAATTATAGGCCTCCAGAATCTGCCGTCAAGCCCTTAATTCGATTTTTCTATCAAAGAGCCAAAATCACTCAACACTCTCTATATAGAACGATATACGTCCCAGCATGAGCAATATATTGCTCAATTCAAAACAGTTAAGCATCATAGCGCCAGATTCATTTTCCAATACGACCTCGGACAAACACCCCCAATGACCACCTCCCCTCGCAGCCTGGCCACGGCACTGTTCCCTATCGGCCTGCTGCTGATCGCCATGGCTTCCGTCCAGTCTGGCGCTTCGCTGGCAAAGAGCATGTTCCCTATCGTTGGCGCGCAAGGTACTACCGCTCTGCGCCTGATTTTCGCCAGCGTAATCATGCTGCTTCTATTACGGCCATGGCGTGCCAAGCTGACAGCAAAGTCCCTGCGCACCGTCATCGTCTACGGGATGGCATTGGGGGGATGAACTTTCTCTTCTATATGTCATTGCGCAGTGTCCCCTTGGGGATTGCGGTCGCCCTCGAATTCACTGGACCGCTTGCGGTAGCAATCTATGCGTCACGTCGGGCGGTCGACTTCCTGTGGATCGCGCTCGCGATCGTCGGCCTGTTGTTGTTGATCCCAATGGGAGAAACCAGCAACAGCATCGACCTGCTCGGCGTGGCCTACGCACTGGGAGCAGGCGTCTGTTGGGCGCTGTATATCCTGTTTGGCCAAAAGGCCGGCAACGACAACGGCGTCCAAACCGCTGCCCTTGGTGTGATGATCGCAGCACTGTTTGTCGCGCCGTTCGGCATCATCCATGCCGGCGCTGCACTGCTGACACCTGCATTGATCCCGGTCGCCCTTGGCGTGGCTATCCTGTCCACTGCCCTGCCCTATACCCTGGAGATGGTCGCACTGACACGGCTGCCCGCCCGCACCTTCAGCACCCTCATGAGCGTCGAACCGGCATTCGGTGCACTATCCGGGCTGCTCTTCCTGCAAGAACACCTGTCCCTGGCGCAATGGCTGGCCATCACCTGCATTATCCTGGCCTCCGCTGGCGCAACACTGACCATGCATAACGAGTCAAAACCGCTGGTTCCGGCGGATTGACCGATCTTTGAATGTAGCTCTGGTATTTGCCGCTCATTTAGGCCATGTTTAGGCCGTAAACGAATGTCATTCATGGAGAATTTCGACAAGGACAGCGTGAACGCTACACTCGAGAGCGAGTAGAGCCTGCTTCAAAGCATTGTTGCGAAGCGGCTATTAAGGATAGGAATGAAACGAATTTTGATACTGTTAATGGTCGTTGCCGTTGCTGGCTGCGCCGCGACCACCAAGACAGAAGTAAAACGGGGCAAAAAAGGGCTGCATATCAACTGTTCCGGCCTGTCATCTTCCTGGGACCAATGCTACACAAGCGCAACCAACTCCTGCGGAGCCAAGGGCTACCGGGTTATCGCCAAGTCGGGCGACAACTCCGAAGAGCCAGGGGACTACCCCTTCGGACTCAACCCCGCCGGCTATACGAGCCGTAGCATGATCGTCATCTGCAAATAGTCGACCGAGCAGTCATCCTCCGACTGCTCGTATTCAACTTCCGACACCAACCCACCATTTGCCCTACAGGCAGTCGATCAGGCTCGCCTGACCGTCGTGCATAAAGCCTAGGCTCAAATCTCGATCGCCGAACGTCCGTGAGCGCCATTTGCGAGTAAATCGTAAGCCGCGCTTACCGTTTGCAGGCCGAATCGACGCTCATCCATGATCGGCTTTCGCTTGCCTGCGCGGGTATCTGACCAGGATGTTCGAGCCCCCTCCCCGTCAATCACCGCGACATGCTCAGGCGCCCGAACTGCAACCGATCAAATAGCCGCCGTACGCACCTGCAACCACTCAAGGCCCGCACCACTGAGCAAAGGACTCAAGCGCTCACGTACCTCGGCGTGATAGGCGTTGAACCACTCGCGCTCGTCGCTCGTCAACAGCGACGGCTCCAGGCAACGGGTATCGATCGGGCACAAGGTCAGGGTTTCGAACTTGAGGAACTCACCAAATTCGGTCTTGCCCGCCTCCCGATTCAAGACCAGGTTTTCGATGCGCACGCCCCAGCGTCCTGGGCGGTAAGTCCCCGGCTCGATAGAGGTAATCATCCCAGGCTGCATCGCCGTTTGCGGCGCAGTGGCGGCCTGATAGGCGATCACTTGCGGACCTTCATGCACATTCAGGAAATAGCCTACGCCGTGACCTGTACCGTGGCCGTAGTCCACCCCCTCAGCCCAGATCGGAGCACGGGCGATAGCGTCCAAGAGCGGCGACAAGATCCCCTTGGGAAAGTGCGCACGGGACAAGGCAATCACACCTTTGAGCACGCGGGTGCAATCACGTTTCTGCTCTTCACTCGGAGTACCGATAGGCACCATCCGCGTGATATCCGTCGTACCGCCCAGGTATTGGCCGCCCGAATCGATCAGCAACAAGCCGTCACCCTCGATCAGCGCATGCTCTTCTTCCGTGGCGTGGTAGTGCGGCATCGCGCCGTTGGCGTTGTACGCGGCGATGGTGTTGAAACTCAGCGATACATAACCCGGGCGACGAGTACGCGCGGCAGTCAAGTGTTCATCGATGGTCAGTTCAGTGATGCGCTCACGACCCAACGCACTGTCCAGCCACGCGAAGAATTCGCACAGTGCCGCCCCGTCCTGCTCCATGGCTTGGCGGATATGTTCTGCGTCAGCCAAGCTCTTGCGGGACTTGGCCAACGTAGTGGGGTTTAACCCCTCTACCAGCTTGACACCTGGATCGAGGTTTTCCAGCAAACCCGCGGTGACGCGCGCCGGGTCAACCTGCAAGCTGGCACCCGACGGTACTGCGCGCAGCGCATCAGCCACTTCGCTGTAGTCGCGCAGGGTGACGCCATCCTGTTCCAGCACAGCCCGCAACTCGGCATCGACTTTACTCAGCGCGACAAACAAAGTGGCGTGCTGCTGATTGATCAACGCAAAGGACACAAACACCGGGTTGAACGAGACGTCGCCGCCACGCAGGTTGAACAACCAGGCGATGTCGTCCAGGGTCGCGATGAAGTGCCAATCAGCGCCCTTCTCTTTCAGGCTTGCACGCAGTGCACTGAGTTTCTCGCCCCGGCTGACAGTCGCCTGCGGTGGCAAGTGTTGGTAGATCGGCTGGTTCGGCAGGGTAGGACGGTCTTGCCATACTTCATCCAGCAGGTCGATATCGGTACGCAAACGCGCGCCTCGCTCAGCCAGCTTGGCGCCCAACGTGCGCGCCGAAGCCACAGCCATCACGGCGCCATCTACCGCCACGACTCCGCCCTCGGGCGTCTGTTCTGCCAGCCACTCCAAAGGCCCAGGTTGCCCCGGCTGCAGTTTCACCAATTCGATGCCGCTGCCCTTGAGTTCCTTGGTCGCTTGCTCCCAGTAACGGCTGTCAGCCCAAACCCCGGCGAAATCCGCAGTGACAATCAACGTCCCCACCGAACCATGAAACCCTGACAACCATTGCCGCCCCTGCCAGTAACCCGGCAAGTATTCGGACAAGTGCGGGTCAGCCGACGGCACCAGCAGGGCATGGATGCCCTCGCGGCTCATCAGTTCACGGGTATGCGCCAGGCGCTGGGGAACCGTTCCATGGGTCAAGGGCTGCGTACTCATTGTGTCTCCTGCCAACCACGAATAATTATTATGTGTTGCGAAAGTTAAATCAGACCGCCCAAAACGCCGGCGCACTGGCGAGTGCCGCCTTGATCAATTGCACGGCTTGGTCGATATCCTGCTCGGTGGTAAACCGGCCCAGGCTCAAGCGAATGGTTCGGCCAGCGCTACGCGCATCATGGCCCAGCGCCAAAAGAACGTGGGACGGCGCATTACTCGCCGAATTGCAGGCAGACGTAGCGGAAAACGCGATACCGGCGCTCAATGCGGCGGAGTTGAACTCGCCTTCACCAAACGTGAGGCTCAGGGTGTGAGGAATACGCTGCGTAGCGCTGCCATTAAGGCGCAGGCCGGCGACCGATGCCAATTGATCCAGCAGGCGCTGGCGCAAGGCTACGATCACCGCCTTCTCTTCATTGAAAGACGCCGCAGCCAACGCGAACGCAGTGCCCATGCCGGCAATCTGGTGGGTCGCCAGGGTACCGGAGCGCAAGCCGCCTTCGTGGCCACCACCGTGAATCTGCGCCAACACCTTCTGCTGCGCCCGAGGCCCGACGTACAGCGCACCGATTCCTTTGGGGCCATACAACTTGTGGGCAGAAAACGACATCAAATCCACCGGCCACTCGGCCAGGTCGATAGCCACCTTGCCCGCACCTTGCGCGGCGTCCACGTGCAGCAGCGCGCCGTGTTCACGAACCCGCGCGCCAATGGCCGGGATGTCATTGAGGGTACCCAGTTCGTTATTCACCAGCATCAATGACACCAGGAAAGTGTCTTCGCGCAGCGCTTCACTGACGGCCTCAGCAGTGATCAAGCCGTCGGCGTCCGGCACCAGGTAGGTCACGGCCACGCCGGCTTCCTGCAATTGCCGCGCGGTGTCCAGCGTTGCCTTGTGTTCGATCTGGCTGGTAATGATATGCCCACCGGCCACACCACGCGCCTGGGCGACGCCCTTGATCGCAAGGTTGTTGGACTCGGTGGCGCCGGAGGTCCAGACGATTTGCTCAGCCTGGGCACCGACCAGATCGGCCACCTGGCGACGCGCCTGCTCAACCGTTTGCCGGGCCGCTTGGCCAAAGGCATGGGAACTGGACGCAGGGTTACCGAAATTGGCGTTGAAGCCCAGGCACTCGACCATCACCTGGATAACTCGCTCATCCACCGGGGTGGTGGCGGCGTAGTCGAAATACAGCGGACGTTTATTCATGACGTTAGAGACTCGCAGAGCAGGGTCCCGAGAGCAGCGTCTCAGGGGCATCGACCGGGACAGAGGTCGTCAGGTTTAACCGATCGAATGCCATTAAAAAAGGGTCACGTAATGTAAATGTGCGTAGGAACGCTCCTGGAATTGAGCTTAACAGGCTGAAGTCGCGCCATGGAAAACAAAAAGCCCGAGGTTCCTTAGGGAAAGCCTCGGGCTTTTTGCCGTTTCACGCCAGCTCAACTGGGACGACCATGCAGGGTCACACTGCGTTCGGCGTTCATTTCACCCTGGCGATCAAAGCCGTAGGACTTCTGTGGTTGACCCATCAACGCGGCGCGCTGCTGTTGATATTCATCAAACGACAACCCACGACGCCCCAGTGCTTCCAGTGCCAACTGCTTGGACTCTTGCGCCGTGTACGGGCGCAATTCAGGCGAAGGATGGGTGGCGCACCCGGCAAGGACGGCGGCGACAAACAATAAGGCAACAGCAAGGAATCGGTTCATGGCGGCTCTGCGAAGTGGGCTTTAAGTCAATGAACACAGGCTACTCCCGCCCCTTAGCAGTTAAAAATCACCTCCCTCGATAGTCGCTATCAACCGCCGATGTACCCTCGATAGGCGCCTTCATATATTCATTTATGATCTATAAGTATAGAAATACGTTCATTTACGGAATAACCGTAACCCTCTATAAATGGCCAAACACCCAACACGTACTGTTCGCTACGCAACTGTTGCCCAGGCAACAGCCATTCAACAAATCAGCAGGCTGACAACATCAGCTTTTTCAGCAGTGAGCGCGCAGCCCACGCCAATCAAGGCTTGCAGCCGTTGGTACAGCTCTTGCTCAACAGGTTGCACTACTCCTGCTATGAACCACTGTTGAAAAAGGAACTGTTCATGACCCGTCCCCTGAATGTCGTTGCCCTCTCCGGCGGAACCTGGCGCCCGTCCCGCACCCTGGTGCTGACCCAGGCCGTGCTGGCCGAACTGGCCACTTTGCTGCCGATCCAAAGCACTGTGATCGAGTTGGGCGACATCGCTCGCCCATTGGGCGGTGCGCTGTCACGTGATGAACTGCCCGCCGACGTCGAATCCCAACTGTTGGCCATCGAACAAGCCGACCTGTTGATCGTCGCCGCGCCGGTCTATCGCGGCTCCTACCCGGGCCTGCTCAAACATCTATTCGACTTGATTGGCCTCAATGCGCTGATCAACACCCCGGTGCTGCTGGCGGCCACAGGCGGCAGCGACCGCCACGCGCTGGTGCTCGATCACCAACTGCGTCCGCTGTTCAGTTTCTTCCAGGCACTGACTTTGCCGATCGGCGTGTACGCCACCGAGGCCGACTTCACCGACTACCAAATAACCAGCGAATTATTAAAAGCCCGGATTCAACTAGCGGCAGAACGCGCAGCACCTTTGTTTGCAGCGCACTCCCCTTCTCTGCTGAAAATCGCTTAAGGATTTGTCATGGATGTTTTCTGGTTTCTGCCAACGCATGGCGACGGTCATTACCTGGGCACCACCCAAGGTGCACGGCCGGTCACTCTCAATTACCTGAAGCAAGTCGCGCAGGCGGCTGACAGCCTGGGTTACCACGGTGTGTTGATTCCTACCGGGCGCTCGTGCGAAGACTCCTGGGTCATCGCCTCGGCGCTGGTGCCGCTGACCGAACGCCTGCGTTACCTGGTGGCGATACGTCCGGGCATCATCTCGCCGACGGTATCCGCACGGATGGCGGCGACCCTTGATCGGCTGTCCAACGGCCGCTTGCTGATCAACGTGGTGACCGGCGGCGACCCCGACGAAAACCGTGGCGACGGCAGTTTCCTCGACCACAGTGAACGCTACGAAGTCTCCGACGAATTCCTCAAGATCTGGCGCCGCGTGTTGCAGGGCGAATCGGTAGATTTCGAAGGAAAACACCTGCGCGTACAGAACGCCAAGGCGCTTTACCCACCGGTGCAGAAGCCTTATCCGCCGCTGTACTTCGGCGGTTCTTCGGATGCCGCCCACGACCTCGCTGCCGAGCAAGTGGACGTGTACCTGACCTGGGGCGAACCACCCGCCGCCGTCGCGGAAAAACTCGCGGATGTACGGGAACGTGCGGCTCGCCACGGGCGCACCGTGAAGTTTGGTATTCGCCTGCACGTGATCGTGCGCGAAACCGAAGAAGACGCCTGGAAAGCCGCCGACAAACTGATCGAGCACATCAGCGACGAAACCATCGCAGCGGCGCAAAAATCGTTCTCGCGCTTCGACTCCGAAGGCCAGCGCCGCATGGCTGCCCTGCATGATGGGCGCCGCGACAACCTGGAAATCGCCCCCAACCTGTGGGCCGGCGTTGGCCTGGTGCGCGGCGGTGCCGGTACGGCGCTGGTGGGTAACCCACAACAAGTGGCCGAGCGCATCAAGGAATACGCCGACCTGGGGATAGAGAGCTTCATCTTCTCCGGTTACCCCCACTTGGAAGAGGCGTATCGCTTTGCCGAGTTGGTGTTCCCGTTGCTGCCAGAACCCTATGCCAGCCTTGCCGGGCGTGGCATCACCAACCTCACGGGGCCGTTTGGCGAAATGATTGCCAACGATGTGTTGCCGAACAAATCCTGAACGCGCTGATAACAGCTTTGTGTGGGAGCCGGGCTTGCCCGCGATGCAGGCGACTCGGTGTTTCAGTGATACCGCGGTGATGCTATCGCAGGCAAGCCAGCTCCCACATTTGGCCTTGATTGCCAAATCGATATAGAGGAAACCCGCGTGACAGCCAAACCCCACAGCGTCCTGCCATCACCGTTGCAGACCGCCAAATTGCTGGCCGCCGAATTCGCCCTCACCGCGGTCGAGCGTGACGAGCGCGGTGGCACCCCAAAGCCGAACGTGATGCCCTGCGCCAAAGTGGCCTGCTGGCACTGAGCATTCCCACCCAATACGGCGGCCTCGGCGCACGCTGGAGCGAAACCCTGGGCATCGTGCGTGAATTCGCCAAGGTCGACAGCTCCATCGCCCATGTCTTCGGCTTCCACCACCTGATGCTCGCCACCGTGCGCCTGTTTTCGCGCCCGGACCAATGGCAACCCTGGTTCGAACAGACCGCACGCAAAAACTGGTTCTGGGGCAACGCCCTCAACCCGCTGGACACCCGCACCGTGGTCAAGGACTTTGGCGGCTGGCGCGAGTTCTCTGGCAAGAAGAGCTTCTGCTCCGGCGCCAGCGACTCGGAAATGCTGATTGCCTCGGCAGTGGATGAAACGGCCGGCGGCAAACTGTTGATCGCCGCAATCCCCAGCGGCCGCAGCGGCATCACCCTACACAACGACTGGAACAATATCGGCCAGCGCCAGACCGACAGCGGCAGCGCCAGCTTCGAACGGGTGCGCGTCGAGGAATCGGAATTGCTGCTCGACCCAGGCCCGCTGAGCACGCCTTTCGCCTGCCTGCGCCCGTTGATCGCCCAACTGACGTTCACGCATATGTTTCTCGGCATTGCCGAAGGCGCCTTTGAGGAGGCGCGCACCTACACCCTGACCGAAACCCGCTCTTGGCATAAATCCTCGGCCGAAGACGTCCGCCAAGACCCTTATGTGCTGCATCACTACGGCGAATTCTGGGTGGCACTGGAAGGTGTGCGCCTGCTGGTGGAACGCGCCGCCGAACTGCTCGACCGCGCCTGGGCCAAAGGCCCCAACCTCAGCGAAAACGAACGCGGCCAACTGGCCATCGCCATCGCTACCGCAAAGGTCGCCGCCACCCGCGAGGGCCTGGCGCTGTGCAGCCGTCTGTTCGAAGTCACCGGCGCGCGCTCCACCCATGCGTCACTGCGCCTGGACCGCCACTGGCGCAACCTGCGCACACAAACCCTGCACGACCCGGTGGACTACAAACTCCACGAACTGGGGGACTGGGCATTGAACCAATCCCTGCCGATCCCGACGTTCTATTCCTGAGAAGAGGTGCCTATGCAGCTTTTAACCCTACCGCCCTCGCCCGCACTCGCGACCTCGATCCGCGCCACGGCCCAAGTCTTTGAAGACCCCAAATCCCAGGCGTTGCTCGACCATATCCAACAAGTGGCGCCCAGCGAAGCCAGCGTGTTGATCATCGGCGAAACCGGTACCGGTAAAGAGCTGGTGGCGCGGCATATCCACAACCTCAGTGCCCGGCGCAACCGTCCCTTTGTTGCGGTGAACTGCGGCGCGTTCTCCGAGTCCCTGGTGGAAGCCGAGTTGTTCGGCCACGAAAAAGGCGCCTTCACCGGTGCCCTCAGCGCCAAGGCCGGTTGGTTCGAAGAGGCCGACGGCGGCACCTTGTTCCTCGATGAGATCGGCGACTTGCCGATGGCGATCCAGGTCAAGCTGTTGCGTGTCCTACAAGAGCGCGAAGTCGTACGCCTAGGTTCGCGTAAGAGCATTCCGATTGATGTGCGCGTATTGGCCGCAACCAACGTGCAACTGGAAAAGGCCATCAACGCTGGGCATTTCCGCGAAGACCTTTACTACCGTCTGGATGTGGTCAGCCTGGAACTCAGCCCCCTGCGTGATCGGCCCGGCGATATCTTGCCGCTGACCCGGCACTTTATCGAGGCGTACAGCCAACGCTTGGGCTACGGCGAGATCACCATCAGCCGCGAGGCCGAACACAAGCTTAAAAGCTACAGCTGGCCGGGCAATATCCGCGAGCTGGAAAACGTGATTCACCACACCCTGCTGATCTGCCGTAACGGTGTGATCGAACGCGATGACCTGCGCCTGTCGAACATGCGCATCGAGCGTCAGGACGACAACCAGCACGGCACCGATAACAGCGCCGAAGCGTTGCTGGCGCGTGCGTTTCAAAAACTCTTCGAAGAACAGGCCGGCGCCCTGCATGAAAAAGTCGAAGACGCCCTGCTACGTGCTGCCTACCGTTTCAGCCATTACAACCAGGTGCACACCGCCAACTTGTTGGGCCTGAGCCGCAACGTGACCCGCACCCGTTTGATCAAGATCGGCGAGCTGGCCGTGAACAAACGTCGCCCCGGCGAAAATGTGCAAGGCGAGCGCATGTTGCACCTATCCATTTAGACGGCAGTGCAATGCGTCATCATGGCTGCGCTCGAAACTGCGCAGCACCTGGAAGGACCCAAAGGTCACTGCTGTGGCCTGGTGCGCGCGAATCAACGTCCAGAAATCCTCCTCACCGTGCTCGAAGCATTTAAAGGCGGCTTCCCCGTCCTCGCGGGAGCGCCATTGCAGGTAGTTGAGCACGCGCCGACCGTCATCGCTGACCTGCACGCTCGCATGGATAAAACCGCCATGGCCCTCCGCCAGGCGCTCGCTCTGCATCGACAGCGCAGCCACCAGGGCAGATTGCTGCCGGGGTTCGATCTGGAATTCGATCAGCTGAGCGAAACTGCGATTCTTCTCTGATACCTGCATGAACACTCACCTTTCTCTGTAGGCAGAATCTTGTGATTCGATGCCGCGCAGGGTAAAACCTCTAGTTAAGTCAAGGTCAAGCGTTGTTTCGGAGCTTTTCATGCTGAACAAAGAACTTACCGTCGGCCAACTGGCGGCCCGCAGCGGCGTGGCGGTCACGGCCCTGCATTTCTACGAGACCAAGGGGCTGATCAAGAGCAATCGCAATGCGGGGAACCAACGGCGTTATCCACGTGATGTGTTGCGGCGGGTGGTGGTGATCAAGATTGCCCAGCGGTTGGGTATTCCGTTGGCGACCATTGGTGAGGCGTTGCAGACGCTGCCGGATGGGCGTACGCCCACGGCCAAGGACTGGGAGCGCCTGTCGGCGTTGTGGCGGGAAGATCTGGATGAGCGCATCAACAAGTTGTTGCTGCTGCGCGACAAGCTCAATGGCTGTATTGGCTGCGGGTGTTTGTCGTTGGAAGCGTGCCCGTTGCGTAATCAGGATGATCAGTTGGGGAGCGCGGGCCGGGGGCTCAGCTATTGGAGCCAACGCCATAATTTGGATGTGTAAGCCGCACTCAATGTGGTGTGTCAGTCACCGATATTTCGACTGATCCACCGTATTCGCGAGCAAGCCCGCTCCCACACAAGCCCAGTTCCACATTAAACCTGTGTGGATTTTAGAACCCCGGAGCAATCTGGCCCTTGTAGCGGGTCAGGATGAACTGGCGCACTTCATCGGAATTCAACGCCTTGGCCAGCTTCTGAATGCGCGGATCGTTGATGTTGTCCGGCCGCGCCACCAGGTACTCGACGTACAGCGACTTGCCCTTTTCCACGATCAACGCACTGTTGGTATCGATCCCCGCTTCCAGCGCGTAGTTGGCAAACACGAACGCCAAATCCACCTGACTCACCGAACGCGCCAGCAATGCACCTTCCAGCTCACGGATTTTCAGGTGCTTGGGGTTTTCCGCGATATCCCGCGGAGTGCTCAGGGTGTTGCTCGGGTCCTTGAGTTTGATCAGGCCCGCCTCGTCAAGCAGCACCAAGGCACGACCAGTGTTGACCGGGTCGTTGGGGATCGACACGGTGGCGCCGTCTTTCAACTCCGAGATGTTCTTGATGCGCGTCGAGTACGCACCAAACGGTTCGATATGCACGCCCACTACCGGCACCAGGTCGGTGTGGCGGGTCTTGTTGTAATCATCTAGGAACGGGCGGTACTGGTAGTAGTTGGCGTCGATGTTCTTCAACGCCAGTTGCTGGTTGGGCTGGATAAAGTCGGTGAAGACTTTGATCTGCAGGTCCACGCCTTCCTTGGCCAGTACCGGTTTGACGAATTCCAGGATCTCCGCGTGCGGCACGGGTGTAGCGCCCACCACCAACGTTTCGTTGGCAAAGGCATTGAACGACAGGACAGCGGCCAAGATGGCCAGGGACTTTTTCATACGTGCTCCGAAGGCAGTTGCTATAAGAATTAACGGCGGCTGTAACGCGCCACCAAACGATCACCGGTCATCTGCAGGGCCTGCACCAGCACCAACAACAGCACCACGGTGACCACCATCACGTCGGTCTGGAACCGCTGGTAGCCATAACGAATCGCCAGGTCACCCAGGCCACCGCCACCAATCACCCCGGCCATGGCGGTGTAGTCCACCAGCACAATCGCGGTCACGGTCACCGCTGCCAGCAGCCCACCCCGGGCCTCCGGCAGCAGCGTGTGGCGGATCACCTGCCAAGTGCTGGCGCCCATGGATTGGGTAGCCTCGACAACACCGCGATCCACCTCACGCAGCGCGGTTTCCACCAGCCGCGCAAAAACGGCGTGCACCCCACCACCAGCGGCGGAATCGTGCCCGGTACGCCAAGGGAGGTGCCCACCAGCAAGGTGGTCAGCGGGATCAGCACAATCAGCAAAATGATGAACGGCAGCGAACGCAGCACGTTGACCACCACCGACAACAGCCGATACACCACCAACGCTTCGTGCAATTGGCGCTTGCCGGTGAGGAATAGCAGCACCCCCAGCGGCAACCCCAACAGCACGGTAAAACCCAGGGCCGCTGTGAGCATGCTCAGGGTTTCCAGGCAGGCTTGGCCGATGTCGGCCCAGTAAATGTTCTTGAACAGTTCGGCCATGGATCACGACCAGTCGTGGCGCGGTGGCTTGGCGCCATTGAGCAGCCAGTTGCCCACGACGTGGTACTTCCAGCGCACCGGGTCGTGCAGGGTATGCACCCGTGCGTTGCGCCAGTGGCGGTCGAAGTTGTGCTTCTTCAAGGTGGAGCGCGTGCCGCCCAACTCAAACAACTTGTTGCTGGCTTCGATGGCAATTTCGGTGGTGAGCACCTTGGCACGGGCGACCGCCAGGGAGGCATGGGCGACGTTGTCTTCATTCGGCGCCGGGCGTGCAGCATCGAGGGCAAAACCTGCACGTTCCAACAGGGCTTCGGCGGCTTCCAGGCGAATGTCCAGGGCGCCAACCTGGATGATGGTCAGCGGGTCCTCACTGGCCTTTTCCACACCGGCGTCGATCCACGGCCGGGCGAATTGCTGCACGAACTGCACCGTGTCACGCAGTGCCGCGCGGGCGATGCCGGCGTCGATGGCAGCAGTGGTCAGCTGAGCGAAAGGGCCGGCCAAGGTCGGCGAATCGTAGGATTTATGAGTAGGAAACAGGTTGAACGCCGGCACGCGCAGGTCTTGCGCCAGCACCGTCCCGCTGGACGTGGTGCGCTGGCCCATGCTGTCCCAATCGTCTACTACAACGAGCCCTTCAGTGCCGCGCTTTACGAACGCCAACTGCGCATTTTGCTGTTCATCCAGAGCCAGTACCGCCAGCCAGTGAGCGTACAACGAACCGGTGCAATAGCCCTTGCGCCCGTTGATCACGTAACCGTCGCCTTCGCGGCGAATCGTGGCTTGAATGTCCTGCACGTTCTTGCCGCCGGTTTCCGACAGCGCATTGGCAAAACGATGCCCCTGCAATGCCAAGCCAAAGAAATGCGCCTGCTGCTCGGGCGTGCCTTGCAGGCGAATGTCTTCCAGCAGGCAATAGTGGTTTTGCGGGATCTGCCCCAGGGACGGGTCGGCGGCGGAAATAATCGCAATCACCTGGGCGAGCACCGCGTAGGACACCTGCGCCCCACCAAACTCGCGCGGCACGCTGATGCCCCACAGGCCGCTGTTGGAATACAGGTCTACCACCTCGGCGGGCACCTGACGGGTGCGGTCACGTTCGGCGTCCTGCTCCAGCAATACGGCGGCAACACGATGCGCCACGGCAATCGCCTCGGCTTCATCACGGATCAGGTCAGCGTGGGGCGTGTGGATCGGGTAATCGGCAGATACAGGCAATACAGACATACAACGCTCTCGGGCGAATGGTTTGCCTTGGCCATTGCAGCTTCTGTGCCGAGCGCTGAAACCGTGGGGTTGAGCGCAAAAACCACGAAAAAGGCCGCTTATGGCGCAGCAAACTGCCCGTTCACTGTTGCCTGGCGAACACCTTGTCGGCTGCCCGCAGGCCGCGCGGTACGTGGCCTATAGTTAAAGGGCCGTACCTCCACACCACCACCCAAGGAGAACGATATGAGCGTCAAGCCTGTTCCAGAGGGTTTCCACAGCATCACGCCGTACCTGGGCGTCGATAAAGCCGCCGAAGCCATCGAGTTCTACAAGCAAGCCTTCAATGCCACCGAGGTCATGCGCCTGGACATGCCCGACGGCAAGGTCGGCCACGCCGAACTGCGCATCGGTGACTCGCCGATCATGCTCGGCTCGCCTTGCGCTGAAAGCCCGTTCGGCAGCCCGCGCGATGGCCACACCAGCGTGGGCATCCACCTTTACGTCAACGATGTCGATGCGCAGTACAAACAAGCCATCGCCGCCGGTGGCACGCCAATCTCCGAACCCAAGGACCAGTTCTACGGAGACCGCTCGGGTACGCTGGAGGATCCGTTCGGGCATGTGTGGTTCCTGGCAACCCACAAGGAGGATCTGACTGAGGCGCAGATCCGCCAGCGTGCCGAGGAGATGTTCAAGCAGGGCTGAGATCCAGCTGCCTACACATCTAAAACTGTGGGAGCTGGCCTGCTCCCCACACTGGATATTTGTCGAGCCTGAACACCCTGCTACACACTTCATGAACACCCCTCCACGCTTTCCCCCTTGCCCCGAATGCCGTGTGATTCCACGATGCAGGCACTCATTACAAGGAGCCACTCCATGTTCGCCGGTTTCCAGAAAGACCAGCGCCACGTCAACGGCGTCAGCATCAGCTATCGCAAAGGCGGCACGGGCCCCGGCCTGCTGTTGCTGCACGGGCACCCGCAAACCCACGTGATCTGGCACAAGATCGCCGAACAGCTGGCCGAACACTTCACCGTGGTCGCCGCCGACCTGCGCGGCTACGGCGACAGCAGCAAGCCGCCGGCCAATGACCATCACACTCACTACTCGAAGCGGGAAATGGCGCGAGACGGCGTCGAGCTGATGAACGCGTTGGGCTTCGACACCTTCTCGGTACTGGCCCACGACCGCGGCGCCCGCGTGGCCCACCGCCTGGCCCTGGACCACCCGACCGCCGTGCAACGCATGGTGCTGCTGGATATCGCCCCGACCCTGTCGATGTACGCGCAAACCGATGAGGCCTTCGCCCGGGCGTACTGGCACTGGTTCTTCCTGATCCGTCCGGCGCCGCTGCCGGAGGCTCTGATCGAAAGCAACCCCGAGTTGTACCTGCGCAGCGTCATGGGTAGCCGCAGCGCCGGGCTCAAGCCATTCACCGACGAGGCATTTGCCGAATACCTGCGCTGCCTGAAACTGCCAGGCGCCGCCACGGGCATCTGCGAAGACTACCGCGCCGCCGCCGGCATCGACCTGGAACACGACCAGGCGGACATCGACGCCAACCACCACTTGAACTTGCCGCTGCTGGTGATGTGGGGCGCCGAAGGGACTGTCGGCCGCTGTTTCGAACCGCTCAAGGAATGGCAGAAAGTCGCCACCGACGTACGCGGCAAGGCCCTGCCGGCTGGCCATTACATCGCCGAAGAGGCCCCCGAGTTATTGCTGGGTGAAGTGCTGGCCTTCCTGCGCTGAGCCCACTCTCAACACTTAATAACACCACGACCTGAAACACCCGCCTCGCAGGCTGCCAATGGCCTGCGACGGGTTCGCTTTGCCCCAGAAACATACCGAGATAATAACAATGACAATCAGAAAGCTGCTGGGAACCCTGTATGTGCAAGTGCTGATCGCTATCGCCCTGGGCGTGTTGATCGGCCATCAATGGCCACAGATCGGCGTCGACCTCAAGCCTTTGGGCGACGGGTTTATCAAGCTGATCAAGATGATCATCGGCCCGATCATCTTCTGCACGGTGGTGTCTGGCATCACCAGCATGCACGACGTGAAGCAGGTGGGCCGGGTGGGCGGCAAGGCGCTGCTGTACTTCGAGATCGTCTCCACCCTCGCCCTGCTGATCGGCCTTCTCGCCGCTCACCTGTTGCAGCCGGGCGTGGGCTTTAATATCGATGTGAAAACCCTCGACAGTTCGGCCATCGCAGGTTTTGTCGGCCAGGCCGAGCATGGCGAAGGCGTCATTGGGTTTCTGCTGCATGTGATCCCCGCGACGTTTTTCGATGCATTCTCCAAGGGTGAAATCCTGCCGGTGCTGTTTGTATCCGTGCTGTTTGGCGTGGGTCTGGTGATGGTGGGGAAAAGGGTCGGCCCTTGGTCGCGGTGATCAACCAGGCCAGCGAAGTGTTTTTCCGTATCGTCGGCATCATCAGCCGCGTTGCGCCGATTGGTGCCTTTGGGGCCATCGCCTTCACCATCGGCAAGTACGGCGTGGGTTCGTTGCTGCCGCTGTTGAAACTGGTGGGCACGTTCTACATCACCGCATTTTTCTTTGTGGCCGTCGTACTGGGCAGCATCGCGCGCTATGCCGGTTTCAGCATTTTCAAGTTGATGGGCTATATCAAGTCGGAGCTGCTGATCGTGCTGGATACCAGTTCGTCGGAATCGGCGCTGCCACAACTGATCCAGAAACTGGAAAGCCTGGGCGCGTCCAAAGGTGTAGTGGGCATCGTCGTACCGACCGGCTACACCTTCAACCTGGATGGCACCAACATCTACATGACCCTGGCGGTGCTGTTCCTGGCCCAGGCCACCAATATCCACCTGCCGCTGGAGCAGCAATTGACCTTGTTGGCGGTGGCGATGCTGACATCCAAAGGTGCCGGTGCGGTGGTCGGTGCGGGCTTTGTGGCGCTGGCCGCGAGCCTGGCAGTGGTGCCGACGGTGCCGGTGGCGGCGATGGTGTTGATCCTGGGTGTGGACCGCTTCATGGCTGAATGCCGTTCGTTGACCAACATCATCGGCAATGCCGTAGCCGCGCTGGTGGTGGCCGCCTGGGAAGGTGAACTGGACCGCGAAAAAATGGCACCGATCGCCCTCAAGCGCGGCCGCCATGCACGCGCCGCCCAGGCCGCGAAGGTCGCAGCCGAATAAACGCTTTAGACCCGACGCGCCGGAAGGTGCGCCTATCCAGTGCTATTCTGGCGGTTCATACCGCCAGCCCTGCTTCTGATGACTCATAAGAAAGATACCGTGCCCCTACCCGAAGACCTGCGGGTGTTCTTGACCGTGATCCGCAAGGCCGGCTTCGCGGCGGCCGCCGATGAGCTGGGATTGTCGCCAGCGTATGTCAGCAAGCGCATCCAGATCCTCGAAACCACCCTGGCCACCCGCCTGCTGCACCGCACCAGCCGGCGCATCGCCCTCACCGAAGACGGTGAACGGGTGCAGCGCTGGGCCGTGCGCATCCTCGAAGACTTCCAGCAACTGTCCGATGAGCTCACCGATGCCCACGACAGCCCGCG
Organism: Pseudomonas poae; assembly: GCA_004000515.1. Taxonomy (GTDB): domain Bacteria; phylum Pseudomonadota; class Gammaproteobacteria; order Pseudomonadales; family Pseudomonadaceae; genus Aquipseudomonas; species Aquipseudomonas cremoris. The sequence goes on from CP034537.1 coordinate 6,425,753, forward strand.
CGGCCACTTGCACCTGTGCAGCAGCTTCGGCTTCGGGCGCAACCATGTGGCGCCTGCCGTGTCGCTACTGGCAGAACAATACCCGGACCTGGAAATCCGCCTGGATCTGTTCGACCGCGTGGTGGATATCGTCAGCGAAGGGTTCGACCTGGAGATCCGTGTGGGCGATGACATCCCCGGCCAACACATCGGTCGACAGTTGGTGAGCAACCGCCGAGTGTTGTGTGCCGCGCCCACGTATCTGCAGCGCCGGGGCGCGCCGCAACACCTGAGCGACCTGGAGCAACACGACTGCCTGGTAATCAAGGAACGTGACAACGCGTTTGGCATCTGGAACCTGGAGCGCGAAGGCATTCAGGAAAGCGTGCGGGTACGCGGACCGTTGTCGTCCAACAACGGCGAGATCGTATTGCAGTGGGCATTGGATGGGCGCGGCGTGTTACTACGTTCGATGTGGGATGTGAAACCACTGCTGGAGCAAGGCAAGCTGGTTCAGGTACTGCACGACTACACCCAGAGCGCCAACGTGTGGGCGGTGTACCCGACACGGTTGGCGTATTCCGGGAAGCTGCGGGCGTGTGTGGAGTTTTTGCAGGAGCATTTCAAGGGGCTGTCGATCTAGCCTCCGCTCCAGACTTGAGAATCCAATCCCCTGTGGGAGCTGGCTTGCCTGCGATAGCGGTATATCAGTGACGGTTGAGGGAGCTTACCCACCGCTATCGCAGGCAAGCCAGCTCCCACATTTTGAACCGAGGAGTGTCAGCTGAGCCAGGGGTTGGCTTGCAGGTGCTGACGCTCGAACGCCTTGATCTGCTCACTGCGCTGCAACGTGCTGCCAATCGCATCCAGTCCCAGCAATAGCGCAGTCTTGCGCAGGGTGTCGATCTGGAAAGGGATCACCTCGCCATTCGCCAAACCAATCTCCTGCGCTTGCAAGTCCACACTGATCTGCGCCTGCTCCGGCTGGCCCACGGTCTGCCCCAGTTTCTGCAACACCGCCTCTTCCAACGTAATCAACAACACGCCATTGCGCTGGCAATTGTCATAGAAAATCCCGGCAAAGCTGCTGCCGATCAGCGCGCGAATACCCATCTGTTTCAGGCCCCACACCGCATGCTCGCGACTGGAGCCACAACCAAAGTTCGACCCCACCACCATAAAGCTAGCGCCCTGCCACGCCGGTTGGTTCAGCACGAATTCAGGGTTGGGTTCACCGTTGGGCAAAAAGCGCAGGTCGAAGAACAACCCGCGGTCCAGGCCGTTGCGGTCGATGCCCTTGAGAAACTGCTTGGGCATGATCACGTCGGTGTCGATATTCGCTGCCAGCATCGGTGCGGCTTTGCCGGTGACCAGGGTGAAGGGTTGCAGGCTCATGGGCGCTCTCCAAAAAGGCGGATGTCAGTCAGGCGGCCGGTGATGGCGGCGGCGGCAACCATGGCCGGGCTCATCAGGTGGTGCGTGCCCCTGCGCCCTGGCGGCCTTCGAAGTTGCGGTTGGTGCTGGAGGCACAGCGGTCGCCGGGGGCCAGCACGTCGTCGTTCATCGCCAGGCACATCGAGCAGCCCGACTGGCGCCATTCAAACCCTGCGTCGATAAAGATCGCCGCCAGCCCTTCGGCCTCAGCCTGGTCACGGACTTCGGTGGAGCCCGGCACGATCATCGCCCGCACGTGCTCGGCGACGTGTTTGCCACGCACCACGCTGGCCGCGTCGCGCAAGTCTTCGATGCGCGCGTTGGTGCAGGAGCCGATAAACGCATGGCTGATGACGATGTCGCTCAGCGGCATGCCGGCTTCCAGGCCCATATAGGTAAGGGCGCGGCGCATGTCCTGGCGCAGGATCAGGTCGCTGATGTCTTGCGGGTCGGGCACGCGGGCGCCGATGGGGCGGCCTGGTCGGGGCTGGTGCCCCAGGTGACCATAGGTTCAAGGGTCGTCGCGTCGAGCTGCACTTCCTGGTCGAACACCGCACCGGCATCCGAATGCAAGTGGCGCCAGCCCAGCAACGCCTGCTCCCACAACTCGCCCTTGGGTGCACGGGGTTTGCCTTTGAGGTAGGCGAAGACCTTGTCATCCGGCGCCATGAACGCGCCGCGTGCACCGGCCTCCACCGCCATGTTGCAGATGGTCATGCGCGCCTCGACGCTGAGCGCATCGATGGTGGCACCGCAAAACTCGATGGCATAACCGGTGGCACCCGAGGCGCCGATCTTGCCGATCAGCGCCATAATCACGTCCTTGGACGTGAGGCCTGGGGCCAACACACCGTGCACCGTCACGCGCATGGTTTTCAGGCGCCTATACACAAGGGTCTGAGAAGCCAGCAGGTGTTCGATTTCCGACGTGCCGATGCCAAACCCAAATGCGCCCAAAGCGCCGTAGGTGGTGGTGTGGCTGTCACCGGCGGCGATCACCATGCCCGGCAGGATAAAACCCTGCTCCGGGGCAATCACGTGTTCGATGCCTTGGCGCTTGTCGAGGATATCCAGCAGTTCGATGCCGAAGTCCCGGCAGTTCTCCGCCAGGTACGACACCTGTCGCGCCCGCCTGCGTCGGGCATTGCAGCGATGCGCTTGGGGGTGGTGGGGTTCACATGATCAACCACCGCCAGTGCCGTGCCTGGGCGCCATACGCCACGGCCGGCCTCGCGCAAGCCACTGAACGCCTGCGGGCTGGTGTATTCGTTGATCACCTGGCGGTCTATATAAAGAAGCACATGCCCCTGGTCATCCAGAGTGCACACCGTGTGGGAATCGATGTGCTTGTCGTAGAGGGTTCTGGCGGGGATTTTCTGCGGGTTCATTGTTGTAGGCGCTCACTCAACGGTATGCCCCCATCCTACGCAGACGTCCCCTGCCATCAATGGCGCTTGGGTGATGGCTTGGAACATGTTTCGTGTTCGATCAGGGCTTCCAAATCGCGGAACTGTGAACCTGAAACATTTGCTTTCATCTCCGCGTTAGGGTTTTGCGATTCTCATCCGTCTTAACTTAGATACAGCCCGTCGCGTCAGCAAAAGCTACGACCGGCCTTTTCCGGGCCTCCATTGCCCCCCTCCGATCAAGACCCGCATTCACATGTCGAAGAAGTCACGCTCAAAACTCTGGTTTCTCGTACATAGCTGGCTGGCATTGCCCGTCTGGTTCTTTGTACTGATCGTCTGTTTCACCGGCACGCTGGCGGTGGTCAGCCAGGAAATCGTCTGGCTGGCCAACCCGGATATCCGGGCCAGCAAGCCCTCGGAGGATGCCGAACCGCTGAGCTTTGAACAGGTGATCGACGCCATCAAGCGCGAAGACCCCAAAGTGATCGTGCGGTCAATCAGTCGGCCCGACGAATCGCATTTCGCGTTGACCGTACGCCTCACCTACCCGGATGGGCGCGCAGTGGCGGCCTATGTCAGCCCTTACACTGGCGCCATCCAGGGCATCAGCCCCTCGTTCGACTTCCAGCAATTCACCCGCGCCCTCCATGGCTGGTGGCTAGTGCCATTCACCAATGGCTACAGCTGGGGCTGGTACCTGGTGTCGCTGTTGGGCCTGCCGATGCTGGCCTCGCTGGTTACCGGGTTGGTGGTGTACAAGCGTTTCTGGAAGGGTTTTCTCAAGCCAACCCTGCGCATTCGCCATGGCGCGCGGATTTTCTGGGGCGACTTCCACCGCCTGAGCGGTATCTGGTCGATCTGGTTTATCGCCGTGATCTCCATCACCGGCACTTGGTTCCTGATCCAGGCGATCCTGGGGGATAACCAGATTTCGATTTCCAGCGAGCCCGTCGTGCCGGTGGTTGCCCGGGAAAAAGTCCCCCTGTCGGCGCCTGGCGTACCGGCACCGATGATCGGTCTGGATGAGGCAATTGAAATTGCCACCCAACGCATTCCCGGGCTCGAGGCCAGTTTCGTGACCCTGCCCTCAATGCCTACAGCCACCTGCAGATTGGCGGCCGGGGCTGGTACCCGCTGATGTTCCAAACGGCGCAGCTCAACCCGTATGACGGCGAAATCGCGGTCTCGCACATGCTCTCCGATCGCACCGCCCTGGAGTTCGTCACTGAGTCCATGCGTCCGCTGCACACCGGCGACTTCGGTGGCATCTGGATCAAACTGATCTGGGCGTTCTTCGGCCTGATCCTGAGCATGATGGTATTGAGTGGGCTGCTGATCTGGACCAAACGCACCGCCCTGGCCAGCCTCAATGCGCTCAAACGCAGCAACAAGGCACCCCGCGAACCCGCCCCCACCCCTGCCTTGCAGGCTGAAACCACGGAGGGCACCCGATGAGCAAGGTCGCCGCTGCTGCACCGCCTACGCCACTGCGGGCCTTTTGGCTCAAATGGCGGTTTCACATCAATATCCTGCTGTTGCTGATACCGCTGGGGTTCATGCCCAAGTACTTTGCCGATGCTGCACTGTTTCGCGGCGATACCGGCATCGGTGAACGGGTGGCCGGCCAAGTGCAGGTCGGCCCTTGGAGCCTGACCCTCGCCGAGTTTCGCAATGAAGGCCCAACCCCGACCCGGCCGGCCCGATGAAATTCTTCAACGCCGCCCTGTGCGACACCTGCGCCGATCAGGTCAAGGCCACTTACCTGCGTATCGGCAAACCCCGCAGCCTGCGGGCCGCCGGGGTGATCTTCTTCGGCACGCCTTACCGCATGGGGCTGCCCTGCCGGTGCCGGAGCGCACGCCTGCCGACGCCGAACTGTGGGTCACCATGGAAGGCTGGGACGGCACCATGCACCAGGGTTCCATCCCGCTGAGCCAGGCCTCGCCTGCCACTATTGCCTGGCTGAACAAGCAAGGAGTTAAACCATGACTTTGATGCGCCTGACTCGCGCCTGCGGCGCCCTGTTGATGTATGCCGGTTTCAGCACCGTCGCCCTGGCCCACAACCCGATGTGCGAATGCAAGGAAATCGCCGGCGAGCAAATCCAGTGCACCGGCGGTTTTTCCGACGGCAGCGGCGCTCCCGGCGTGACCCTGGACGTGATCGGCTACGACGAAACCATCCTGGTGCCCGGCAAGCTTGGCCAGGACTCGACCCTGACCTTCAAGAAGCCCGCCGCCGAGTTCTACGTGCTGTTCGATGCGGGCCCCGGCCACGTGGTGGAAATCGACCAAGCGGACATCCAGCCGCAATGAGTACCACACAGGTTGTACGCCCCGCAGGTGCCGGTCACGAAACCCTCTACGTCCTGCTGCTGTGCCTGATCATCCTCGCGGTGGCAGGCTCGGTGATTGCGCTGCACGGTGAATCCCAGGAGGTCGTCGCCGTGCCCAGCCATCAGTTGGACGCCCGCCGCGACCTCAGCGCCGCCGAGCAAGGCATCTACGCGGACCTGCGGGTGACCCTCGATGAGATCCAGTTGTTGCAACAGGAACACAGCACCCTGCCAACCCCTGAACAGCTGGCCGAAGAAGGCTTTGCGCCGTTCGCTCAGGACGCCAGCTCGGTGAGCCGTGGCAATCACCGCTGGCAGACCCTGGAACCTTCGGCCTACCTGGGCTTGAGCCAGGTCCCCAGCACCAGCGGTTCGCTGCTGATGCGGGTGCACGGCGCCGAACCCGACATCTGGCTCAACCGCAGCGCCAACCTGGCCGCCCCTTCCGACCTCTCCGACCAGGCGCTCATCGCAGCCGGCTGGCAACAGGTGGTCACGCAATTCGATGCCGGCGTGACCCGCCAGCACCGTCACTGAACGAGAAGACCGATTGCCCATGTCTATTTCATCGCCCCTGTCGCGCCTGTTAGTGGTTGGCCTGTTCAGCCTGATGCTCAGCCCCTTTGCACATGCCGAGGCAGCCAAACGCCTGCGTATCGGTATCACCCTGCACCCTTACTACAGCTACGTGACGAATATCGTCGGTGACAAAGCCGACGTCGTGCCGCTGATTCCCGCCGGTTTCAACCCCCACGCCTACGAGCCGCGCGCCGATGACATCAAGCGCATCGGCGGCCTGGACGTGATCGTACTCAACGGCGTCGGCCATGATGACTTTGCCGACCGCATGATCGCCACCAGCGAGCGCCCGGATATTCCGGTGATCGAAGCCAACGAAAATGTGCCACTGCTGGCCGCCACCGGTAACGCTGCGCGCGGTGCGGGCAAGGTGGTCAACCCGCACACCTTCCTGTCGATCAGCGCGTCGATTGCCCAGGTCAACAACATCGCCCGCGAACTGGGCAAGCTCGACCCGGACAATGCCAAGACTTACACCCAGAACGCTCGCGCCTACGTCAAGCGCCTGCGCCAGATGCGCGCCGACGCCCTGGCCAAGCTGACCAGCGCACCTAACCCGGACCTGCGCGTGGCCACCGTGCACGCGGCCTACGACTACCTGCTGCGCGAATTCGGCCTGGAAGTCACGGCCGTGGTCGAACCGGCCCACGGTATCGAGCCCAGCCCGAGCCAGTTGAAAAAGACCATCGACGAACTGCGCGCCCTGGATGTGAAGGTGATCTTCTCGGAGATGGATTTCCCGTCCACCTACGTCGAGACCATCCAGCGAGAATCCGGGGTCAAGTTGTACCCGCTGTCGCATATTTCCTACGGCGAATACAGCCCTGAGAAGTACGAAGTGGAAATGACCGGCAACCTCAACACCGTGGTCCGGGCGATTCAGGAGTCGGGGGCATGACGGCTGCAGAACAACTGAAAGTGGCCAGCATTGGCCCGACGATCGAATTCGACAAAGTGTCCCTGACCCTGGGCCGCACAGCGATCCTTGAGGCTGTGAGTTTCCAGGTTGAGCCGGGCAGCATCCATGCGCTGGTAGGCCCCAACGGCGGCGGCAAAGTTCGCTGATCAAGACCCTGCTGGGACAAACACCGCACCAGGGGCAACTGCGCCTGCAATGGCCGAGCAGCGTAGGCATCATCGGCTATGTGCCCCAGGCCTTGGAGTTTGACCGGGGCTTGCCAATGACCGTGGATGATTTCATGGCTGCGATGTGCCAGCGGCGTCCGGCGTTTCTCGGCTTGTCCAAACGCTACGCCGGCGCCATTGGTGAGGCGCTTGAGCGGGTTGGCATGCAGGACAAACGCAAGCGGCGCATGGGCGCGCTGTCGGTGGTGAACGCCAGCGCGTGCTGCTGGCCCAGGGCCTGATCCCGGCACCGCAACTGCTGGTCCTGGATGAACCGATGTCGGCCCTCGACGAAGCCGGCATCCAGGTGTTCGAACGCCTGCTCAATGACTGGCGCCTGGCGGGCATTACCGTGCTGTGGATCGAACACGACCTGGAAGCCGTGGGCCGCCTGGCCGACCGTGTCACCGGCCTCAACCGCCGCGTGCTGTTCGACGCCACGCCAAAGGAGGCGCTGACCCCGGACCGCCTGCTGACCCTGTTCTCCACCCACCCTCGGAGCGCGGCGCAATGAGTTATGAAGCTTTTCGCTTGATGGTCCAGGGCTGGGCCTCTTCCGGTTATCTGCCGGAAGCGCTGGCCTATGGCTTTGTGGTCAACGCCCTGCTCGCCGGCCTGCTGATCGGCCCGGTGCTGGGCGGCCTGGGCACGTTGGTGGTAGTCAAGCGCTTTGCGTTTTTCTCCGAAGCGGTCGGCCATGCCGCACTGACCGGCGTGGCCGTGGGCATTCTGCTGGGCGAACCCTACACCGGGCCGTACGGCGCGCTGTTCGGCTACTGCCTGCTGTTCGGCATCCTGCTCAATTACTTGCGCAACCGCACGGGACTGGCGCCGGATACCTTGATCGGTGTGTTCCTCTCGGTGTCCCTGGCACTGGGGCGAGCCTGCTGCTGATCCTGGCGGGCAAGATCAACGTGCATATCCTGGAAAACGTGTTGTTCGGTTCGGTACTGACGGTCAACGGCAATGACCTGCTGGTGCTGGCGATTGTCGGCACGCTGGTCATGGCCCTGGCCTTGCCGCTGTACAACCGCATCATGCTCGCCAGCTTCAACCCGCAGTTGGCGGCGGTGCGCGGTGTGGCGGTGAAGACCCTGGATTACCTGTTCGTGATCCTGGTGACGCTGATCACCGTCGCAGCGGTCAAGGTGATCGGCGCGATCCTGGTGGGCGCATTGCTGGTGATCCCAGCGGCGGCGGCACGCCTGTTGAGCCAGTCGCTCAAAGGGTTTTTTCTGGGTGTCGGTGGCGATTGCCACCGTCAGCACCTTGTGCGGGATCCTGCTGCCGATCATCTTCGACCTGCCTATCCCATCCGGTGCCGCGATCATCCTGATGGCCGGTATCGCCTTCGCCCTCGCCGCCATTGCGCGCGGCATCGTGCCCAGCCTCAAAGGGAATCTTGGATAATGCGCCCTGTCTTTCGCCCACTGGCCTTGGCCATCGCTTGTTTGATCAGCACCTCGGCGCTGGCTGTGGATGGCTTCGAGCCCAAGGACTTCAAAGTCAACCAAGGCCTTGGCCATGCCGCCCTGACCAAAACCAAAAAACCGGTGAAAGTGCTGGCCTCGCTGCCGATCACGTATGGCCTGGCCGAAGTGCTGCTCAAAGGCAGCGATGTACAACTTGAACGCGCGGCACCGGCGAATCTGCCCGGCTCGCGGCAGGTGTCGTACTTCACTGGCCGTGGCGCACCAGCCCTCAGCAAGCTGGCCGTGGAGGCCGATGCCGCCATCGGCCTGCGCTCGCTGTGGGCGGATGACCCGCTGTACCCGGTGGCGCGACGCAGCAACATCCGCATCGTCGAAGTTGACGCGGCACGCCCGGTGGACGGGGGTTGCCGGGCATCGCCGTGCAACCAGGCGTCACCGATGGTTTGAACAGCCAACCGTGGCAATCAAGCAACAACCTGGGGCGCATGGCCGATGTGCTGGCCGCCGACCTGAGCCGCCTGGCACCCAGCGCCAAGCCGAAGATCGACGCCAACCTCGCCGCGCTCAAACAGCGCCTGCTCAAGCTCACCGCCGACAGCGAGGCGCGGCTGGCCAAAGCGGATAACCTCACGGTGGTCAGCCTGAGCGATCACTTCGCCTACCTGGTCAGCAGCTTGAACCTGGAAGTGGTCGGCACCGATGCACGGCCCGATGCTGATTGGACGGCTGAGGATTTGCAAAAACTCAGCGCGCAGTTGAAGGACAACGATGTGGCCGTAGTGCTGCATCACCGCCAGCCGAGCGAAGCCGTGAAAGCGGCGGTAACCGCAGGCGGTTCGCAGTTGCTGGTGCTGAACGTCGACAGCGCGGACCCGGTAGCCGAGCTGGAAACCAATGTGGATCAGGTGATCAAGACGCTCACCCCGTGATACATCACACCACGTCCACACCCACGTGGATCGCATCATGCCGCCAGAATTCCAGGTCGCAGTCGATCAAGCGTTGATGCTGGTCATAGTTGACCCGGGCAATGCGCAAGCCCGGGCTGCCCGACGACACGCGCAACGCGGCGGCGGCCTCTACCGGCAATGATGTCGGCACAATCTCAAAGCGCACACGCCCGTAGTGCAAGTCGTACTTGCGGGCGTACAGCTCGGTCATCGACTGGTTCAGGTCGCAGTCCAGAATCCCCGGAAAGTACTGCGGGTTCAGGTAGTGCTCTACATACAACACCAAGCGCCCATCAATGCGCCGGCCCCGGCAGATCTGGATCACGCTGGACAATGCCGGCAGTTGCAACCACGCACACACCGCCGCCGACGCTGGTTGCAGCCGCGCCGAGATCACTTCGGTAGACGGCACTCGCCCCTGGTCACTGACCATCGCGTGAAAGTGGCTGCGCTGCATCAAGTTGTAAGCCAGCCGTGGCGGCGAGACAAACCAGCCACGGCGTTCTTCCCGGTAAATCTGCCCTTGGGCTTCCAGTTGTAACAAGGCTTCCCGCACGGTAATTCGAGTGGTACCAAACAACTCGCTGAGCTTGCGCTCGGCGGGCAGTTTGCTTGCAGGCGGCAACAGGCCGTGGTCGATCTGCTCTTGCAGCGCCAGGCCAATGGATGTCACCGCCTTGATTGCCTCATCACGCATCAATGTTACCTATCTGGACTAGACCAGCACTGTTCAGGTGCATAAACCGCTCCGTAAACGGGCTACTACTGCTGCTTGCCAGCCTAGGCATTGCAGATGACCGACAGATGACAGTCCGTGTCGCCCGCTACTAGCACACCCTGCAATACATCGGCCAAGTCCAACCATTACGGGCACTTGAGCATGGTCTACGCTCACTCTGCGATGTGCGACATCCGCGATTTAAAAACGACATCGACATGAAACTGTCATCCATCGAGCCTAGATTGGCTCAGGTATTGCTGACCTAGACCAACACCACCGCAATCGTTCATAAAAACGCAGCGTTGATAACGCCCAAAGGAGCTTCGGATGAAACAGCTTTTCCTGGCATCACTGTTAGGCTCGACCATTGCCATGTGCACCGCCGCCATGGCCGCTGATACCGATCTAAAAACCCTGGAAGCTGCCGCAAAGGCAGAAGGCGCAGTGAACAGCGTCGGCATGCCCGATGACTGGGCCAACTGGAAAGGCACCTGGGAAGACCTGGCCAAGACCTATGGCCTCAAGCACATCGACACCGACATGAGCTCGGCCCAGGAAATCGCCAAGTTCAAAGCCGAAAAAGACAACGCCAGCGCCGATATCGGCGACGTCGGCGCGGCCTTTGGCCCGATTGCGGTGAAGCAGGAAGTGACCCAGCCTTACAAACCGTCCACCTGGGCCCAGGTGCCGGATTGGGCAAAAGACAAGGACGGTCACTGGGCATTGGCCTACACCGGCACCATCGCGTTTATCGTCAACAAGAAGCTGCTGCACGGCTCCGACGTGCCCACCAGCTGGGCTGACCTGCAAAGGGCAAATACAAGGTCTCCATCGGTGACGTAAGCACCGCAGCCCAGGCAGCCAACGGTGTACTGGCCGCAGCCATCGCCAACAAGGGCGACGAGAAAAACATCGCCCCGGGCCTGCAATTCTTCACCAAGATCGCCCAGCAAGGCCGTCTGTCGCTGTCCAACCCGACCATCGCCACCATGGAAAAAGGCGAAGTCGAAGTGGGCGTGGTCTGGGACTTCAACGGCTTGAGCTACAAAGCCAAGATGGCGAACCCGGATGACTACGTGGTGCTGATCCCATCGGATGGCTCGGTGAAATCCGGCTACACCACCATCATCAACAAATACGCCAAGCACCCGAACGCCGCCAAGCTGACCCGCGAATACATCTTCAGCGATGCCGGCCAACTCAACCTGGCCAAGGGTAATGCGCGTCCGATCCGCGCTGAAACCGACCTGAAACTGCCGGCCGATATCGCCAAGAACCTGATCCCGGGCGAGCAGTACACCAAGGCCAACCCGCAGCCGATCAAGGATGCCGACGCCTGGGAAGCGACTTCCAAGAAGCTGCCGCAGTTGTGGAACGAGCAGGTCATCGTAGAGATGAAGTAAGCGGGCCAATAGCCTGAAATGCAGTCAGTGTGGGAGCTGGCTTGCCTGCGATAGCGGTCTGGCATTGAGCATTTATGTCGACTGATACACCGCTATCGCAGGCAAGCCAGCTCCCACATGTTGATCCCGTTGCGCCAGAGAAATTGAGTCAAACCACCTGTTGCGGAGCTCCAGCCCCCATGAAGCACAATGTCATCCTTGTCGTGCTCGACGGCCTGAACTTCGAGGTTGCCCGACACGCCATGGGGCACTTGCAGGCCTATGTCGGCGCAGGACGCGCAGCCCTCTACAAACTGGAATGTGAACTGCCCGCCCTGTCCCGTCCGCTGTATGAATGCATCCTGACCGGCGTACCGCCGATCCAGAGCGGCATAGTGCACAACCATGTCTCGCGCCTGTCCAACCAGCGCAGCATTTTCCATTACGCCACCGACGCAGGCCTTACCACAGCGGCGGCGGCTTACCACTGGGTGAGCGAGTTGTATAACCGCACGCCCTTTCTCGCCGCGCGGGATCGTCATACCGACGACAAGACGCTGGCGATCCAGCACGGGCATTTCTACTGGAATGACCACTACCCCGATTCCCACCTGTTCGCCGACGCCGAAAGCCTGCGCCTCAAACACGCGCCGAACTTTTTGGTGGTGCACCCGATGAACATCGACGACGCCGGCCACAAGCACGGCCTCGACACCCGCAGTACCGCAACAGTGCACGCTCGGCCGACATCATCCTGGCCGACTACCTGCAAGGCTGGCTCGACGCGGGCTACCAGGTGCTGGTGACCGCCGATCACGGCATGAATAACGACCGCTCCCACAACGGGCTGCTACCGGAAGAGCGCGAAGTCCCGCTGTTCGTCCTGGGCGATGCCTTCAGCCTGGATGCCAAGGCCACCCCCAAACAGACCGAGCTGTGCGGCACCGTCTGTGAACTGCTGGGCGTGCCCCACGACAAACCTGTATGCCGGGAGCTGTTGAAATGACCCGTGGTAGATGGCTGGCGCTGCTGTGTCTGGTGCCGTTTGCGTTGTTCTTTATCGTGTTCGAAATTGCCCCGCTGGTGTGGGTGCTGATCAACAGCCTGCAAACCGAAGAAGCCGGCTGGGGCCTGGAAAACTTCACGCGTATCTTCAGCTCGAAGTTCTACCTGCAAGCCATCCAGTTCAGCCTGGAGATCAGCTTCTACTCCAGCGTCTTCGGCATCATCATCGCCACGCTGGGCAGCTACTCCCTGCGCCGGGTGGATTCGCCACTGCGCAATTTCGTCACCGCGTTTGCCAACATGACCAGCAACTTTTCCGGCGTGCCCCTGGCGTTCGCGTTCATCATCCTGCTGGGATTCAACGGCAGCATCACCCTGATGCTCAAGCAGGCGGGGGTCATCCAGGACTTCAACCTGTACTCCAAAACCGGGCTGATCATCCTCTATACCTATTTCCAGATTCCCCTCGGCGTGCTGCTGCTCTACCCCGCCTTTGACGCGCTGCGCGAGGACTGGCGCGAGTCGGCCGCCTTGCTCGGCGCCAACGGCTGGCAGTTCTGGCGGCATATCGGCTTGCCGGTGCTCACGCCAGCGCTGCTGGGTACCTTCGTGATCCTGCTGGCCAACGCATTGGGCGCCTACGCAACGGTGTATGCACTGACTACCGGCAACTTCAACGTACTGCCGATCCGCATCGCGGGCCTGGTCTCCGGCGATGTGTCACTCGACCCGAACATGGCCAGCGCCCTGGCCGTGGTGCTGGTGGCACTGATGACGGTGGTCACTGTGGTCCATCAATTGCTGCTCAAGAGGAGCTACCATGTCTCGCGCTGAAGCCGGCCCGGCCTCGCTCTACCATCGGGTAGTGGTGTGGGTGTTGTTTGCGATCCTGGTACTGCCTTTGGTGGGCACCTTTGTCTACTCGATTGCCAGCAGTTGGTCGGCGACCATCCTGCCCGCAGGCTTTACCGTGAAGTGGTACGTGCAGTTGTGGAGCGACCCGCGCTTCCTGATGGCCTTCGGGCAGTCGTTGCTGGTGTGCGTGGGTGCATTGATCCTGTCAGTGGTGCTGATCTTGCCGCTGTTGTTCGTGGTGCATTACCACTTCCCCAAGCTCGATGCGCTGATGAACATCCTGATCCTGCTGCCCTTTGCGGTGCCGCCGGTGGTGTCTTCGGTGGGCCTGCTGCAGCTCTACGGCTCCGGGCCGATGGCAATGGTGGGCACGCCGTGGATTCTGATCGGTTGCTATTTCACCGTGGCGCTGCCGTTCATGTACCGGGCGATCACCAACAACCTGCAAGCCATCAACCTGCGCGACCTGATGGACGCCTCCCAACTGCTCGGCGCCAGCACCTGGCAGGCGGCGATCCTGGTGGTGCTGCCAAACCTGCGCAAAGGCCTGATGGTTGCGCTGCTGCTGTCGTTCTCGTTCCTGTTCGGTGAATTCGTCTTTGCCAATATCCTCGTGGGCACCCGCTACGAAACCCTGCAGGTGTACCTCAACAACATGCGTAACAGCAGCGGCCACTTCACCAGTGCCGTCGTGATTTCCTACTTCTTCTTTGTGCTGGTGCTGACCTGGGCCGCCAATATCTTGAACAAGGACAAAAGCCAATGAGCTTCGTCAGCGTCCAACACCTGCAAAAGGCTACGCCGGCACCCCGGTGTTCAGCGATATCAACTGCGAGATCGCCAAAGGCGAGTTCGTCACCCTGCTCGGCCCCTCCGGCTGCGGCAAGTCGACCTTGCTGCGCTGTATCGCCGGTCTCACCTCGGTGGACAGTGGGAAAATTCTGCTGGATGGCCAAGACATCGTCCCACTGAGCCCGCAGAAACGTAACATCGGCATGGTGTTCCAGAGCTACGCCCTGTTCCCCAACATGACCGTGGAACAGAACGTCGCGTTCGGCCTGCGCATGCAGAAGGTCAACGCCGACGACAGCCACAAGCGTGTGCAGGAGGTGCTGCAACTGGTGGAACTCAAGGACCTGGCCAGCCGTTACCCGCACCAGATGTCCGGCGGCCAATGCCAGCGTGTAGCCCTCGCCCGCTCCCTGGTCACTCGCCCGCGCCTGCTGTTGCTGGATGAACCGTTGTCGGCGCTGGATGCGCGGATTCGCAAACACCTGCGCGAACAGATCCGCCAGATCCAGCGCGAACTGGGGCTGACCACGATCTTCGTGACCCATGACCAGGAAGAAGCCCTGACCATGTCCGACCGCATCTTCCTGATGAACCAGGGCAAGATCGTGCAGAGCGGCGACGCCGAGACCCTCTACACCGCGCCGGTGGACGTGTTTGCCGCCGGTTTTATCGGCAACTACAACCTGCTGGACGCCGACAAGGCCACTCAACTGCTGCAACGCCCGATCAGCAGCCGCATCGCCATTCGCCCAGAAGCCATTGAGCTCAGCCGCCACGGTGAACTCGACGCCCTGGTGCGCAGCCACAGCTTGCTGGGCAACGTGATTCGCTACCGCATCGAAGCGCGCGGCGTGGAGTTGGTGGTGGACGTGCTCAACCGCTCGGCCGACGATCTGTACCCGGAGGGGCAACGCCTGGCACTTTCCATCGACCCAAGCGCCCTGTGTGAAGTAGCCTGATGCAACGTTTTATTGAGAGAGCATGACCGATGGCATTGGTAATTTTTGATTTGGACGACACCCTGATCCACGGCGACTGCGCCACCTTGTGGAGCGAGCAGATGGGCCGCCTGGGCTGGGTCGACGCTGAGTCGTTCATGCGCAAGAACCATGAACTGATGCACGCCTACAGCCAGGGCCAACTGAAGATGGAAGACTTCATGGACTTCAGCCTGGAACCGATGATTGGCCGTACACCGGCGGAAATCGAACACCTGGTGGAGCCGTGGGTCGAGGACGTGATCGAGCCGTTGATCTACAGCGACGCCACCAAGGCCATCGCGCGTCACCGGGCCAATGGCGACCGAATCCTGGTGATCTCGGCGTCCGGCACGCATTTGGTCAAGCCGATTGCGGCACGCATCGGTATTGATGAAGTGTTGGGGATCGAACTGGAAGTCAGCCATGGCGTGTACAGCGGGCGTACCGTCGGCGTACTGACCTACCGCGAAGGCAAGATCACACGCCTGCTGGAGTGGTTGGAGCAGGAAGGCGAGACGTTGGAGGGGCGTACTTCTATTCGGATTCGCGTAATGATCTGCCGTTGCTGAGCAAGGTGGAATTCCCGCAGGTGGTAAACCCGGACCCAGTGCTGCGGGCGCATGCCGAACAGGCGGGATGGCCGATTCACCAGTGGGCCTGATTGCACGCTACTGACCTGAAAACCCAATCAACTGTGGGAGCTGGCTTGCCTGCGATAGCGGTGTGTCAGATGAAGAATTCTTCACTGATACACCGCTATCGCAGGCAAGCCAGCTCCCACAGTTAGATCGTATTTCAAGCTGAAATCAGGTCAGGCTTTCGTCGATCACCAAAACAAGCTTCCCGGAAATTTGATTGGTCGCCAGCTCGGCAAACGCCGCCTCGGCATCCTTGATCGCAAAGGTCTTGGCCAATTGCGGGCTCAGCCGCCCCTCAACAAACAACGGCCATACATGCTGGCTCAGGTCGCTGAACAGGTCGGCCTTGAACTGATCACTGCGACTGCGCAGGGTCGAGCCCAGCAGTTGCACACGCTTGCCGAGCACTTGAGCCAGGTCCAGCTTGGCTTCACGCCCGCCCATCAAGCCGATCAACACCCAACGACCATCCAGGGCCAGCAACTTGAGATCGAGGGCCGCATAGTCACCGCCCACCGGGTCGAGAATCACATCGAACGGCCCAAAGTCCCGCAGTGCCTCGATGCCGTCGGTACGTACCACGCCGCCCTGGGCGCCCAAGTCTTCGCAGTACGCCAGGCGCTCCGCCGAGCCCACGCTGACCCAGCAGGGGCTGCCAAACGCCTTGCACAGCTGGATTGCGGCTGAACCCACGCCACTGGCGCCGGCATGCAGCAACACTTTCTCACCGGGTTTGAGGCCAGCCAACTGGAACAGATTCAGCCACGCCGTGCTGTACACCTCAGGCAGCGCCGCCGCTTCGATCAGCGACAGGCCTTCGGGTACCGGCAGCACGTGGCGCGCATCCACCACTACTTCTTCGGCCATGCCGCCGCCGGCCAGCAGCGCGCAAACACGGTCGCCCACTTGCCACGATGAGCCTGCCCCGACCTCGCTGATCACCCCGGAACACTCCAGGCCCAGCACATGGCTGGCGCCCGGTGGCGGCGGATAAAGGCCCGCTCGCTGCAATAAATCGGCCCGATTGAGGCCCGCCGCCGCCACACGAATACGAACTTGGCCTACATCGCATGTAGGACTTGCTTCATCCAACCACTCCACATGACCTTCAACGCCTTGCAATGCTTTCACAGTGCCTCCATAGTGAGTCTGGACTGAGCCCGTAGCTGTATCGCCGGGTTTTTTGCATTATGCGACCGGACCATATGGAACCGGCTCCCTCAAAGACGGCCTAATATGCGTTATCAATTGCCCCCGCGTCGAATCAGCATGAAGCATTTGTTCCCCAGCACCGCCCTCGCTTTTTTCATTGGTCTCGGCTTCGCGTCGATGTCGACCAATACGTTCGCAGCCAACAGCTGGGACAACCTTCAGCCGGATCGCGATGAGGTGATTGCCAGCCTTAACGTCGTCGAGTTGCTCAAGCGCCATCACTACAGCAAGCCGCCGCTGGACGACGCGCGCTCGGTGATCATCTACGACAGCTACCTCAAGCTGCTGGACCCATCGCGCAGCTACTTCCTGGCCAGCGATATCGCTGAGTTCGACAAGTGGAAGACTCAGTTCGACGACTTCCTCAAGAGCGGCGACCTGCAGCCCGGCTTCACCATCTACAAGCGTTACCTGGACCGCGTCAAAGCGCGTCTGGACTTCGCGTTGGCTGAGCTGAACAAGGGCGTCGACAAGTTCGACTTCACCGAGAAGGAAACCCTTCTGGTGGACCGCAAGGACGCGCCTTGGCTGACCAGCACCGCCGCGCTCGACGACCTGTGGCGCAAACGCGTCAAGGACGAAGTGCTGCGCTTGAAGATCGCCGGCAAAGAACCCAAGGCCATTCAGGAACTGCTGACCAAGCGCTACAAGAATCAGTTGGCGCGCCTGCACCAGACCCGTGCCGAAGATATCTTCCAGGCCTACATCAATACTTTCGCGATGTCCTACGACCCGCACACGAATTATCTGTCGCCAGATAACGCGGAAAACTTCGACATCAACATGAGCCTGTCGCTGGAAGGCATCGGTGCCGTCCTGCAAAGCGACAACGACCAGGTCAAGATCGTGCGCCTGGTGCCAGCAGGCCCGGCAGACAAGACCAAGCAAGTCGCTCCGGCTGACAAGATCATCGGTGTAGCCCAGGCCGACAAAGAGATGGTCGATGTGGTCGGCTGGCGCCTGGACGAAGTGGTCAAGCTGATCCGTGGGCCGAAAGGCAGCGTGGTGCGCCTGGAAGTGATTCCGCACACCAATGCGCCAAACGACCAGACCAGCAAGATCGTGTCCATCACCCGTGAAGCGGTGAAGCTCGAAGACCAGGCCGTGCAGAAGAAAGTCCTTAACCTCAAGCAGGATGGCAAGGACTACAAGCTGGGCGTCATTGAGATCCCGGCCTTCTACCTGGACTTCAAGGCGTTCCGCGCTGGCGACCCGGACTACAAGTCCACTACCCGTGACGTCAAGAAGATCCTGACAGAGCTGCAGAAGGAAAAAGTCGACGGCGTGGTCATTGACCTGCGCAACAACGGCGGCGGTTCCCTGCAGGAAGCCACCGAGCTGACCAGCCTATTTATCGACAAGGGCCCGACCGTATTGGTACGCAACGCTGACGGCCGTGTCGACGTGCTGGAAGACGAGAACCCAGGCGCCTTCTACAAAGGCCCGATGGCGTTGCTGGTTAACCGCCTCTCGGCGTCCGCTTCTGAGATTTTCGCCGGCGCGATGCAGGACTATCACCGTGCGCTCATCATCGGTGGCCAGACCTTCGGCAAAGGCACCGTGCAGACCATTCAGCCGCTGAACCATGGCGAGCTTAAACTGACGCTGGCCAAGTTCTACCGGGTTTCCGGGCAGAGCACCCAGCACCAGGGCGTACTGCCGGATATCGATTTCCGTCGATCATCGACACCAAGGAAATCGGCGAAAGCGCCCTGCCGGAAGCCATGCCGTGGGACACCATCCGCCCTGCGATCAAGCCGGCGTCGGACCCGTTCAAGCCGTTCCTGGCGCAGTTGAAGGCTGACCATGACACCCGCTCCGCCAAGGATGCCGAGTTTGTGTTCATCCGCGACAAGCTGGCCCTGGCCAAGAAGCTGATGGAAGAAAAATCCGTCAGCCTCAATGAAGTGGACCGCCGCAAGCAGCACGCCGACATCGAGAATCAACAGCTGGTGCTGGAGAACACCCGCCGCAAGGCCAAGGGTGAAGACCCGCTCAAAGAGCTGAAGAAAGAAGATGAAGATGCGCTGCCGACCGAAGCAGACAAAACCAAGCCGGAAGACGACGCCTACCTGGCGGAGACGGGCCGGATCCTGCTGGACTACCTGAAGATCAGCAAACAGGTGGCCAAGCAGTAAATGATGGCGAATTAATGTGATCGCTCCTTGGAGTGTCATCATATAGACATCATTCTGTCGTGAAATGAAGGACCGCAGGCTCACCGCCTGCGGTCCTTTTTACGATCGAGATCGCCATGACCATGACCGAACAGCTGAATGCATTGGGCTCTATCCTGGCTCAAGGCAGTTTGCACAGCTTGTTCCAACCGATCATCTGCCTGTCCGAACGGCGCATTCTCGGCTATGAAGCCCTAAGCCGCGGTCCGTCCAACAGCCCGTTGCACTCCCCCGTCGCCTTGTTCTCGGTGGCTGGCCAGGCGGGACGCCTCAGTGAACTGGAAATGGCGTGTCGCGAAAGCGCCTGTCGACGTTTCAGCGAGCAAAAGCTGCCGGGCAAGCTGTTCCTGAACGTCTCGCCGGAATCCCTGATGGAAACCGCCCATCAACCGGGACGTACCCTGCAATTGCTGCATGACTACGGCATTCCTCCAAGCCAGGTAGTGATCGAACTCACTGAACAAACCCCCACCGACGATTTCGACCTGCTGCAAACCGCACTGCACCACTACCGCAACATGGGCTTCTCGATCGCCCTGGACGACTTGGGCGCCGGCTATTCCAGCCTGCGCTTGTGGTCAGAACTGCGGCCGGACTACGTGAAGATCGACCGACACTTTATCGACGGCATCCATCAGGATGCGCTCAAGCGCGAGTTTGTCGGCTCGATCCTGCAAATCGCCAAGGCGTCACGCGCGCAGGTGATCGCCGAGGGCATCGAACTGCCTGAAGAGTTGGCCGTGTTGACCGAAATGGGGGTGGACCTGGTCCAGGGCTATTTGCTGTGTCGTCCACAAGAACATCCGCCGCAGGAAGTGCGCCAGATGCTGCCCAAGCCCGACAGCGCCAACGTAGCCCTGAGTGATGAAGGCAGCGACCTGAGCGCCCTGCTCAACGAGCAACCGGCGATGGACCAAGACACCGCCACCGCCCAGGTGCTCGAGGCGTTCCGCCGCCAGGCCAACCTCAACTCCTTGGCGGTGCTGGATGGCCGTGGCCAACCGGTCGGCATCGTGCACCGGCATTCGCTGTCGGACGCGCTGCTCAAACCGTTCGCCACCGACCTGTTTGCGCGAAAACCCATCAGCCGCTTGATGAGCACCGACTTCCTGGCGGTGGAACTGAGCCAATCGCTGCAACAGGTCAGCCGGCTGCTCACCAGCCGTGCGCGGCAACGCATCGAAGAAGATTTCATCATCACGCTAAACGGTGATTACTTGGGCCTCGGCCGGGTGATCGATGTGCTCAAGCTGATCACCGAACTGAAGATCCAGCAGGCGCGCTACGCCAACCCACTGACCCTGCTGCCAGGCAACGTGCCGATCCAGCAATGCCTAACGCGGTTACTGCAACAGCAACGCGAGTCGGTGATTTGCTACGTGGATATCGACAGCTTCAAGCCATTCAACGATATCTACGGTTATGGGCGCGGGGATGAGGTGTTGCTGTGCCTGGCACAGTGCCTGAACGACCGGGTAGACCCCAGCCGCGACTTTGTCGGGCATATCGGCGGAGATGATTTCTTACTGGTGCTGGGCCCGCAGGATTGGCGCAAGCGACTCAACCAGTTGCTGGATGACTTCCATACCCAATGCCGACGCTTCTACCGCGCCGAGCACCTCGAGGCCGGCTGCTTCGTGGCATTGAACCGCCAGGGCGTGCGCCAGGAATTCGCGCTGCTGTCACTGTCTATCGGCGTGGTGCATTTATATCCACAGGCCTGTGGACAACTCGATGCCAGCCAATTGGCAGAATTGGCGTCGCAGGCCAAGCATCATGCCAAGGACATGGCCGGCTACAGCATCCATGTGATCGACAGCATGGACGCGCTGCCCCAGGCACTTTAGGCCTCGGCAGACTCCGGGTACTCGTATTCAAACACCCGCACCACCTCGGAGGCGTGCCAGGACGCGGCGGCCACGCCATCGGACGGTCCGCTGAAACGCCCAAGGCGCTCCACACACTCAAAGAAACCGGTACGCGGCAAGCGGCTGGCGCCTTGGCTGATCACCAAGGAGCTGCGCAGCGGCTGCTCGGCCTTGGCGTCCAGCGCTGCCAGGTGTTCCAGGGCGGCAGCCAGGGTTTGCATGGCGGGCGTGGGGAACTGCAGGCGCTCCAGCAGCGCGCGGTAGGTCAGCAGATGGCGCTGGCGGCGCGCCTGGTCCAGTTCGTTGAGTAACCCGTCCCAGTGTTGACGGCTGATACGTAGGCTCAAGATTCATCCCTCCAACCTGCAACGCCCAATTCCCAGGCCAAGCTGCGGCGGATCGCGGCATCCGGCTGGCGTTCACCACTTTCGATCAATGCGAGGTACGAAGGGCTGATGCCCACCGTGCGGGCCAGGGCTTCAATGGCCAGGCCTTTGGCTTCGCGCAAACCACGCAGGTCCGCCAGCGGGCGCAGGTCCTGTGGCGGTGCGGCTTGGGCGGTAGAAGAAGGTGCTTGAGTCGGTGGTTGCTGACCGGCAGCTTTTAGCAGCGCCTGGTACTGATCCCATGGCAACACCGCGTATTCGGGCTCGCCGTTCCGTGAAATTATCTGAATATCCATGACTGCCCCGTAGGATAACAACACTTACTAAGTAAGCTCTTTCCTTAGGAGTGTAATCCTAACAGCCACAAAGGTCGCAGGGGATATCCGCGTCATCCATTTTTTTGCGGGTTTTCCTTGGCCAGTAAGGCCGGTGTCGCAGGCAAACGTTCCACCACTGCGAGCTTTTCCGGGCGCTGCGCGTCACGCCACGCACGAAAGGCGCTCAACTCACCGTCCAGGGTCTTCATGACCCACGCCAGTACAGCAATGTCATCGAGCATGCCGAACACCGGGATAAAATCCGGGATCGCGTCAATCGGGCTGAGGAAATACATCAACCCCGCCACAACCGAGATCAGCGCCTTGGGGCTGATAGCCCGGTACTCACCGCGCCAGTAGGCCAGGCACAGGGCCTGCAACAGTTTGAGATCGTCCTTGAGCTTGCCCAGCCGGCTGCCCTGGTTAGAGCTCTTGGCGGCGACGGCAAACAGCAGGGTTGGCAAACGGCCACGGCCAAGCAAGCGTGCGGCCATGGGCAGGAAACGGGTGAAATTGAAGGGTGGTTTCATTCGTCACTCCAGTTCCAGGCGGTCGAAAATGTTATCCACACAAATTGTGGATAACCTTGTGAACAGAGCCCCTTTGCAGGCTGAAAGCCACGGTTTACAAGGCCTGCAGTTAGATCGGGCGTTTTTTGCGCACATAAAAAAAACCCAAGATTTCATTGACTTGGCGTTGATGTGCGGCTACCCGTACTCGAGTGTTATATCAGACTGTTACCCGCCACGGACGTTCGGTTGGATTCATGTAGTGAGCGGGCTTGCCCCGCGCTGGGGGGCGAAGCCGCCCTAAATCCAGGCACCTCGGTCGTTCTAAGACACTGAGGCGGTCTTATTGGGGCGGCTTCGCCACCCAGCGCGGGGCAAGCCCGCTCACTACAAGACCCGTCACTGCAGAAACAACAACGCCCCGTCGAGACGGGGCGTTGTGTGTTCAGGCGCCGATTACTTCTTGGCGGCTGGTGCTGCAGGTGCGTCAGGGGCTTCAGCCTTGGCTGGGTCCTTGATGGCCAGCAGTTCCAGGTCGAATACCAGCACGGAGTTGGCTGGAATCGCCGGGCTCGGGCTCTGAGCGCCGTAGGCCAGGTCGGAAGGAATGTACAACTCGACCTTCTCGCCGACGTGCATCAGTTGCAGGCCTTCGACCCAACCTGGGATCACACCGCTGACCGGCAGGTCAATCGGGCTACCGCGATCCACGGAGCTGTCAAAGGTAGTGCCGTTGGTGAGCTTGCCGGTGTAGTGAACAGTCACGACATCAGTCGGCTTAGGCTGTGCGCCGTCGGCTTTCTTGACGATCTTGTACTGCAGGCCGGAAGCGGTGGTGACGACGCCGTCTTTCTTGGCGTTGTCTTCGAGGAATTTCTTGCCGGCGGCTGCCGACTCTTCGCTCATTTTGGTCATGCGTTCTTCAGCACGTTTCTGCAGTGCTGCAAACGCTTCAACCAATTCGTCGTCTTTGAGCTTCTGCTCTTTTTTGCCGACGGCATCTTCGATGCCTTGGGCTACTGCTTTGGAATCCAGGTCATCCATGCCTTCTTGGGCAAGGCTCTTGCCCATGTTCAGGCCGATGCCGTAGGAAGCCTTCTGCGCCGGGGTTTTCAGCTCTACGCTGGTCTGCGAATCACAACCCGCAAGTACCAGGCTAACCAGGGCCACCGCCGCCGCCAACCGATGCTGTTTCATGCTATTTCCTTGTTCATGCGCCAAAAGGGCAATCGAATAAAGTCGCGAGCTTATCAGGCGGCCACGACCAATGGCTACCGGCATCTGAGCAGGAGTTTTCCGATAAGTTCACGTGTTTAAAAGCATTTTCATTCATGATGAGGGCCCGCGACGGATCGCGGGACAGCCCTGACAGCGCTCATGGCCACTTGCCGCACCTGTGGCGTGGTGGCATAACAGCGCTACAACTCGACAAGGATAGTTATCTTGCGCATTTTTTCCCGTGTTTTATTCCTGATATTCACGCTGCTGGGCATCGCCCTGGCCGTGGTGATCTATTACACCCTCAACCCCAAGCTGCCGGACTACGTGCCCGTGGAGCAGGTGCACTACCAGGACCAATGGAGTGCCGCAGACCGCCAGACCTACTACTTCACGCCCCAGGGCACTCAGGTAAAAGGCCTGCACTACAACTGGTTCACCGCCCTGGAACTGCCGTTTTCCGAGCAACGTTTTGCCACTCCGCAATACCTGGCGCGCTTCGGTTTCCTGGTGGACCCCAAGCAAGTCCCCACGACTCAAAACCCCGGCAACCTGCCTGTGGGTTTCGCCCGGCATAAGAATGCCGGCAGCAATGCCGAGTACCTGGACATCACCTGCGCCGCCTGCCACACCGGCGAGTTGCATTTCAAAGGCCAAGCCCTGCGTGTCGACGGCGGTTCGGCCCAGCATGTGCTGCCATCCAGCGTTCCTACCTTGCGCGGCGGAAGTTTCGGCCAGGCTTTGGTTGCCAGCCTTGCAGCGACTTATTACAACCCGTGGAAGTTCGACCGCTTCGCCCACGCGGTGCTTGGGCACGACTACGACGATCACAACAAGCAGCAACTGCGCGAGGACTTCAAGCGGTCGCTCAACCAGTTCCTCAAAGTCGCCTGGAACGACACCCACCGTGGCCTCTACCCCACCGAAGAAGGCCCCGGCCGCACCGACGCGTTCGGCCGCATCGCCAACGCCAGCTTTGGCGATGCGATTTCGCCGGACAACTATCGCGTCGCCAATGCCCCAGTGGACTACCCACACCTGTGGGACATCTGGACCTTCGACTGGGTGCAATGGAACGGCTCGGCCCAGCAGCCCATGGCCCGCAACATCGGCGAAGCCCTCGGCGTCGGCGCAACCCTGACCTTCTTCGACAACGCCGGCCAGCCGCTGCAGGGCGACGCGCGCTACCCTTCCAGCGTGCGAGTGCGCGACCTCAACCTGATCGAAGAAACCCTGCAACGCCTCAAGCCGCCGACCTGGCCAGAGGACCTGTTCGGTGCCATCGACAAGCCCCTCGCCGCCCAAGGCCGTGCGCTGTTTACTGAGAACTGCGCGGGCTGCCATGTGCCCAGCGTCACCCAGGAAAACGGCCGTCCGGTACAACAGCTGAAAATGCTGCCAGTGGACTACATTGGCACCGACCCCGGCACCGCCAGCAACATCGCCGACCAACGCTACGACCTCAGCGCCCTGCAATGGGACCCGGCGGAATTGGCCAAGCTCAATGTCGACCTCCACCCGACACCGACCGAGCCTCTGGACCTGAAGAAAATGTCGGTGGCCAAGGGCCTCGCCTACGTCACCGCCTTTGTCGAAGAGCACGCCTACCGCGCCGCGGGTGTAACGCCGAGCGGACGCCCAAGCCTGGACGGCTTCGGCCTGCCCATCGGCGTGCGCGAACTGCGCGCCTACAAGGCCCGCCCATTGGCCGGCGTGTGGGCTACCCCGCCGTTCCTGCATAACGGTTCGGTGCCGACGATCTACCAGTTGCTCTCGCCCCAGGACGAGCGCAGCACCACCTTCTATAAAGGCACCTTCGCCTACGACCCGCGCCACTTGGGGTTTGAAACCGGCGCGTTCAAGAATGCCTTCCTGTTCGATACCAAGATCACCGGCAACCACAACAGCGGTCACGAATTCCGTGCTGGCAAGCAGGGCAACGGCGTGATCGGCCGTGGCTTGCTGCCGCAGGAGCGCTGGGCGCTACTGGAATACCTCAAAGTGCTGGGCGGCCCGCTGGAGCAACAACTGCCATGATGATTCGATCCCCCTACGACCGACCTTCCCTGCTCGCCCGCCTGTGGCTGCGCATCGGTGCATTTCTCGGCAAGACTCTGCTGTGGCTGCTGGGCCTCGGCCTGCTCGGCTGGCTGGGCGCCACTGCCTGGTACGCCTGGCAGCACAGCGGCCCGGTGTCGCCCAATGAACAGGTTCCATCCGGTGAAGCGGCGATGACCCAGGGCATCATCCAGACGGCGGTGCGCATCGTTGATCAGCATCGCGAAGGCACGCGCTACCTGCGCGATGCTCACGCCAAGGCTCATGGTTGTGTGAAAGCTGAAGTCAGCGTGCTCACCGGTCTCGACCCTGCATTGCGCCAGGGCGTATTCGCCGAACCGGGCAAGACCTGGCAGGCAATGATGCGGCTGTCCAACGGCAACGCCTACCCACAGTTCGACAGCATCCGCGACGCCCGAGGCATGGCGATCAAGCTACTGGACGTACCGGGCAAGCAGTTGCTGGCCGATCAGCAAACGCGTACAGAACAGGACTTCGTGATGTTCAGTCATCCGAACTTCTTCGTCAGCGATGTGGCCGAATATGCGCAGAACATCGGCGCTCAGGCAGATGGCAAAAAAGTGCTGGCGTTCTTCCCCAAGGTCGACCCGCGCAGTTGGCAAGTGCGTCACTTGTTTATCGCCCTGGCAACCTTGGCACCCGCCCCGGCCAGTCCGACACAGACCACGTACTTCTCGGTATCGCCCTACAAGTTCGGTGCGGCCAACGCCAAATTCCGTGTCGCCCCAGACCCACAAAGCTGCCCGGAATACGCGCTGCCCAAACAGAACCAAGACCTGCCGAATTTCCTGCGCAGCGCCTTGAATCAACAGCTGTCCACCGACCGCGTAGCTGCGTGTTTCGTGTTGCAGATCCAACGGCAAAACCCGCAGAAGTTCATGCCGATCGAGGACACCAGCATTGAATGGAAGGAAAGCGATGCGCCGTATGAAACGGTGGCCAAGATAAAAATCCCGGCCCAGGACTTCGATACTCCAGAACAAAACCTGGCGTGCGATAACCAGTCGTTCAACCCGTGGTTCGGCGTCGCGGAACACCGCCCCATCGGCGGTATCAACCGCTTGCGCAAGGCGGTGTACGAAGCGGTCAGCGATTACCGCCACAGCCGCAACGCGCCGTAAAGAGTGCGTAACAATGGGCCCGGCGCCGTAAGGTTTGCGTCGGGTCTATTGAGCCGTTTTCATACTGCCTCTACCGTGAATTCCTACCCCACAACCCGTAGGAAATCACCGTGGAAAGCTCAACCCTCGGCATGCTCGTACTGACCATCATCGCCGTATTCGGCACTGCGTCTTTTGCTTCGAGCACTTGGCAACGCGCCAGACACGCAAGAAAAAAAACCAAGTAGCCGTCACGCCTTGCTGTCGGGCGTCGGGTCGCTGATCACCAGGTCCTCAGGGATCTCATCGACCCGTGGATCGAGCACCGCCGCCATGGCACCCATCGGATGTTCCGGCATGGCGACGTGATGCAGTGGCGCACCTTCGACCAGGTATTCACCGGTGACGTGCTTGGGTTGCACGCGCCAGATCAACAGCAGCGAGCAGGCCGAAAACAGCATGTAGAACGCGCCGTGGCCGTAACTGTTCATCAACGCGCCACTGAGCATCGGACCCAGGCTGGCACCGATGCCGTGGGTGGCGAGCATCATCGCGCTCAAGGGCACGCGGCGCGGTTGTTCAACATTGTCATTGGCCAGCGCTACCGCCAACGGGTACAGGGTGAACAGCAGCAAACCGCTGAGAAAACCAAACACCAGCAACAGCGCGTATGGCAGTTGCACCAGCCCCCACAACGGAATCACCAGCAGCCCTAATGCGAGCGCACAAAAGCGAATCAGCCGGGAACGGTCAATGCGGTCGGACAACCAGCCAATCGGCCACTGGCCACACAGCCCGGCAAAGATCGACACCGCAACAAAGGTACTGGCCTGGGCGGTACTCAAACCGTTGCGCGTGGCGAACACCGGAGCCAGGGCGTAAAACGCACCGATCATCAGGCCGGTGACAAACACCGTGGTCAACGCCTGGGGCACTCGTCGCCAGAAGAATCCGACTTCCAGTGGCGCCGCCACCAATTTTGCCGGGTGCAAACGCTTGGTCATGGTCACCGGCAACAGGCAGGCGGCGAAGCAGATCGCGACAATGATCAACGGTTTGAAATCCAGCTCCGGGCGCCAGATCAACACGCCCTGCCCCAGCATCAGGCCCAGGGACACCGCCACCATATAGCCGGCGAACACGGCGCCGCGCTGGTTGTTTTCCGCCTGCTCGTTGAGCCAGCTTTCGATGACCATGTACTGGTTCATCATCACCAGCCCCATCACAAAGCGCAGAACCAGCCAGAACTCCAACTGCTCGAACAGCACATGCAGCAACACGATGATGGTGGCCACACCCGCGCAGGCCACATACGAGCGCACATGCCCCACCCCGGCGATCATGCGGTGGCCGAATTTGGCGCCGCACACCATGCCCCCGTAATACGCGGCCGTCAGCGCGCCGATCCACAGTTCGTTGATGCCCTGGCTGCTCAGGCGCAGGCCAATAAAGCTAAAGAACAGCCCGTTGCCGGTGAGCATCAGAATGGTCGCGCTGTACAGCGCGGGGAAGGTCAGGAAAGTCAGGTTCATGGTGGCTCAGAGGGGTTGTTCATGCTGCCGGCATTGGCCAGCAGCCATTGACGAAAACTGCGCGCCGCCGACGGCGGATTGCGATGGTGAGGTTGCATCAGGTGCAGGCGGCCACGGCTGTGCATGGTGTGAGGTAACGCCATCTGCAGACGGCCGGAAGTCAATTCACCTTCCAGCAGGCTTTTCCAGCCGAGGGCAACGCCATGGCCCATGACCGCCGACTGCAGCAGCAGTTGGTAGCTGTTGGTGCGCAACGCATGGCGCGGTGTGTAGTAGTGAGCGTCGGCGTCGGCGAACCAGTCGGTCCAGGTCAGCCAGTCGTGGTAATGGTCCTCCACAATCAGCAGAGTGTGGGCGTGCAGCAGGTGGTGCACATCGTGAATCGGGCCGTGGCGTTCTATATAGCCTGGGCTACATACGGTGATCACCTGCTCGCTGTCGAACACCGGAGACAATTCCAGGCCATGGGGCGCTGGCAATTCGTCGAGGTGATAGAACAGGCCCAAGTCATATTCGCTCACATCCAGATGGTTGGGGCTTTCGCTGCACAGGATGCGTATATCCAGGTCCGGGTGCTCACGCTGGAACTCCGGTAACAGGCCGGCGAGCCAGATCGAGCTGATGGTCGGCGTACTGGCCAGGGTCAATTGACGGTCGGCACCGCGACGCCGCAACTCGGCAGACTCGCGGCCGAGTTCACGCAGCAGGCGCTGGATGGTGCGGAAGTAACGCACACCCGCAGGCGTGAGGCTCAGCCCCTGGGCCAACCGGTAAAACAACGGGCGGGCCAGGTCTTCTTCCAAGCGCTTGACCTGGCGACTGACCGCGCTCTGAGTCAGATTTAGTTCATGGGCGGCCTGGGTAAAACTCAAATGGCGGGCCGCTGCTTCAAACGTTTGCAGGCAATTGAGCGGGGGAAGATCGACGTTTCGGCGCGACATGAGCAGTTCCAATGGCAAAAGCGGGCCTGGGTTCCCCGGGCCCGCAAAGATCACGATGGCAGGCATCCTGCCAGTTGCTCACTCACAGCGCGACCCTGGCCACGCGCTTGCTCCACTGGCGGCGGTGTTCCAGCTGGCCGTTTTCCCAGGCCGTCTGCTCGGCTTCGACGTAGAACCACTCGGCGTCGGCTTGCACGCTCAAGCGACTTTCCACCTCGACCATCCACTCACCGCGGCCTACACGGTAATGCCACTGGATATCCGCTTGGGTCGACAACGGGTCCCAAGGCAACGTGCGGTATTGCTCGGTACAACACTGGTCCACCGACAGGCCGTGGTCGGCAAAACGCACCGCACCCAAGTCGTCTTCGATTTTCACGCAGACTTCGCCACTACCCACATCTTCGATCAGCGTGCGTTTCGGCGCAGCGGCGCGCAGCACTTCCAGGTTCGCCGGCGTCGCCGATTGCGGAGCTTCGAACGGGCAGTCCACCGCTTCGCCGATGAACACCGGCAGTTGCAAGCGTTGCAGCGCGGGCAGCAAGGTCAGGGTGGTCAGCTCGCGGCTCGGCCACAGCAACGGGAAACTCGCAGTGCTCAACGCCAGGCGTAAACGGTAGCCCGCAGGCAGGCGCATGCCGATGTGGTCCAGGTTTAAATTCACGTCCATCGGCGCCCCCGGGACTACAGGAGTTACCTGGGAAAAGTCTTCACGCAGCGTGAGATTCAGCACGCCATAGCTGATCTGCGTAACGTGACCATCCGGTGCGATCGCATTCAACCGAGCGACCAATTGCCCGCACGTGGTATCGCTGGCCAAGCGTAGCGTGAGACGAGCGTCGCCCAGCAACGCGAGAGGTTCGGTCAGCGGTTGCGAGTCGAAGCACAGCGAATTGGCGTCGTCGCGGCGTTGATCCGTCGGCCCATCGGGGCCAAACCAGATTGCACAGTATTCGCCCTGATGCAGGCCGGTGGTCAGTGGCGAACAGATACTTCGCGGCGTGGCCAAGGGTTCTGCGCCCGGATTGAGGCCGCTCTCATCGAGACTGAAGTCAGTCCATTGCACCTGAGGATCAGGCCAACCGGCCGTCTGTACCCAAATCCCCGGACGCTCGGCGTAGCTACCTTTCGGCGGCAGAATATCCTGTAGGTAAAAAGTACAGGCCGCGTCATCCATCACCCCGTTATCGATGCCTTTAAGCCAGTGATCCCACCAGCGCTTGGCTTCTTGCAGGAAGCCGATGGCAGGATTGGGCACGGCGAAATGCGGGTATTTATGAATCCATGGGCCGATCATCGCTTTCTTCGGCCCCGGCAAGTTTTCCATCAGCCGTGAAACTGTGTTGCGGTAGGCGTCACCCCAACCACCCACGGCGTAGACAGCGGCCTTGATCTTGGAATAGTCCTCGCACACCGAGCCATGGCGCCAGTAGTCATCGCGGGTCTGGTGCTGCAGCCAGGTTTCGGCGAGCAGCGGCATGGCGTCCAGGCGTTGGTGCCACAGGTCTTTCCAGCCTTCGCCGACCAATAGCGGGTCGGGCACGGCGGCGCTGAAATTGAGCATGGTCGCGGCCCAACCGAAGTTTTCCATCAGCAAGTTGCCGCCCTTGTAATGGATGTCGTCGGCGAAGCGGTCGTCGGTGGAACACAGCGTGATAATCGCCTTGAGTGCCTCCGGCTGGCGGGCCGCAACCTGCAGGCCGTTGAAGCCGCCCCAAGAGATGCCCATCATGCCGACATTGCCGTCGCACCAAGGCTGTTGGCACAACCAGTCGATCACTTCGAGCGCGTCTTCCTGTTCCTGCAACAGGTATTCGTCGGCCATCAGCCCTTGGGATTCGCCATTACCGCGCATGTCCACACGCACACACATAGCCCTGCCCCGCCATCCACGGGTGGGTCAATGCATCGCGTACGGCAGTGCCGTCGCGCTTGCGGTAAGGCAGGTATTCCAGGATTGCCGGAAACATTTGCAAACCTGCGACTTCCGGCAGCCAGATGCGCGCGGCCAGTTGGGTACCGTCCTTGAGGGGAATCAGGCAGTGCTCGATTTCTCGGACCTTATAGGCAAACTCGGTAACGACTTCCATCGGTAGCTCCAAACATTTATTGCGAACAAACGGCTCCCCCGCGCCCGGAGGGGAGCGCGTGAGGAGACACACTGGTTTCAGGTTCTAGCGGGCGAGTTCCGCGACCGGGATGGCGCCACGCAGGTCGGGTTCAGTCGCTGGCTGTAGGCTTTTCACATCCAGCAGCGTCGGATTTTTCAGCCAGAAGATCAGCGAGGTGCTGGCCAGCAATACCAGGATCATCCCCGGCAAGCCGCCGAGATTGGAAAGCATCTTCACCCCGTCGATACCGATGAACGAGACCATCACCCACGACACCGTGCCAATGATCACGCCCCAGACAATCTTCAGCGCCGGGTTGCCGTCCAGGTCGGAATCGGCGGTCACGCCTTTGCTGCACAGGTTGGCGATCACGTCCGTGCTGGAGTCCGCCGCCGTGACAAACGAGATGAAAGCCACGAACAACAGGAACGCGATCATCAGGCCAGTGGCCGGCAGCTGCTGGAACATCTGGTACAGCACGTGCTCCACGCCCTGCTCATTCAACACGCGGTTGAGGCTGCCATCGCCTAGCGCATCGAAGTACAGGCTGGTGCCGGAGAAAATGCAGATCCACACCGCCGTGAACAGCGCTGGGTAGAGCATGTTGATGTGAATGAATTCGCGCACGGTGTAGCCACGGCCAATCTTGCCGAGAAACAGCGCACTGACCGGCGCCCAGGCAAACCACACCGACCAGTAGAACACCGTCCAGCTATGGGGCCAGGTATCGCCACTGGCAGCGCCAGTAGACAGGCTGCGACTGAAGAAGGTGTCGAGATAAACCCCGAGGGATTCAACGCCAAGGCTGAACATGTACAGCGTCGGCCCACACAACAGCACGAACAATCCCAGGGCCAGCATGATCCAGGTGTTGAACGACGACAGCATCACAATGCCGCGCTGTAAGCCGCTGGCGGCCGAGGCAACAAAGGTAATGACGATGATCGCGATGATGATCGCCAATCGGAACGGTGTGGTCTCGCCGCCTATGTATTGGCTAAGACCACCGGAAAGGGTCAGCGCGCCAGTGCCCAGGGACGAGGCCATGCCGGCCACCAGGGCGAACATCGCCAGCGTGTCGATCAGCCCGGCATAACGCTTGACCCGTGCTTCGCCGAGCAGCGGCTCCAGCATGGCACCAATCGAGAAGTTGCTGCGACGGTTATAGAACACCAGCGCAAAGACCAGGGACGGGACCAGGTAGATCGCGTAGGGGGTGATGGTCCAGTGCAGGAACATCGTCGACATCGCAAAACTTTTAGCGGCCGAGCTGCCCGCTTCGATGGGCAGGCTGGAGGGTGGGCCATACAGGTGATAGAGCGGTTCGGCGGTGGTCCAGAACAACACACCGACGGCCAGCGTGGTGCACAGCGCCACCATGAACCAGCGCCATTTGCTCAGCAACGGCTGGGCATCTTCGCCGCCAATACGCACCTTGCCCAGCGCGGAGAAATAGACGATCGCGGTCAGCACCACCATGGCAAACGAGCCGGCGCTGAACAGCCACGAGAAATTTTTGAGGATCACGCTGTTGAGCTGTTTGCTGACCGTCAGGAATGCATTCAGGTCGACGTAGCTGGCGATCACCGCTGCCAGCAGAATCAGGAAAGTTGGCCAGAACACCAACGGACGCAATGGATATTTCATGTAGAGCCGTTCCCCTTGCAGACTATTTTTTTATCGGCCCTAAAGGCCATTGTTAGAAAGCGGGCACCGCAGCGTCCTGCTGCCGGTCGCTCGCCTGGAAGTCTTCGCGTGGCTATAGATAACCGTTTAAGCGGCAAGGGGCGCAATCGACCAATGAGCATGGGGGTATTCCGCCACGTCATGACGCACCAGCACAGTTCAGGGCGAACATGCAGTGCACGACGGCAACGCGTAAAGAGGATAAATCGCAGACGAAAAAAGCCCGCTCAATGAGCGGGCTTCTTGTGGTGACCTGGCGTTCAGTGTTCCAGGTTACCGAATATGGCGCAGCGGACGGGACTCGAACCCGCGACCCCCGGCGTGACAGGCCGGTATTCTAACCGACTGAACTACCGCTGCGCGTAACACTTGAAGCGAATGGTGGGTGATGACGGGATCGAACCGCCGACCCTCTGCTTGTAAGGCAGATGCTCTCCCAGCTGAGCTAATCACCCTTCGTTTCGGTGTGGGCGGCATCATACACCAAAAATCTGCAATGTCTTGATTTAAATGCAATTTATTTAAAATAATTTCTCTTGAGCCGCGCAAACCCCGTAAACACGGGCTTCTACCCCCGCAAACGCGAGTCTATTGCGTTTACCTGACACTTGGCCTCACAATTAAAAACCATTCTCAATAACGCCTGAGCCACGCCTATGTCAGTGGGTGAACCTCCATTCCAACGGGAAATAGCCCTGCTCTACAGCGAGCATCACGGCTGGCTGCTCACTTGGCTGCGGCGCAAACTGGGCTGCCGACAAAACGCAGCCGACCTGGCGCAGGACACGTTCGCGCGCATCCTCAATGCACGTGAGTCGGTGGCCACCATTCGTGAGCCCCGGGCGTACCTGAGCACCACCGCCCGGCGCTTGCTTATCGACCAGGCTCGGCGCAAGCAGATCGAACAGGCTTACCTGCACGAGTTGGCGCTGACGGTCGATGCACTTGAAGGGTTCCAATCCCCGGAGCAGATCCACACCACCCTGGAAGCGCTGGAGCAGATCGCCTTTATCCTGGAGGGCATGCACGCGTATTCGCGCCAGGCGTTCGTGCTGTATTACCTCGAAGACATGACGCAGCAGCAAATCGCTCGACAGCTCAAGCTGTCGGAGCGCACCGTGCGCAAGTACCTGATCCAGGCGCTTATGCATTGCGGCCACAGTGTGGATACGTGATTGCCCATGTCCGACGCCCGCCAACATATCGAAGAACAAGCCGCCGAATGGATGCTGCGCCTGCACGAAGGTGAACTGAGCGAAGCCCAGCGCCTTGCGTTCGAATGCTGGAAGCAACAAGGCCCGCACTACGCCGCTGCTGCTGCCCGCATGGAAGAAGTGATTGCACGGATGCAGGCCCTGCGCGGTAAAAAGTCGCCGGCGCGGGCCGCACTGAATGCAGCGTTTGCCCATCAGAAAGCCCATCGCCGCAAGAACGCGATACGCGCGCTACTGCTGGCGTGCAGCCTGGCGATTCCGGCAACGGCGCTATTGGTCAGCCCCTATCCGCAGCAATGGATGGCCGATGTACGCAACGGTCCTGGCCAGTGGCAAACCCTACGCCTGGCCGACGGGTCGACGCTGACCTTGAATGGCATCAGTGCGGCCAACCTGCAGTTCGATGGGCAACAGCGGCGCATCACACTGCTGCAAGGGGGAGATCCTGGTGGAGGTCGCCCATGACAGCACGCGGCCGTTTATCGTGCAGACACCGCAAGGCACTTTGCGTGCATTGGGCACACGATTTGTGGTCAAGCGTGAGGGTGAGACCACCGTACTGACCATGCTCCAGTCGCGGGTGGCAGCGCAAAGCGCGAACTCCGGGCAAGTGCTGGAAGTCGATGCCGGCTCCCAAGCCCTGCTCCGCGACCAGGATGTGCGCCTGGCTGGCCGCGTCGACCCGGCCAGCATCAACGAAGCCTGGCGCCGCCATCAGTTGGTGGTAGAAAACCGGCCGCTGTCCGAGGTGCTGGATGAAATCTCGCGGCACCGCTCCGGCATGCTGCATTTCGACCGCGCCGCGCTGCAAAACCTTCGGGTATCGGCCGTAATCCCGCTGGATGACAGCGATCATGCCCTGCAATTACTGGCGCGAACACTGCCTATCAACGTGCGCACGTTCACGCCTTGGCTGATCGTTGTAGGCCCCGCCTCGGCACCCAATGAATAATTATTCGCATTTGCTTCCGGTTTTTTCGGAGCTGCCCGTCAAGGAAGGTAATTCGACACATAAAGGACCGCCTTCACCATGCACTCCCCTTCCTTGCCACGCGGGCGCTTTCGACTGCTGAAAAGCGCGCCGCTGTCCCTGGCCATCCTGACCGCCACCTCGCTGCCTGCCCAACTCGCGCAGGCAGATACCGCCAGTGTTGCCGCCCACACCTACGACATTCCCGCCGGGCCGCTGGGCAGTTCGCTCAATCGGTTTGCCCAGCAAGCAGGCGTGGCAATCGTGTTTGAATCCCGCGAGCTGGAAGGTCTCAAGGGCCCAGGCCTGAAAGGCAATTACGCCATCCAGGACGGCTTCGACAGATTGCTGCAAGGCAGCGGCTACCGCGCGATCAAGGGCGACCAGGTGTACGCGTTGCAACCTGTTCCCGTCGCCAGCGGCGACACCCTGGAACTGAGCCCGACCCAAGTCAGCGCCAATCAATTGGGCAACGTCACCGAAGGCACCGGTTCCTACACGCCCGGCACCATCGCAACGTCGACACGCCTGGTGCTGACACCCAAAGAGACACCGCAATCCGTGTCGGTCGTGACTCGCCAGCACATGGACGACTTCGGCCTGAACAACGTCGACGACGTGATGCGTCATACGCCGGGCATCACCGTTTCGGCCTTCGACACCGAGCGCAGCAACTATTACGCGCGCGGCTTCTCGATCAATAACTTCCAGTACGAAGGCATCCCGTCCACGGCGCGCAACGTTGCCTATTCAGCCGGCAACACCCTGAGCGACATGGCGATCTACGACCGCGTCGAAGTGCTCAAGGGCGCGACCGGCCTGCTCACGGGGGCAGGCTCCCTCGGCGCGACCATCAACCTGGTGCGCAAGAAACCCACGGCGGATTTCCAGGGCATGCCACGCTAGGCGCGGGCTCCTGGGATAACTACCGCAGCGAACTGGACGTCAGCGGGCCAATGACCGACAGCGGCAACGTGCGCGGCCGGGCGGTCGCGGCGTACCAGGACAAGCATTCGTTCATGGACCATTATTCGCGCAAGAGCCCGGTGTACTACGGCATCATGGAGTTCGACCTGTCGCCCGATACGTTGCTGACCGTCGGCGGCGACTACCAGGACACCCTGCCAAAAGGCTCGTCCTGGTCGGGCAGCTTC
This sequence comes from Pseudomonas poae, assembly GCA_004000515.1. Lineage (GTDB taxonomy): Bacteria > Pseudomonadota > Gammaproteobacteria > Pseudomonadales > Pseudomonadaceae > Aquipseudomonas > Aquipseudomonas cremoris. The sequence continues at coordinate 6,461,844 of CP034537.1, forward strand.
CCGCTGATCAACTCTCAGGGCAATCGCAACAGCGTGAAGCGCTCGTTCAACGACGCTGCCGAATGGAGCAGTTGGGAGCAATACACCCGCACCATCTTCGCCATGCTCGAACATGACCTGGGCAATGGCTGGGTAAGCAAGTTGCAATTGGACCACAAGATCAACGGCTACCATGCCTTGATGGGCTCGATCCAAGGCGACCAACCGCAGCCGGATGGCACCGCGCAACTGACCTCGGGCAAGTACACCGGGGAAACTGTCAGCGACTCTGCCGACCTGTATGTCAGCGGCCCCTACACCCTTGGCGGGCGTGAACATGAGTTGGTGCTGGGCGGTTCGATCAGCGCGTCGGAATGGAAAGGCAAAGGCTATTGGAACCTGGAACCCAACCTGGTCGACTTCAATAATTGGCACGGCCACGGCGCAATGCCGGATTGGGGCAAGGCGCAATCGCTGATTGACGACACCGTACGCCAGACCGGCGCCTATGTGACCACTCGCCTGAATCTGGCCGATGACCTGAAAGTGTTACTGGGCGGACGCGTGGTCAACTATCAGGTCACCGGCTACAACCCCAATTATCGAGAGTCCGGGCGCTTTGTACCGTACGTCGGTGCGGTGTATGACCTGAACGACACCTACTCGGTCTACGCCAGCTACACCGACATCTTCATGCCCCAGGAAAACTACAACCGCGACCGCGACAACAAACTGCTTGAACCGGACGAAGGCCAGAACTGGGAAGTGGGCCTCAAGGCCGACTTCCTCGACGGCCGGGTAAACGCCAGCGCGGCGTACTTTGAGATCCATGAGTCCAACCGCGCACTGTCCGATGACGAGTACAACAACCTCAAGCCCACACCGAACAATTACGCTTATAAAAGCAGCAAGGCGGTGACCAAGGGTTATGAAGTGGAGATGTCCGGTGAGATCGCCCCGGGCTGGCAACTGCAGGCCGGCTACACCCACAAGATTGTGCGCGACGACCAGGGCGTGAAGATCTCCACGTTTGAGCCCGAAGACCAGGTCAAGCTGTACACCACTTATAAACTCAAGGGCGACCTGGACAAGTTGACCGTCGGCGGCGGCGTACGCTGGCAGAGCGTGGGCTGGCAGGACATCTATAACTCTCCGCGCGGTGGCTATGAAGAGTTTTCCCAGGATGCCTACTGGCTGGTGGACCTGATGAGCAAATATCAGATCAGCAAAAACCTATCGGCAACGTTGAACGTCAACAACCTCTTCGACAAGTCCTACTACACCAACATCGGCTTCTATAACTCTGCAGCCTACGGCGAGCCACGCAACTTCATGGTGACCACGCGCTGGGATTTCTGATCGCCCATTAAAAGCCGCCGATCATAGGAAATGATCGGCGGCTTTTTGGACCTTTATAAAGCCCAGACAGCAAAAAGCCCGCTCAATGAGCGGGCTTCCTGTGGTGACCTGGCGTTCAGTGTTCCAAGTTACCGAATATGGCGCAGCGGACGGGACTCGAACCCGCGACCCCCGGCGTGACAGGCCGGTATTCTAACCGACTGAACTACCGCTGCGCGTAACACTTGAAGCGAATGGTGGGTGATGACGGGATCGAACCGCCGACCCTCTGCTTGTAAGGCAGATGCTCTCCCAGCTGAGCTAATCACCCTTCGTCTCGGTGTGGCGCGCATTCTACGGAGCGACCCAAGGTCTGGCAAGCACTTTCTTAAATCTTTTTTTTGAGGCCTTCCAATGGCTTAGGCAGGGTTGGCCTCAGGCGTTATCAAGACAATAATGCCCCCCTTTGTATAAAGGAGAGACTCACCCCATGTGGTTCAAGAACCTGCTTATCTATCGCCTGACCCAAGATCTGCCTGTTGATGCCGAGGCGTTGGAAGCGGCCATGGCCACCAAACTGGCGCGCCCTTGTGCTAGCCAGGAGTTGACCACTTACGGTTTCGTCGCACCTTTTGGTAAAGGTGAAGACGCTCCCCTGGTTCAAGTCAGCGGTGACTTCCTGCTGATCGCCGCGCGCAAGGAAGAACGCATCCTGCCAGGTAGCGTGGTGCGCGATGCCCTTAAAGAGAAAGTCGAAGAGATCGAGGCCGAGCAGATGCGCAAGGTCTATAAGAAGGAACGCGACCAGATCAAGGATGAAATCATCCAGGCCTTCCTGCCGCGCGCCTTTATTCGTCGCTCGTCGACCTTCGCTGCCATCGCGCCGAAACAGGGCCTGATCCTGGTGAACTCGGCCAGCCCGAAACGCGCCGAAGACCTGCTGTCCACGCTGCGTGAAGTGATCGGCACCCTGCCGGTTCGCCCGCTCACAGTAAAAACAGCTCCGACTGCAATCATGACCGACTGGGTCACCACCCAGAAGCCGGCCGATGACTTCTTCGTCCTCGACGAATGCGAACTGCGCGACACCCACGAAGACGGCGGCATCGTGCGTTGCAAGCGCCAGGACCTGACCGGCGAAGAGATCCAACTGCACCTGACCACCGGTAAAGTCGTGACTCAACTGTCCCTGGCCTGGCAGGACAAGTTGTCCTTCATGCTCGACGACAAGATGACCGTCAAGCGCCTGAAGTTCGAAGACCTGTTGCAAGACCAGGCAGAACAGGACGGCGGCGACGAAGCCCTGGGCCAGTTGGACGCGAGCTTTACCCTGATGATGCTGACGTTTGGCGACTTCATCCCGGCGCTGGTTGAAGCCCTCGGTGGTGAAGAGACCCCGCAGGGCATCTAAGCCTTGTGAAAACCAAAATGTGGGAGCGGGCTTGCTCGCGAATGCAGTGGATCAGTCACCTAATTTTTCGACTAATGAACCGCTTTCGCGTGCAAGCCCGCTCCCACATTTGATCGCATTTACAATTCAAAAAATCTAACAACAAAGGCCATTTACCATGCGCGCACTCGCCGCACTCAGCCGCTTCGTCGGCAATACCTTCGCCTACTGGGTGCTGATTTTTGCGGTGCTCGCGTTCCTTGAACCGGGTTGGTTCATCGGCCTGAAAACCGCCATCGTGCCGCTATTGGGCCTGGTGATGTTCGGCATGGGGCTGACCCTCAAGATTGATGACTTCGCCGAAGTTGCCCGCCATCCGTGGCGCGTGGCCTTGGGCGTGGTCGCACACTTCGTGATCATGCCGGGCGTGGCGTGGTTGCTGTGCCAGGCGTTCCACCTGCCACCGGAAATTGCCGTCGGCGTGATCCTGGTCGGTTGCTGCCCAAGCGGTACTTCGTCCAATGTCATGACCTGGCTGGCCCGTGGCGACCTGGCGTTGTCGGTGGCCATCGCCGCCGTCACCACCCTCCTCGCCCCGCTGCTCACTCCGGCGTTGATCTGGCTGCTGGCCTCCGCCTGGTTGCCGGTGTCGTTCATGGAGTTGTTCTGGTCGATCCTGCAAGTGGTGCTGTTGCCGATCATCCTGGGCGTGGTCGCGCAGCGTGTACTCGGTGAGCGGGTGCGCCATGCAGTAGACGTATTGCCGCTGGTGTCGGTGGTGAGCATCGTGATCATCGTTGCCGCAGTAGTTGCAGCGAGCCAGGCGAAGATCGCCGAGTCGGGACTGTTGATCATGGCCGTGGTGATGCTGCACAACAGCTTCGGCTACTTGCTGGGTTACTTCACCGGCCGCGTGTTCAAGTTGCCGTTGGCGCAACGCAAGTCGCTGGCACTGGAAGTGGGCATGCAGAACTCCGGGTTGGGTGCCGCCTTGGCCAGCGCGCACTTCTCGCCATTGGCGGCGGTGCCGAGTGCGCTGTTCAGCGTCTGGCACAATATTTCCGGGGCGCTGCTGTCGACTTACTTCCGCCGCATGAGCGAAAAGGAAGACCGCCGCGCACTGGAAAACACCCCGCAAACTTGATCGCCCGATCAATATTCGGCACTCTACCGAGCTTCGCGGGGACGACCTCGCGACGCTCTCAAGCGCCTAATCCGGGGACGACCCCACGTCTATAGAGAGGGTCATCATGTCCTGGATCATTCTGTTCTTTGCGGGTTTGTTTGAAGTCGGTTGGGCCGTCGGCCTAAAGTACACCGACGGTTTCAGCAAGCCACTGCCCACCGCCCTGACGATTGCCGCCATGGCCATCAGCCTTGGCCTGTTGGGGCTGGCCATGAAGGAACTGCCGCTGGGCACCGCCTATGCCATCTGGACCGGAGTCGGCGCCGTGGGCACGGTGATTGCCGGGATTATCCTGTTTGGGGAGTCCATGGCGTTGTTTCGGCTGGCCAGTGTGGCGTTGATTATTTGCGGGCTCATTGGACTCAAGATCAGCGCTTAAGCGACTACCGCCTTCGCGAGCAAGCCCGCTCCCACATTCGACCGAATTCCACCTTTGGAATGCGGGCGAATGAGCGGGCTTGCTCGCGAAGAGGCCGGTACATCCAACACAAAAACTACCTGACACTTCCCCGCAACTCACCCACCACCTCTTGCAACCTGGCAGGCGTCGGGCCTTCTACCGGCTCCCCCGCCACCAACACCACCCGCGACCAGATCCGGTGAAAGAACCCCTTGTTCGGATCGCGACTGAAAAAACTTCCCACAGCCCCTGCAACGCCAGCGGAATCACCGGCACCGGCGTCTCCTCCAGGATCCGCGTCACCCCACCGCGAAACTCATTCATTTCACCATCGGCGGTCAATTTGCCTTCGGGGAAGATGCACACCAACTCCCCTTCCTTCAGATACTGGGCGATGCGCGTGAAGGCCTTTTCGTAGATCTGAATATCCTCATGGCGCCCGGCAATCGGAATCGCCCCGGCGGTACGGAAGATAAAATTCAGCACCGGCAAGCGATAGATCTTGTAGTACATGACAAAGCGAATCGGCCGACGCACTGCGCCGCCAATCAGCAGCGCATCGACAAACGAAACGTGGTTGCACACCAGCAACGCCGCGCCCTCGTCCGGGATCACTTCAAGGTTGCGATGCTCCACGCGGTACATGGAATGGCTCAGCAGCCAGATCATGAAACGCATGGTGAACTCGGGAACGATCCTGAAGATGTAGGTGTTCACTGCGATATTAAGCAGCGACACCACCAGGAACAGCTCGGGAATCGACAGCTTGGCCACGCTGAGCAGCAGGATCGACACGATGGCCGACACCACCATGAACAGCGCATTGAGGATGTTGTTGGCGGCGATGACCCGCGCCCGCTCGTTCTCGGCAGTGCGCGACTGGATCAGCGCATACAACGGCACGATGTAAAAACCGCCAAACACGCCCAACCCGAGGATATCGAATAGCACCCACCAGGCTTGACCGTAGCTGAGCACCGCCAGCCAGTCGTTAGGCTGCACGTTCTGCGGGAAGCCGCCGGAGTGCCACCACAGCAACAGACCGAACACCGTCAGGCCAAAGGAGCCGAACGGCACCAGGCCGATTTCCACCTTACGCCCCGAGAGTTTTTCGCAGAGCATCGAACCCAGTGCGATACCCACCGAGAAGACGGTGAGAATCAGCGTCACCACGGTTTCGTCGCCATACAACCATTCCTTGGCGTAGGCGGGGATTTGCGTCAGGTAGATCGCGCCGACAAACCAGAACCACGAGTTGCCGACGATGGAGCGCGACACCGCAGGCGTCTGCCCCAGGCCCAGGCGCAAGGTGGCCCAGGATTCGCTGAAAATATTCCAGTTCAAACGCAACCCGGGAGTCGACGCTGCCGCCCGCGGAATACTGCGGCTGGCCAGGTAGCCGAGCACTGCCACGCCGACAATCGCCACCGCCACCACCGGTGCGTAATGGGTAGACGACATCATGATCCCGGCGCCAATGGTCCCGGCCAGGATCGCCAGGAACGTGCCCATTTCCACCAGACCGTTGCCACCCACCAACTCATCTTCGTGCAGGGCCTGAGGCATGATCGAGTACTTCACCGGACCGAACAGCGCCGAGTGTGTGCCCATGGCAAACAGCGCCAGCAGGATCAGTTCCAAGTGATTGAACAGGAACCCGGTGGCGCCCACCGCCATGATCACAATCTCGCCGATCTTGATCGCGCGGATCAATGCGTCCTTGTTGAATTTCTCGCCAAACTGCCCGGCCAGCGCCGAGAACAGGAAGAACGGCAGGATAAACAGCAGCGCGCACAGGTTGACCCAGATCGAACGGTCACCGTCGATGGTCAGCTTGTAGAGAATGGCGAGGATCAGCGATTGCTTGAAGATGTTGTCGTTGAAAGCGCCCAGTAACTGGGTGATGAAAAACGGCAGGAAGCGCCGCGTGCGCAGCAAGGTGAATTGCGAGGGGTGGCTCATCGTCCGTGTACCTGCGTGGCCTGTTAGGCTTTTATTGAAAAACAGGCCACGACTTTACCTAATCCCGCTTACTTATTCCCTAGTCCCGCAATACAGGGTGAAACAAAAGCTCACCTTTATAGGCACCCTGCACGGTGCGCTTGGCAACAATCAGCCACATCAACGCTAGCGCCACTACCAGTACGCTGCCAAATACACTGAAGAACCCCAGGTGCAACAGGCTCGCCAGCTTCAATGTGGCCAGGGCGTAAACCCCCAGCGGGAAGGTGAAGCCCCACCAGCCGAGGTTGAACGGGATACCGGAACGCAGGTACCGCAGAGTGATCAGCACTGCGATCAACATCCACCACAGGCCAAAGCCCCACAGCGTAATGCCCGCCACCAGGCCCAGGCCGTTGGCCATTTCGCCGACGCCAGGCAAGCCGTTGGCGGCGAAGATCGCCGGCGCATCACCGCCGAGCAACAACATGCCCAACGCACCGGTGCCGACGGGGCCCAGGGCCAGCCAGCTCGACGCGGCCATATTGGCGTGGGGCAATTTATGCAGGGCCATGCGCAGCATCAAGATGGTGAGGATGCTAAATGCCACTGGCAGGGAAAACGCCCACAGCACGTAGCTGGTCACCAGCATCACCAGTTGCGAATGGGCGTCGGCCAAGTGTGGCGCCAACAGGCCACCACTGGCGGCCGCGACTTCGGCGGCAACCACCGGCAGCAGCCATACGGCGGTCATCTGGTCGATGCTGTGTTCCTGGCGCGTAAACATCATGAACGGGATCAGCACGCCGCACGCCAAGGCCATGGCCACGTCCAGCCACCACAAAGCTTCGGCCAGCGGTATGACGTCACTGCCCCAGCGCGGCAGGCCAAACAGCAGCAAGCCGTTGAGAATGGTCGCGAGCCCCATGGGAATGGTGCCGAAGAACATCGAGACCGTGGAGTGCCCGAAGATCCGTCGCGCCTCGTGGAAAAACATCACCCAACGGGCGGCATACAGGATGCTGAACAACATAAACAGGCCGATGGTAAATAACCACAGCCCTTCGGCAATGGCATGCACGCCGGGCAGATTGATCGGCAGTTGCGCGAGGGCCAGCGCGAGCACGCCGGTGCCCATGGTCGCAGCGAACCAGTTGGGGGTGAACTGGCGAATCACTTCCCGTGGACGGGTCAGGTGACTGAATGGCTTGTAGCTGATGGTATTCGAACAGGTCATGTGGAAATTCCTCCTCCTCGCATGAGGTTGAGATCATCGTAGAACCTTATCGAATATCTATATAACGGGTAATTTCTCTAACAGTTATCTATTTTACCTATATGCGAACGTTGCGACTGGACGAATGCCTTGTCAACAGCCCCGCCAAGGCACCCAGCGCCAGTACGATCAGCACGGCGCCATAACCGTCGGTGGTTGCGATCAAGCCATACACACGGCTCAGATTTCCCGCCAGCAACGCCGGTAGGCAAAACGCCAGGTAGCTCAGCACATAGAACGCCGACATCAAGCCGGCCCGCTCATGGGGCAATGCCAGCCCGACAATACTGCGCACGCTGCCCATAAAGCCGCCGCCAAAGCCGAAGCCGGCGATTACACTGGCGATAAAAAACAGCCCTAAGCTGGCGGTTTGAACCGCCACCAGCAGCAAGGCCACACCCACCGCCAGCAACACCGCCGACAGGCGCATGACCTTATCCGCCGGGCGCTCCCGCAGGCTGTAGATCATCACCGCACCGCTCAAGGTTACGACTGCCACCAATCCTCCGCCGATCAGATGGGATGTGGAGCCGGTCGCAGCCCGCACCAGCGATGGCGCCAGCGAAGAAAAGAACCCGCCCAACGCCCACACCGCCACATTCAATGGCATGGCCAACCATAACGCCCGGCGTGCTTGTTCCGGCACATGCAGGGTCGGCGCCAGCGACTTCAAGGCACCCGGTATGCGGCTGACGGTTTCCGGCAGGCGCCATACGTACAGGGCTTGCAGCACCATCAAACCGAGCATCACGACATAAATCAGTTGGGTCGGCCGAGGCGCAAACTCCACCAGCAGGCCACTGCCCAGGCCACCGCTGGCCATGCCCAGCAGCGGCGCCAAGCTATTGAGAATCGGGCCGCGCACACGGTCGGTGTCCAGCAGCGTCGCACTCAATACCGCCGTCGCCATGCCGGTGGCAAAACCTTGTAGCGCACGGGCGGCAATCAGGTAAGCGGTGCTGTCGGCGTTGATAAACAGCAGCATCGCCACGATATTCAGTAGCAAGGCCACAAAATAACCGGCTTGCGCCCCAAGTAATCCGACAGCGACCCCACGGTCAGCAACGCCGCCAGCAGGCTGACGGCGTATACGCCGAAGATGACTGTGAGCATGGCTGCGGAAAAGTGCAGGTTGTCCTGATACACCTGATACAGCGGCGTCGGCGCGCTGGAGGCGGCGAGAAAGGTCAACACCGTGACGACCAGAAACGTCAGGCTCGAACGGTTGGAAGAAGGTAGGGACATGGGCACGCTCCGCTAAAGCTAATATTTTGCTTTTGTGGAGTGTGCTACCAGCGTGCGCTTAAAGCAAATTCTTTGTGTTAAGGTTTTACGCATGGCAATTAAAGAAGGCCTTCGCCCGGGGGGCCGCAGTGCCCGGGTCCAAGAATCAGTGCACAACGCCACGCGCGAATTGCTGGAAGCCCATGAGCGTTCCAGCGTTACCGTGCCGATGATTGCTGCGCGCGCGGGTGTCACGCCCTCCACCATCTATCGGCGCTGGGGCGACCTCTCTGCCCTGCTCGCCGACGTGGCGCTGGAGCGCATGCGCCCCGACAGCGATCCGGCCAACACCGGCAGCCTGCGCGGCGACCTGCAAGCCTGGGCCGAGCAGTACCTGGATGAGATGAGTTCGGAGCCGGGGCGCAACATGATGCGCGACGTGCAAAGCAGCCAGACACCGGGATATTGCGTGACTCTGATTGGCGGGCAATTGCAGACGATTGTCGACCGCTATCCCGATAGCACAGCAGCCCACGTGGACCGTTTGATCAATCTGCTAGCAGCGCCGACAGTGTTCAGGATTTTGTTTGGGAGTGCGCCACTGCAGGTTGAAGAACTGCACGAACTGATCGAATTGGCGCTGAAAGGCTAAAGCCCGAACACAAAACCCTGATGTGGGAGCTGGCTTGCCAGCTCCCACATTGTCCTGAATACACTCAAAAAACGGCCTCAATTGAGGCCGTTTTTTATTGTGAACTGTCGCTTACGTACGCATCCCGCGCCCACTCACCAGCAGTTTTGCGCAGCCCACATACAGCACCACCGTCGCCACCAGCATGAACGTGATCGCCACGCTGATCTTGATATCCGACACCCCCAGGATGCCGTAGCGGAAGGCGTTAACCATGTGCAGCACCGGGTTGGCCAGCGACACGGTCTGCCAGAACGGCGGCAACAGGGTGATGGAATAGAACACCCGCCCAGGTAGGTCAGCGGCGTCAGCACGAACGTTGGGATGATCGAAATATCATCGAAGTTGCGTGCAAACACGGCGTTGATAAACCCCAGCAGCGAGAAGATCGTTGCCGTCAGTACCACCACCAGAATGGTGACCCCCAGGTGATGCACCTGCAGGTGGGTGAAGAACAGCGACAGCAACGTCACAATCACCCCTACCATCAGCCCGCGCAGTACGCCGCCCAGGGTGTAGCCGATCAGGATGGTGTGCGGCGACACCGGCGACACCATCAGTTCTTCGATGGAACGCTGGAACTTGCTGCCGAAGAAACTCGACACCACGTTGCCGTAGGAGTTGGTGATCACCGACATCATGATCAGCCCCGGCACGATGTACTCCATGTAGGTGAAGCCACCCATGTCGCCGATCTGGCGACCGATCAGGTTACCGAAGATCACGAAGTACAAGACCATGGTGATCGCCGGCGGCAGCAATGTCTGCGGCCAGATCCGGGTAAAGCGCTTCACTTCGCGATAGACGATGGTTTGCAGCGCGACGAGGTTGGGTTGCAGTTCGGAACTCATACCGCCACCTTCGCCAGATTTTTTCTCCACCAGGGACACGAACAACTCCTCGAGGCGATTGGTTTTGTTACGCAGGCTCAACACTTCGATGTTCTGGGTCGCCAACTGCGTGAACAGCGCGGTAATACCCATGGCCTTGTCCACCTGCACTTCCAGCGTGTGGCTGTCTACCAGGCGGCTCGGGTAGCCGAGCAGCTGCGGCGCTACCGACAGGTTGTTTTTCAGGTCGAGCACGAAGGTTTCCACATGCAACTGGCCCAGCAGGTTACGCATGCTGGTGTTCTCGACGATGGTGCCGTGGTCGATGATGCCGATGTTGCGGCACAGCTGCTCAGCCTCTTCCAGGTAGTGGGTGGTGAGGATGATGGTGATGCCCTTCTCGTTCAGCTCGGTGAGGAAGGTCCACATCGAACGACGCAGCTCGATATCCACGCCAGCGGTGGGCTCATCGAGGATCAGCAGGCGCGGTTCGTGCACCAGTGCGCGGGCAATCATCAGGCGCCGCTTCATCCCGCCGGACAGCGAACGCGAAGGCACGTCGCGCTTGTCCCACAGGCCCAACTGGGTCAGGTACTGCTCGGCGCGTTCCTTGGCGATTTTCGCCGGGATGCCGTAGTAACCGGCCTGGGTCACGACGATGTCGAAGGTCTTTTCAAACTGGTTGAAGTTGAATTCCTGGGGCACCACGCCAATGGAGCGCTTGAGCGCCGCCGGGGATTTGTCCAGGTCATGGCCGAAGATATTCACCGTGCCGCTGGTTTTGTTGACCAGGGTCGAGAGGATACCGATGGTGGTGGATTTGCCGGCGCCGTTAGGGCCAAGCAAGGCGAAGAAGTCACCTTCGGCAACGTCCAGATCGATACCACTCAGGGCCTGGAAACCGTTGCCGTAGGTTTTGGTTAGCTGCCGGATGGACAGAGCGGAACTCATATCGGATTACGCACCAAAGAAGGGAATAGAAAGAATAGATGAGGGCGCAGCCCACGTAGTTCAACGGCGGCGCATGACAAGCATGGTGCTTGCCCGCGCCGCACAAGTACAGTCACCTGTATTAATAGTCAGTATTAAGTCAACGCAGTCATGACCGCTTTGCGGTAGGCCGGACGCTGTTGCAGGCGTGCGTACCAGGCTTCTAGATGGGGCATCGCAGGCCGTTCTATCGGCATTTCAAACCAAGCGTAGGCAAAACAGCCCAGGGGGATATCGCCCATGCCGATCTCGTTGCCCGACAGATACGGCTGTTCGGCGAGGGCTTTTTCCACCGTACTCAGTGCTTCGATGCAGGCTTTGCGCCCGGCATGGATGTTGTCCCAGTTCTGCTTTTCCGCCGGGGTGCGCAAGATGCCCCAGAACACGATCTTGAACGGTTCGGCCAGGGTCGAGGTGGTCCAATCCATCCACTTCTCCGCACTGGCCCGGGCTTTCAGGTCTGTCGGGTACCACGTGGAGCCCTGCTTGGCGCACAGATAACGCACGATGGTGTTGGACTCCCACAGCACGAAGTCGCCGTCCTCGATCATCGGCACCCGACCGTTGGGGTTCAACGCTCGGTACTGCGGCGTGTCCACCACGCCAAACGCCCCGCCCGCATCAATTGCTTCATAGTCCAGGCCGAGTTCCTCGGCGCACCACAGTGCTTTCCTGACGTTTGATGAATTTTTACGACCCCAGATTTTCAGCATGACCGTGCCTTATCGTTTGGTGAGCGCAGCAGCATACGCCGGATCACGCGCGGCTTAAATCGGTCTGCATGTCCCCCAGCAACTCGGGCATGTCCTCGCCAAACAAATGCGGGTAACACTGGCGAATATGCGCGAAGAAAAACGCCTCGGGCACGTCATGGAACTGACCGTGGTCCACCACGTACTCCATCGAGCGCTGGCCCTGGCGGTTGAAGGCGTGGAAGACGCTGTCGTTGATCCCATCAAATTCCAACGGCGGAACATCAAACAGGTCGCACAGTTGCTGGTTGAACGCCGGCGTGGCCTTGACCCAACGCCCGTGCAGATACAGCTCGGTGTAACCATGCATGGCGAACACATCGCTTTTGAGCAACGCGATCAAGCGCGGCGTCGACAAATGGTTACGCACATCTGCCAGGCCGATGCGCGCAGGGATGCCGCAATGGCGTGCACAAGCGGCGAGCAGCGTGGCCTTGGGCACGCAGTAGCTTTCGCGAACGCTCAGGGCGTAGCTGGCGCTCAAGGTCTCTGGGTCGCGGCTAAAGGTGTAAGGGTTATAGCGAATCGCCTCACGCACCGCGTAATAAAGACTGACTGCCTGGTCACATAAATCTGCGCTGGGCCCGCGGTGTTTTTCGGCGAACTCCACCACCGCAGGGTGGTCACTATCGATGAAGCGGCTGGGACTCAAGTACGTATCCATGCGCGTTATCTCCGAAGGAAGCCTGGAGTCTAACCACAGGCCTGCCGGGGAGATAACGACGATTCGGCCAATTCTCGTTACACCCTGATCACCCGCTTGCTCGGATGCCGACTAAGCTCCTTGGTGGTTTCGCCCCTGGTTTCACGGAGGATTGAATATGCTGTTGTTGTGGATACTGGTTCTGGTGGTCGGCATTGCCTACCTGGCACACCGCCGTACTGCGCCCCTGCCCGCCCTGGGCGTGGTCGCCGTCTACCTCTTGGCGATGGGCGCGTGGAGTCATGCGCCAGGTTGGCTGCTGCTGATCTTCTGGTGCTGATCGCTGCTGTCGCCGCGCCTTTGCTGCTGCCTGACCTACGCCGCCAATACTTCACCAAACCGCTATTTAGCTGGTTCCAGAAAGTCCTGCCGCCGATGTCCGAAACCGAGCGCGATGCCATCGATGCCGGCACGGTATGGTGGGATGGCGAGCTGTTCAGCGGCCGCCCTGACTGGGACAAGTTGCTGGCCTACCCCAAGGCCCAACTGACAGAAGAAGAACAGGCGTTTATCGACGGCCCCACCGAAGAACTCTGCGCCATGGTCAGTGATTGGGAAATCGGCCAGGCCATGGACCTGCCGCCCGCCGCCTGGGAACACATCAAGACCCACGGGTTCTTCGCCCTGATCATTCCCAAGGAATACGGTGGCAAGGGTTTCTCGGCCTACGCCCACTCCCAGGTGGCGATGAAGCTCGCTACCCGCAGCGGCGATCTGGCGTCTACCGTCATGGTGCCCAACTCCCTCGGCCCCGCCGAACTGCTGCTGCACTACGGCACAGACGAACAACGTAACCATTACCTGCCACGCCTGGCCCGTGGCGATGACATCCCCTGCTTTGCCCTCACCGGCCCACTGGCCGGCTCCGATGCCGGCGCCATGCCGGACACTGGGGTGATCTGCAAGGGTGAATGGGAAGGCAAGGAAACCCTCGGCCTGCGCCTGAACTGGGAAAAGCGCTACATCACCCTCGGCCCGGTTGCGACCTTGCTGGGCCTGGCCTTCAAGGCTCATGACCCGGACCACCTGCTGGGCGACGTGGAAGACCTAGGCATCAGCCTGGCATTGATCCCTACCGACACCCCCGGCGTGGAAATCGGCCGTCGCCACTTACCCCTCGGCGCTGCCTTCATGAACGGCCCCAATTCCGGCAAGGACGTTTTCATCCCGCTGGAATTTCTCATCGGCGGCCAGGAAATGCTCGGCAAGGGCTGGATGATGTTGATGAACTGCCTGTCGGTCGGGCGTTCGATCTCCCTGCCTGCGGTGGGCACTGGCGCGGCCAAGTTCACCAGCCTGGTAACCGGCCAGTACGCCCAGGTGCGAGAGCAATTCAACGTGCCGCTGTCGGCCTTCGAAGGTATCCAGGAAGCCTTGGCACGTATCGGCGGAAACGCCTGGCTGATGGACAGTGCGCGCATGCTCACCGCCAACGCAGTCGACCTGGGGGAAAAACCCTCGGTGCTGTCGGCGATCCTCAAGTACCACCTCACCGAGCGCGGCCGTGAATGCATCAGCCACGCCATGGATGTGCACGGCGGCAAGGGCATCATCATGGGCCCGAACAACTACCTGGGTCGCAGCTGGCAGGGAGCGCCGATCTTCATCACCGTAGAAGGCGCGAATATCCTGTCGCGCAACCTGATGATCTTTGGCCAGGGCGCCATCCGTTGCCATCCGTTCGTGCTCAAGGAAATGGCCCTGGCCGGTCGTGAAGACCATGACCAGGCGTTGAAGGAGTTCGATGGCCTGCTGATGCAACACATCGGTTTTGCCGTGAGCAACGCCGCCAGCACCCTGGTGCTGAACCTCGGGATCGGCCACTTCGAAAAAGCACCGGGCAACCGTTTGAGCCAAGGCTACTTCCGCGCACTCAACCGCCAAGCCGCAGCGTTCGCTCTGCTTGCCGACTTGAGCATGATGTTGCTGGGTGGCGAATTGAAGCGCCGCGAACGCCTGTCCGCCCGCCTAGGCGATGTGCTGAGCCACATGTACCTGGCCTCGGCGGCGCTCAAGCGCTATCACGACCTGGAGTCGCCAGACCATCTAGAGCCACTGTTCGCCTGGGCCATGGAAGAAAGCCTCGGCAAATCGGAGCAGGCGCTGGATGAGCTGCTGAGCAACTTCCCGAACAAAGTGCTGGGCTGCCTGCTGCGGGTGATCGTGTTCCCGTTCGGACGCCGCCATACCGGCCCGTCCGACGCACTGGATGCCGAAGTCGCGGCAGTGATTGGCCGTGCCAAAGGCGACCCGACCCTGGAAGAATTGCTGGCAGGCTGCTACCGCCCGCAATCGGCGGAAGACCCAGTGGGCGCACTGCAACACGCCTACGACCTGCTCGGCGCCAGCCATCCGTTGCAGAAAAAACTGCACACAGCGCTTAAAAGCGGCCAGGTCAAACCGAGGGCCGGCGAGCACGCCATCGACGCGGCACTGGAAGCTGGCGTGCTGCAACCGGGCGAAGCACAAACCCTGCGTGACGCCGAAGCGGCGCGACGCAAGGTGATCGACGTGGATGATTTCAGCAAGGAAGAGCTGACCCACACCGAGGGTAAAATCCGCTGAGTCGAGCGGTCATATAAAATCGGGCGCGTGAGCTATATACTCCCGCGCCCGTTTTTGCTTTAGAGGACTTATCTCGTGTCCAACGTCGTTGCCGATCATCTCGTCTTGCTCGACCACCTGCGCAGCATCCTGGTAGCCGTCGGCGAAGCCGAACAGGTTCCCGAGGAAAGCCACTCGCTGTTCCTGGAGCGTTTCGACGAATTGCGCGCCCTGCTGCCGATCGACCCGATCGAAAGCCAGTACCTGGGCCAGGACCTGATGAGTCAGGTCATCCTGCGCTACCCACAAATTGCCCACCTGGTACCGCGCGACCTGCTGTGGTTCTTTGGCGGTGACTGCCTGCACTTCATGCCCGATGAAGAACTGGACCTGTACCAGGCCCTGGAAGAGCGTCGCTTCGAAGCCGAACAGAACGACGAACCGTTCGACTGGAACCAGGAAAAGCAGCTGCTGGCCATGCCAGACGACCAAAGCAAGCACTGATCCAGCGCAAATTGCTTTTCTGTGGGAGCTGGCTTGCCTGCGATGGCGGTGGGTCAGCTTGCACATTAGCGACTGGCAGGCCGCTATCGCAGGCAAGCCAGCTCCCACATTTAGAGCGTGTTTCTACCGGTGGCGAAGGGTCGGCTCCTTGGCCATGCACTCCACCAGATAATCTATAAACACCCGCAACTTGGGTGGCAGATACCGCGTCGGCGAATGCAACAACCACACTTCGCCGTGGTACGACGCAATAAAATCCCACTGCGCCAACACCTGCACCACCGTCCCCGCCTCCAGCGCATGCCGCGCCGTAAAGTACGGCAAGCTGCCTATCCCCACATGCTGTAACACCGCATCCAGGCGCACGCCGGTGTGGTTCGCCGCATAACGCCCGCGTACCCCCACCGTCACCGTCTTGCCGGCCTGGCGAAATCTCCAACGGGCATCCGCTGGTGTTTCCCCCAAATAAATGCAGCTGTGTTCCTGCAAATCATGCGGGTGCTGCGGCGTACCGTGCTCGGCCAAGTACTGAGGCGTGGCACACAGCAAGTGCTCGATGGGGAACAATGGCCGCCCCACCAAACCCGGTGGTGGGCTTTCGGAAATGCGCAGGATCAGATCCAGGTTGTCATCGATCAAATCCACCGGCCGGTCTTCAAGAATCAACTGCACGTCCACCTTGGGATAGCGCTGCAGAAACGCCGGCATATGCGGGTGAATCACAAACCGTCCCACCGCCTTGGGCACGCTGACGCGCACCAAACCTTCGGCTTCATGGGTGTATTGGCCACTGATCTCCATCACCGAACGCGCCGCGTTGACCATCTCCTGGCAGCGCTTGAACACCTCTTCACCGCCCTCACTCAGGCGCAGCTTGCGCGTGGTGCGTTGCAATAACCGCGTCGCCAAGGCCTTTTCCAGGCGCGAAATACTGCGGCTCACCGATGAAGGCGAAGCGCCCATCTGCCGGGCGGCTTCGGAGAAACTGCCGGTTTCCACAACTTTGACGAAAATCGCCATTTCACCCAGCAGCGGCAAAGGAAGATTGATGCTCATGACGCACAGGTCCATTGATAATTGAGCGGATTATCACCTATCCGAGCACTATTTATACTGCCCACAGAACCCTGATGCGGATGTAAATGATGACCGAGCGCCTGTTTTTCACCCATGACCACCTGACGGCCGAGTTGGAAGTGCTCAGTTGCACAGCCCACGAGGGTCTTTTTGCAGTCGTCTTGCAATCGACGATCTTCCATCCCCAAGGTGGCGGGCAGCCCTTCGACACCGGCTGGCTGGGCGACAGCCAGGTCGTGCGGGTCACCCAGGAAGCCGACCGCGTGGTGCACTACGTCGACCAACCGGTGGCACCAGGCCCGATCACGGCGCGGGTCGATGAGCCGCGCCGCACCCTGCACACACGGCTGCATTCGGCTGGGCACTTGATTGGCAACGCCGGCGAAACCCTGGGGTGGATGCCGATCAAGGCGCACCACTGGCCGGGTGAGGGCAAGATCACGTTTATTCGCGGTGAAGCGGCGCAAGCGATCGATGCCGAGGCGATCCAGCAGCAAATCAACCAGTGGATCGCTGCCGATCACCCTCGCCACATGACCTTGGAAGACGGCACCCGCGAGGTAGGTTTCGGCGAGTTGCCCGCGTATGCGTGTGGCGGTACGCATGTGCAGGCGCTGAGCGAATTGGGCCAGGTGACGATCCTGGCCCTGTCGGAGAAAAAAAGGCGCACTGTCGGTGCGCTACGAAATCACTTGAGCCCGCTCACTACATGGAAATTGCTCCGGGCCTTCCGGGCTCTACGGCAAATGACTTGAGGGTCGACACCGTGGCGGTAGGATCACGCGGATCGGTGATCACCCGAAAGTGCGTCAGCATCTTCTGCTCTGCGATCTCCACCGACACGTACCCACGCTTACGGCTGTCGAAAAACTGCACATGGGGGTTGAGCGGCAGCAGCGCCTTGAATGCCTCGAAGGGTGGACCATCGGACGTGACAGACGACCCTACAAACTCGGTAGCGACAATCGGCGAGTCCAGGTCATTGGCGTCAGCGTGCAAGTCCGTGGTCCAGAACGAATGGATATCGCCGCCCCAGAACACCGGATTCTTCAGCTGCCGGCGCTGAATGGACGCCAGCATCCGTTCACGGTTGGCCATGTAGCCATCCCAACCATCGGTCCAGCGCCCGGGCTTGTGATTGGTCAGGTCACGCTGGTTCAGCGGCGCCACCAACAAGTCCTGGGCAATCACGTTCCATTGCGCCTTTGACTCGGCAAACCCGCGATCCAGCCAGGCCTCCTGCTCCCAACCGAGCATGGTGCGGCGAGGGTCGCGCAAGTCGCTGCAGGTGTTGTCGGCGATATACCCCTGGTGGCTACCATTGGCCAGGATGCACGGTTGTTCGGAGCGATATTGCCGACCGTCGAGCACATGAAAACGTGCGAGTCGGCCGTAGTCCAAACGCCGATAAATACGCATGTCCGGCCCCTTGGGCACGCTGCTGGCTCGCAGTGGCATGTGTTCGTAAAACGCCTGGTAGGCCGCCGCCCGCTGCTGGAGAAACTGTGCCACCGGAATCTTCGGATCCTGGGACCACTGGTTGGCATAGTCGTTTTGCACCTCGTGATCGTCCCAGGTGGCCACACTGGGCGCAGCCGCGTGCAACGCCTGCAAATCCGGATCGGTTTTGTACAGCGCGTAGCGGTTGCGGTAGTCCCTCAGGCTCACCGCATTACCACTGCCATGGGAACGAAACACCTTGCCAGACTCCGGCGCAAAGGAGCTGTCGTAGATATAGTCACCGAGGAAAAACACCAGGTCGGGCTGCTCGGCCGCCAGGTGGCGATAGGCACTGAAGTAACCGCGCTCCCAGTGCGAGCACGACACAAACCCCACCCGCGCCGACACCATGGCCTGCACCGGCGGCGTCGTGCGCGCCTGGCCCACAGGGCTTTGCGCGCCAAGGCCGTCGAACTGATACCAGTACGGCCGACCGGCATCCAGCCCCGCCACTTCGACATGCACGGAATGCGCAAAGCGCTCCGTCGCCATCACCTCGCCCTGCCTGACGATGCGCGTCATCGCTGCATCGCTGGCCACTCGCCAACGTACCGGCACCGCGCGACGCAAGCCGCCACGGCCATCGGCGTCATTGAACAATGGCGCCAGTCGGGTCCAGATCACAAAACCATCGGGCAGTGGATCTCCGGAAGCCACGCCGAGCGTGAACGGATAATCCACCCCGGCACTGCGCGCAAACGGGCTGAGGATCGAGAACGCGCCAGCCACCGCCAGCCCCGTGAGGATCCGTCGGCGGTCATGGTCCACCGCGCCGCTCATACGCGGCGTTCCCAGTCTTCACGTACCACGGCGAACCCCAACAGGTCTTCGAATACCCCGTTCTTGAGAAACGCTTCGCGCATGCAGCCCTCAAAGCGCAGGCCGATTTTCTCCATCACCCGCGCCGACTCCTTGTTACGCCCGAAGCATTGGCTGCCGATGCGTTGCAGGCCCAACTCGGTGAAGCCGAAGTCCGTCACGGCACTGGCCGCCTCGGCAGCGTAGCCCTGGTTACGGCAGTGCGCTGCCACCCAGCCACCCAAGTGGCCATAGCGATGCCGAGGGTTGAGCCGCAGGCTGACGATGCCGACCAACTCGCCACTCGCATGCTCATGCATGCCCAGGCTGAGCAATTCACCCGCACGATATTTCGCCTCCATCGCATCAATAAAAACCTGTGCGGTTTCCAGCGTGTAGGGCGATGGAATATTCGCCGTGTTGTCGGCGATTTTCGGCCCGTTGGCGAGGCCGGAAAGTGCCTCGGCCTGGCCCATTTCCAGCGCGCGCAATAGTAGTCGCGCAGTCGATAAATGCGGCAGTGAATGACTCATTCCCGGGGGCCCTCGATGTAAAGTTTTCGAGAATGTACCGTGGGTGTTTCAATTTCATTACGTCATAAAACTGCAAGGTAAATCTCCTGAAAGACGCGTCCTAGAGCCCTCAAAACGTCAATTATTGTTAACCAATCGGTCATTTTTGGTTGTTAGCGTGTCGCCCCTAATTCAACGACGGGGTAGCGGAATGAGAACCTGGGATGAACCCAAGAAACGCAAGGCACACATCGAACTGATCCCAATGATCGACGTGATGATGTTCCTCCTGGTGTTTTTCGTACTCGTGAGCCTGAACGTGATTCCCGCGCTCGGCATGAAGACCCAATTGCCTAGCGCCAGCAGCTCGCAACAACTCAAGCCGCAGAACAAATTCATCCTGACCCTGGGCCTGGAAGGCCAACTGCAACTGGATGGCAAAGACCTTACGGTCGACGCCCTGGTACCGGCGCTGAAGGCAGCAGAGAAGCCCGATACCAAGTCGACGATCATCGTCAACAGCGACAAGGGCGTAGAAGTTTCGCGCCTGGTGGAAGTGATGGACACCCTGCGCCTGGGTGGCTTCACCTCCGTGTCCATTGCCACGCGTAAGTCCTGATCATGTATGTCCTGTTTCGTGCGCGTCGGCTGCTGGGCAGTGTCCCGGCCCTGATCGCCCTGGTGCTGATTGCACTGGGTATCCATTCCCAAACCCTCAAAGTCGAGCCGGTGTATGACGAGTCGGCGGTCGAGTTGGCGTTGGTCGAACCCGAGCCGGAAGTGATCCCGGAGCCGGTGGTTGAACAAGAGCCGCCACCGCCGGTGATCGAGGATGAAGAGGCCGAGCCAGCCCCGCCTCCGCCGCCGCCCAAGCCACTGCCAAAACCCAAACCCGAGCCCAAGCCAAAACCTGTGCCCAAGCCGGTGGTGGCCAAGCCGACACCGACGCCGACACCGCCACCTGTGGCTGCCAAACCGGCACCTGCCGCCGTGGCCCAGACCGCCCCGACACCTGCACCGCCCGCGCCGCCAAAGGTCGACGGCCAGGCGCTGGAAGGCGGTTACCTCAAGGGTTTGCGCAACGAGTTGGACACCTACAAGCAATACCCCACCGGACGCCAAGCCTCCCTCGAACGCCCAAGCGGCGAGGTCGTGGTCTGGTTACTGGTAGACCGCCAGGGTCGCGTTCTGGACTCCGGCTTACAAACCCAGGCGTCAAGCATGTTGCTCAACCGGGCAGCCACCAACAGCTTGCGTCGTATCAAGCAAGTCAAGCCGTTCCCCGAGCAAGCCTTCGGGGGGCGCAATGAGCAGCGCTTCACCGCCACCTTCAACTACAGCGTGCAATAAGCACCCGACACCAGGACGACAGTGATGAGGTTCACACGGATTCATCTGGCACTCGTTGCCGCAAGCATGGGCCATGGAATGGTCATGGCAGACACCAGCGACAGCGACGTCGGCACGATTGGGGTTCAGGGCAAGGCCACGGCAGGTGGCGGCTACATGGTGCAAGAAGAAAGCATCAAGGGCCGCTCCACCGTGACCAAGGAAGCGCTGGATAAACAAACCGCCACCGGTAACGCGATCGACAAGCTCAAGTACACCCCGGGCCTGAACATCTCCAGCGAAGACAACACCGGTCTGTCGGGCTTCCGTTTCACCATGCGCGGCCTCAACTCCGACCAAGTGGGCATGTCGGTAGACGGTATGCCGATCAACGACTCCGGCAACTACGCGTTGTATTCAAACCTGCTGGGCGACCCGGAAAACATCGACCAGATCTTCGTCACCCAGGGCTCATCCGAAGCCGACGGCCCGCACATCGGTTCCAGCGGCGGCAACATCGGTATCGTGACGATCCGCCCCACCAAAGAAACCGGTGCGTTCGTCAAACAGGTGATGGGCAGCAACGCCACCCGCAAGACCTTTGCGCGCCTGAACACCGGTGAAGTCAACGGCCTGAGCAACTGGCTGTCGGTGTCCCATACCGAAGGTGACATGTGGCGCGGCTCGGGTGCCGTGCGTGCAGACAAGGTGGAGTGGAACAGCTTCTTCGATGCCGGCAACGGCAACACTGCCAACCTGATCCTCAAGTACCACGAGCAGGACAACAACAGTTACAGCCAGTTGACCAAGGCCCAGTACCAGCAGAATGGCCGCAAGTACGACCCCTACCCAGCCACCCCGACCGTGGGCAGCAACGGCAAGGTCAACAGCTACTACGCCCTGGCGCAGAACCCGTTCCAAACCTTTACCGGCGTACTCAACACCCAGTTCAAGCTGGCCGATAACCTGGCCCTCTCCGTCATCCCGTATTACTACTGGGGCAACGGCAGCGGCGTAGGCTCCTCCAGCTACGCACTCAACCGCGGCTCGAACGCGGGCGGTGTATTCGACCTGAGCAACCTGCCGACCGCCGCGCAGTACAACGCCGACGGTTCTTCCACGACCGGCGTGTACTACCGCCCTTCCCGTACCCAGACCTGGCGCCCGGGTATCACCACCAAGCTGAACTGGGACCTGGACGAACACAGCCTGCAATTCGGCTACTGGTATGAGCGCGCACGCCAAAGCCAGACCCAACCGTTCATTGCGCTCAAGAACAGCGGCAAGCCTAGCGACACCTGGCCGGATGGCAACGCCGTGGTCGACGCCAACGGCAACACCGTACAAGGTCGCGACCGCTTCACCGTGACCCCGGCGCAAAAAGTCTGGGCCCAGGACACTTGGTACATCAACCCGGACTGGACCCTGGTGGCGGGCCTCGCCTACATGAACGTCGAGCGTGACGGCACCAACCACGGCAGCCTCACCGAGCAAGCCGAAAAACGTAACCAGACCTACAACAAGCTGCTGCCCAACGTCGGCCTCAAGTACCAACTGGATGAGCGTGACCAGTTGTTCTACAGCCTGTCGCGCAACATGCGTATCCCGCAGAACTACGTGCTGTACGACAAGGGCCTGGACTCGATCAACTCCAAGCCCGAAACCAGCTGGAACCACGAGTTGGGCTGGCGCTTCACCGGTGACGACATGACCGTCGCCGCAACCTTGTTCTACATGCAGTTCAAGGATCGCCAGGTCTCGTCAAAGGATATCAACGGCGACTTCGCCGACATCAACGCCGGCTCCGTCAACAACAGCGGTCTGGAACTGGAGTGGAGCGGCCTGCTGCCCAATCACTTCAACTACTACACCTCCTACACCTACACCAAGGCCGAGCAGCAAGACGACCTGACCGTCTACAACGCAGGAAAAGCGATCCTGTTGCCGACCAGTGGCAAGCAGTTCGCCAACGTGCCGAAAAACATGCTGGCGGCCAACATCGGGTATGACGACGGGCGCTTCTACGGCACCTTCGGCGGCAAGTACACCAGCAAGCTCTACGGCGACCTGACCAACGACGAAGCGATCTCCGGGCGCACCGTCTTCAACGCCGGCGCCGGTATCTACCTGCCGGTGGACAAGAAAGTCGTGAAAGACGCGACCCTGCGCCTGAACGTCGACAACCTGTTCGACAAGAAGTACCTGGATGGCGTGTACACCACCAAGACCAACTCGGCCACCTACAGCGGTTTCCGCGACGGCGACCCGGCGTACATCGTTGGCCTGGAACGCACCGTGACGGTTTCCCTGGAAGCCAATTTCTAACTGCGAGGTAAGTGAACATGGACATGAATGTGCTCCACGACATCACCTTCTATGTGATGTACGCCGCGATGGCCATCGCCATCTTTATCACCATCGAACGTGGGATCTTCTTCGCCTATGTGCGCCGCCAAGCGCGCGCCCTGACCGAAGTGCTGGGCGCCAATGTGCACAGCGAGCGTGACCTGCCAGAAAGCCTGACCCGTCGCGACAGCCTGCCGTTGAGCATGGTGCTGCCGGTATTGGCACAGAAAGCCACCCACGGTTCGCGCAAGGACCTGGATGACGTGATCGAAACCCAGTACCTGACCACCCGTGCCCCACTGGCCCGCAGCCTGTGGATCATCGAAACCATCACCACTGCAGCGCCATTGCTGGGCTTGCTGGGGACCATCCTCGGCATCATCGACACCTTCAAGGCGCTGGCCTCGGCCGGTGTGTCCGACCCAGGCCAGATTTCCGGTGGTATCGGTACGGCCTTGTTCGCAACCGGCCTGGGGATCGCCATCGCGCTGTTCTGCGTGGTGTTCCACAACTTCTTCCAGGACAGCCTGGAGCGCATCAACGATCAGTTGAAGATCCTGCTGATCCGCGCTGCCACCGGCGCCCGCGTACAAAGCGAAGTGCCACACCTGGTACCGACACCGCTGCACAGCCGCACCGCGTAATCGTTCAGGCGGGCGCGCAATGCGCCCGCCTTTTTTCTCACAAAGAGATCCCTATGCCCATCTCCTTGAAGTTGCGTATCGCAGGCCTCGCCGGCTTGCTCCTCAGTCCGCTTGCCCAGGCGGACTTTTCAATTGCGGGGTTTGAACTGGTACACACCGTGCCGGTCGACACCGCCCTGGGTACCTCCGATCTGCGCCAGCCAGGCCCGGTATGGATCGAACTGTTTGACGCGGCCAAAAGCAGTATTGATATCGGCCAGTTCTACGCGGCCGATCACCCCGGCTCGGTGATGGACACCGTGATTGAGCACCTTGAAGCCGCCGGTAAACGCGGTGTGAAGATTCGCTTTTGCTCGAAGAAAAAGGCATCAAGCTGTCGGAAGCGTCCACCCTGGAACGCTTGCGTGCGATCCCCAACCTCACCTTCCGTGTGCTCGCGTATGGGCAACTGAGTGGTGGGATCATCCATGCCAAATACATGGTGGTCGACGGCAAGCAGGCGTTTGTCGGCAGCCAGAATTTTGATTGGCGTTCGCTGGAACACATCCACGAAACCGGGCTGCGCATCAGCGACCCAACCGTGGTTGGCCAGGTGCAGGCCATCTTCAATCAAGACTGGCAAGCCCAGGCCGCCCTTGCCGAGAACAAACCCGTGCCGCTGCCCGTCGCTGGCACGGAACCGCCACGCACCGGCAATTACCTGGTCGCCAGCCCGCAACGCTACAACCCGCCGGGCGTCGGTGATTCACAGCTGGAACTGCCACGCCTTCTCGGCGAGGCGAAAAAGGAAGTGCGCGTGCAATTGCTGGACTATGCACCGCTGTCCTACGGGCCAGACCGAACGCGTCCGTACTACGCGGTGATCGATAATGCCGTGCGCGCAGCCGCAGCGCGTGGCGTGTCGATCAAGCTGATGGTGTCCAACTGGAACACTGACAAACTCGAACTGCCCTACCTCAAGAGCTTGGCCGTACTGCCCAACGTGCAGGTCAAAATTGTCACGCTGCCCGAAGCCAAGCAAGGGTTTATCCCTTATGCGCGGGTGATCCACAGCAAGACAATGGAAGTTGATGGGCAAGTGGCCTGGATCGGCACCAGCAACTGGCTGGGCGGTTACCTGGATAACTCACGCAACCTTGAGGTGGTGATGCACAACGAACCGATGGCCAAACGTGTGGGGGGAATTGCACGAGCAACTGTGGGATGGGCCTTACGCCAAAGCCTTGAATGCCATAGATGAATACCCCGCACCTCACCCCGGACAGCCTTGACGCTTTGCACCTGAGTAATGGTGGTGTGTGGAAATGTTTCTGACGTTTCGGTCAGAAACTTCTTACTCACCACCTGCAAAGGAATGCCTCTAGCAATGCACTTTCCACTCAAGCAACTGGCTGCGGCCACCCTGTTCGCCGTCGGCCTTTCGGCTGTCACCATGCCCGCCTTCGCCACTATCACCCCAGATCAAAGTGCGGCGATTCTCAAGAGCTTCAACGAAACTTCTGTCACGGATTTCCGGGGTTTCCTAGGTACCCTGGCCAAGGGCGACCTGGGCAAAACCAGCGACGTGGGCCCGGCGATCAGCGCCTTTCTCGACAACAAAACCTTGAGCGCCGACCAGCAAAACGAAATCAATCGACTGCTGGGCATTTACACACGGGTGAAGTACGGCAAGGCCGCCACCGAAACCCTGCGCGAGCTGGTGGAAATCCCGACGTTCAACGTCGACGGCCTGCCCCAGTACAAGAACCCGGAATTCCTCAAGATCGCCGGCAAGATCCAGGACCTGGCCAAAGCCTTCAACCTGAACTTCCGCAATATCGATAACCGCGTGTACGAAATCTCCCTGGAAGGCAACGGCGATGAAGTCGTCGGCATCCACGCCCACGCCGACGTGGTGCCGGTGACACCGGAAAACTGGGTGCTGAAGGATGGCACCAAACTCGACCCGTTCAAGGTCACGCTGATTGGCGACCGCATGTACGGCCGTGGCACTGAGGATGACAAGAACGGCATCGTCGTGGCGATGTATGCCATGAAGGTCATCAAGGAAGAGAAGCTGCCGCTGGCGCGCACGTTCAAGTTGCTGGTGGACACCACCGAGGAAACCTCCGGCGACGCGATCCCTTACTACTTCGAACACAACCCGACGCCGCAGTACAACCTGGCGCTGGATGGCGGCTACCCGGTGGTGATTGCCGAAAAAGGCTACGGCACCGTCATGGCCACCTTCCCGCGCCGCAAAGGTGAAGGCAAAGGCGCAGAAATCATTTCGATGACCGGCGGCATGGCGACCAACCAGATTCCGTCGGCGTCGGTGGCGACGTTCGTGAGCGACAAGCCTGCAGAATTGGCCGCCAGCCTGCAAAATGCCGGCGCGGAATACGTCAAGGCCAACGGCGCTGATTTCGAAGTGGCGGCCAAGGTGGTCGGCAAAGAGGTCAAGCTGACGGTGACCGGTGTTTCAGCGCACTCCTCCGAACCGGAGTCCGGGGTGAACCCGGTCTCGCGCATGCTGGAGTTGATCCACAGCGTTGATGGCAAGATCGCCCTCAAGCACAACCACATCACCGATGCGGCACGTTACGCCTCCGACAACTGGGGCCTGGATTACCTGGGCGGCAAATTGGGCGTGGGCTTCTCCGATGCGTTCATGGGGCCGCTGACCACGTCGCTGACGTTTGTCGGGCTGGATGACAAGGCCTTCAAGCTGGCCGTGAACCTGCGGGTGCCGAAGGGCAAGTCCCCGGAAAAACTCAAAGCCGAGATTGCCGAGAAACTGAGCGCCTGGGACAAGAAATCCAAGGTCAAGGTGGACTTCACGTACTCGGTCGCAGAACCGATGTACCGCAATCCGGAAGGCGAATGGGTGAAGGCGCTGTTGGCAGTGGCCAGTGAAAACCTGGGCATGGAACATAAGTTCGGTACTTCAGCCGGCGCAACCTCGGTGCATGAACTGCCCAATGGCGTGCAGTTCGGCCTGGCGCGCCCGGAAGTAAAATATACCGGGCACACCGACAATGAGTTCAAGACGGTGGACCAGTTCCTGCTGGACTTGCAGATCGTCACTGAAATGATGGGCCGTGTGGGGCAGTTGCCAAAGCTCTGATCCACGCCGTGATGTAAAGGAGCCCGCCGCAATGGCGGGCTCTTCAGGCGTGCAGCATCAACATATCCTCAAAAAATCCACCGACAGGTTCCGTGGGATGGCACAGCTGGATCTCCAGGACCCAGGCCATTTCACTCGGGGGAATTTCCAGGTCCGCCAGCTCTTTGTTTTCGAACAACGCGTGAGGGAAATCCGCAAGGCGATGGCCCGCAAGGTTGCGCGCCAGCCTCCAGCCTTTTGACACGGCGCTCTGCTCGGCAAAGTCATAGAGTTCGCGGCCGGTGAGGCCACGCAACCAGGCGTCGCGGGTTTCATCGAACACCTCGTGCAGTGCGGTTTTGCACGCCAGGTGCAGCGGCGAATCTCCGAACACAAAGGTATCGCCGTAGTCGCCCTCGTAGCCGTCCCACACCGGTCCCAAGTCAACCACGACAATGTCGCTGGCGCGCAGCCTGCGCTGGGGGTCAATCCCTTCGCGAGATGGGCGGATCGTGTCGTCGCCAAAGCGGATATAGGTCGGGTGCCAGGTGTGGGACGCGCCCATGGACTGCAACTGTTCAGCGGCCATATCGAGGGCCTCGCCGGTCGTCATGCCAACCCTCAATTGACTGGCGATTGCCGCCAGGGCGCGAATGGACTGCGCGCGCGCCGCTAGCATGCCGTCCAGGGAGTAGCGCGGGCCGACCTTTTCCCAAATCGGATGCAGTGACATTGGCGCGTTGCCAGCACTCGACTGGCCGCTGGGCACAAAGGCTTCCGCGACAAACCGGTGGCTGGGCAAACCCGCGTCAAGGCAGTGCGTACGCACCTGACTGATCATCGAACTATTTCCGCACGCGTACACGTGGGCCGTTTCCCAGGGATGCCCATGGCTCAGCGCAACCTCCTGCACCCGACCTTGCGAAGCCAGCACCGGGTGCCAGTGAAAACGCGGGTGGTCGATGACGGCTCTATCCAGGAACACGCCGTCGTAAAAATCTGTCGGCTGCGTGCCACCCCAGTACAACGTCACGTCGACATCACGCGCCAACGCGGTCAGAAGAATCGGTTTGATACCCGCGTAACCGGTGCCCGTGGCGAACAGGACCACAGGTGCATCGTCATTGTCCTGCCAGGTACAGGCACCAAAAGGCCCTTCCAACTGCAACAGATCGCCGGCATCAAGGTCGCCCAGGATGACCTCGGAAAAAAGCCCGCCGCTCACTTGGCGAATCTGGAAAACGAGGCGCCCATCGTCCTCGCCCGGGAGGTTGGCGATCGAGAAACACCGCGAATCGCCGTCGACCAGGCGGAACTTGAGGTACTGCCCCGTTCGCACCGCCAACGGCCTGTCCGGCATCACGACCAGTTCAACGATGTCGGGGCTCAATGCGCGCTTGCTCACAACCTGCGCCTCAACCATCAATACCGGCGTGTCTAGGGACCAACCGGGAATTTCCAGGCGCATGTCGCCGCATGCGTGGCTTTGGCACAGCAGCATTTCATTGGCCGCGAGGGGGTAGCATGGCGCGGGAGCGTCCGGCGCCAAGTGCTTGGCCCGGTACTCGCCTTGCGCCACCAGCACCTTGCATGACCCGCACGCGCCGCGTCGGCACGAGAACGGCACGGACAGGCCATTGGCGAGCATCGCGTCGAGCAACAACTCGTCACCGGTTTCAAAGGTCTTCCCCGAGGGGGACAGTTCGATGACATGACGTGTATTCATAACAACCTCGGGGTGAGTGAGGCCTGATTGTTGCGCTAGACTAGGCCCATTAAAACCTCCAGTTTTGGATACTTCAGATGGTCCAGATGCGAAAATGGCGGCCGCTGCTCAAGCTGGACGAACGTGCCGGCCAAGCGTCCTATCGCACGATTGCCGAAGGCCTCGTGACCGCCATCGTCGAGGGCGATTGCCGCCCGGTACGTTGTTGCCGGGCACGCGGGAAATGGCGCAATTACTCGACGTCAACCGCAAGACCGTGATCCTGGCCTACGAAGAGGCCATGACCAAGGGTTGGCTGGTCAGCGAGCCGCGACGCGGGACCTTCGTCAATGCGCAACTGGCGCCCAAGCACCTGCCGAGTCGCGTGCAGCAGTCCTTTGCACCGCCTATCCTGGCCCAGCCGGTCGTGCCGTATTTCACCCAGAACGCCCAGGTGACGGCGCTGCAACACCAGCAAAACGCACTGTTTTTCGATAACGGCACCAGCGACCACCGCTTGCTGCCCCAAGCCGTGCTGCATCGCTATTACCGCAATGCCCTGCGCAACAGCTTTACATCCAACACCGTGCGCTACGGCAGCGAGGGCACTGGTTACCATCTACGCTGCGCACTGGCCGAAATGTTGCGCAATAACCGCGGGCTGACGGTAGGCGCCGAGAACATCTGCCTGACCCAAGGCACCCAAATGTCGCTGTACCTGACCGCCAGCCTCTTGCTGAAACCCGGCGACGTGGTGCTGGTGGAGCGCCTGAGTTACCCGCCGGCCTGGGAGATTTTCCGAAAGCTGGGCGCGCAGCTGGTCACGGTGGACGTAGACGAAGAAGGCTGTCGCACCGACCAGATCGATCGCCTGTGCCGCACGCATAAAGTGCGCATGATCTATCTCACGCCACACCACCAGTTCCCCACCACCGTGAGCCTGCACGCGGCGCGACGGCAACAACTGTTGGCATTGGCGGCGCTGCATGACTTCTGCATCATCGAAGAAGATTACGACCACGAATATCACTTCAACGGGCGGCCCTACCTGCCCCTGGCCAGCGACCGCGCGCAGCGCCATGTGATCTATGTGGGTTCATTATCCAAGGCGCTCGGCTCAACGTTTCGCTGCAGTTATGTGGTTGCCCCCGCGCAGGTGGTTGAGGCCCTGCACAGCAACGCCGCGCTGATGCTGGGCGATGCCGATGCAGTGGCGCAGAAGATGCTCGCCGACCTGATCAACGACGGCGAACTCAAGAAACATCTGCGCCGAGTCTCGAAGGAATACCGCGCCCGTCGCGAAACCTTGCAGGGTTGCTTGCATGAGGCATTTGGCGATCGGATCAAGGTGCGGGAACCGGAAGGCGGCCTGGCGCTGTGGGTACGCTTCGACGACGAAATCAATGTTGATTCAATGGTGAGCGCGGCCGTTGGGCACGGGTTGGTCGTGCGCAGCGGTCGGCAATTCTCACCGATGGATCAGCCGGAAAATGCGCTGCGCCTGGGATTCGCCTCACTCAACCAGGATGAAATCCGCGAGGCGACGTTGCGTCTGGCCCGAGCATGTGGGGAGGAAAACGAAACGCCCGCCGAAGACAGTCAAAACTGACAGCCTATTGCACCAGCAATTGTAGGACGACTCTTGATCACCCACCCTCTATTGAAGTGCCAAATCTTGTTTGCCTAGAGTGACGCCAGCAGCGAATTTCCCTGCAGGACAGGCATAAACAGATGAGTGCACGCGATGAGTGACGCCCTATCGAACGGAACCACCCACACACAACCAACACCTGCCGCTTTACCCGACAACACCCCTGAACCGACATCTACTGACACCAAGCCTGAACTGCTGCTCGCAGATCCCGAGTTCGTCATGCGCGGTGTGGCGTGGAACCCGCTGTGCGATGCCGCCACGCCCTTGATCGGCCTGGTGATCCGAATACGGCGCCTGGACCAGCATGCGGACGTGCCTGCGTTGTACCGCAGCGTCAGCAACCAGATCACCACAATCATGGAAGAAGTCAGCCTACTCGACTACGACGACGGCATGCTCAAGGCCTATTCCTACAGCCTGTGCCTGTTATTGGATGAAGTTGTCATGAACACCGCCTGGGGCAAGTCCTCCACGTGGAGTGCACGCTCACTGCTCAGTCAGTTTCATGCAGAGACGTGGGGTGGCGAAAAATTCTTTACCGTCATGAACAACATGATCCCCGAAGCGGCCCGGTACCAGCATGTACTGGAGTTCATGTACCAGTGCCTGGTCTCCGGTCTCAAGGGCAAATATGGCGCCCATACCAACGGCGACGACGAAGTACAAAAATCATCACCCAACTGCACGGCCTGCTGCGTCCCCTGCGCGGCGAAACACCAAATCGCCTGACCAACCCACTGGCCAACGTCGCCCCGCGCAATTACCGCATCAAACGCACGTGGCCGCTGTGGACGCCGTGGGCCCTGGCCGCCGTCGTACTGGCCACGGCTTACACGATCTACACCCTGCGCCTGAACGCTATCACCCAAGAGGTGCTTGCCTCGCTGGACAAAATTCTAAAGCTCTGACCCCTACGTAAAAAAACTATCAGGAGGCCATATGCCTGCCGTCGTATTGGTCGGTCACGACCATGCTTGTCCATCGTGTGGACCGGTCACTGTCACCAGTGGATCAGGAAGTTTCACTGTCAACGGACGAGCCGTCGCCCGTATTGGCGACACGCTCGGTTGCGGAGCCGTAATTTCCAGCGGTTCAGCGTTGATGATTATCGAAGGCCAACCTGTAGCAAGGATCGGGGACACCACCGATCACGGCGGCGTCCTGGAAAACGGCGACGCCAGCTGGCTGATCAACTGAGCCGAACTCACCACAAGGAGGTTTCATGCCCCGTCAAAGCGACCTGCGTTACACCTTCGAACCGCTACGGGGCGATCCCTTCGAAGTGGTCTCATTTACCCTTCAGGAAGGCCTATCCCAACCGTTCAAACTGGAACTCGAACTCGTCAGCCATCACCAGGCCATCGACTTCTACCGCATGCTCGACCTGGCGGCAGTGTTCACGATCTGGCGCGATGACACCCCGGTTCGCTACGTCCACGGTTTGGTCAGCCTGTTCCAGCAAGGTGACACCGGCTTTCGCCGCACTCGCTACACCGCCATAGTTGAACCGACTCTGAAACGTTTCGACCTGCGCTCCAACTGGCGCATCTTCCAGGGCCAGACCGTGCCCGACATCATCACCAGCATGCTGGCCGAGCAAAAGCTGACTGACATCCGCAGCGAGATCTGCTTCGAGCATCAGCCTCGCGAATACTGCGTACAGGCCGGCGAAACCGACCTCGACTTCATCGCCCGCCTCGCCGCCGAGGAAGGCCTGCTCTACACCTTCGAACACCGCGTCGACGGCCACACCCTCATCCTCACCGACCGCGTCGGCGGCCTCGGCACCATCGGCACCCACACCGATTGCCCGGTGATCTACCAGCCCATGGGTGGCGGCGACTCCAAGGAACCGGCGCTGAACCGCTTCCACTACACCGAACAAGTGCGCACCGCCGTGCAGGTGCAGCGCGACTACACCTTCACCCATCCGCGCTATAGCCAGCAGCACACTGCCACTGGCGATCAGGACCTGAACAACCAGCACAAAGACTACGAACGCTACGACTACCCAGGCCGTTACAAGCGCGATATCGCCGGCAAGCCCTTCACCAAAACCCGCCTGGCCGCGCTGCGCAACGACGCCAAGTTGGCGCACCTGGAAGGCGACGATGAGCGCCTGCAACCCGGGTTGGCGTTCGACCTCAACGAGCATCCGCGTGAAGACTTCAATGACCGCTGGCGAACCATCGCCATCAGACACGAAGGCAAGCAGCACACCAGCTTGCAGGAAGAGTCGTTCGGCAGTGGCCTTGGTACGTCTTACTCGTTGAAAGCCAGCGCCATCCGCTGGACCTCGGATTGGAAAGCGCCACTGCGTGACAAACCGTGCATCGACGGCCCGCAAATGGCCACGGTGGTCGGGCCTCCCGGCGAGGAGATTTATTGCGATGAATGGGGCCGGGTCAAGGTGCAGTTTCCGTGGGACCGTTCGGACAAAAACAACGACCAGAGTTCGTGCTGGATCCGTGTCGCTCAAGGCTGGGCAGGCGCGACGTGGGGGGCCATGGCCGTGCCGCGCGTGAATCAGGAACTGATCATCAGCTTTTTGGATGGCGACCCTGACCAGCCTATCGCCACGGGCCGCACCTACCGCCAGACCAATCTGCCGCCGTATGAGCTGCCCAAGCACAAGACACGGATGACCATCAAAAGCCGCACTCATAAGGGTGATGGCTTCAATGAACTGCGTTTTGAGGATGAGTTGGGCCACCAGGAGGTGTTTATCCATGCCGAGAAAGACAAGAACGTTCATATCAAGAACAACAACACTCACTACGTGGGTAACGACCGAAGCGAGAAGGTCGAACACGACGAGCAGGTAGAAATCGGCCGCAACCGCAGCAAGCGAGTAGGTAACGATGAGCACATTGCTATTGTGCAGGATCAGCATCTGCAACTGGGCCGTGACCGAATTGAGACGCTGGGACGTAATCATCGCACCAGCATCGGCGGGGACCGCGTCGAGGAAATTGCCAACAACCGGCATGATAAAATTGCCGCTGACCATAATATCCAGATTGGAGGCAGTGCCGAGCAATCAGTCCAAAACCGCTACTCCCTGTGCGCAGGGCAACGCATTGAGCAAAAAACGACAGTGTTCGATGTTTCATCGGGCGAACGCATTGTCCTGAGGGCCCCCGGTGGCAGCATCACGATTGATAGCGATGGCATTACCCTTGATGGGCTGACCATCAAGATCAAAGGCCCCGTCACCACAGATGCAATCGGTATGGGCAACCCGCTCGGCAGCCCACCATCCCCCGCCGCACCACTTGGAGCATTCCTGGGACGTTACACGTTGCTGAAGAACGATCAACGTGCTTTCGCGGGCTATCGATATCGCATCACTGATGGCGCCACCCTACTCAGCGAAGGCCTCACCTGCCCCCAAGGGGCAACTGACTGGACTGTTACCGAGGCATCCAGACCCGTGCAGGCCCACAAGGCAATCATGCGCGACGATCAGCGAATCACCGAAACCTGGCAGCCCTATCTGATGGCTTTCGATGATGAGACCCCACCTGTAGAGACCAAGGTCATTTTTCCTGATGACTTTCTTGCCCATTACAGCGAAGGCCTCGACTGATGCCAGTAATCCCCATTGCCCGAACTCTCGCTCACGTTATCGACAAAGCCTATCGGGCCTACCGAGCAAACCAGGCTTATGAAAACGCCAAAACTGCCGCCGAACTGGCCCAGCTTGCCGTAGAGATTAACGAGCGAAGAAAGCAGATTAAAAAAGTTCTTCAAGACACCATCGAAGCAATGACGCGTGAAATCGACCGCAAAAGTTCCACGTTTGCCGCAGTAGACCGGGGTGGCAACAGCACGGTTTCTCGAAGAGGGAAGGAGAACGTGAATTTCAAGGAATACATCGAACGTAAAGTACCTTTTCGCCCAGCTATCAGCCAAGTCTGCACAGTCGCCCTGCAGGTGCCGATCAAGGTGCCACGCCGCATTCGCAAGAAGATCGCGGGCGACAGAGTGGAAACCACGATTGAGGTTGCACTCAAGCAGTTCACGGCCTCGTTGTTCTTTGAGTCCGTGGACGAGGCGCTGGAATGGAGAAGCCCACTCAAGGCCGAGCCGAACTACAACCGCAGCAGCCAAAAAGCGTTGCTTGGCGATCCAACAACTCGCCCCAAACGGTTTGGCAGCGCGATACAGCCATTCTGGCCTCGCCCGAGCTCTCTGGCACCGGATTTGGTGGTAGTGGAATACCGTCAGGAGCCCTTTGAGATCGAAAACGTATTTGCGGCGGTCGAGATCAAGTTTCCAGGGGATTGGGTAAAACAAACACAAATAGACCAATACGCTGAGCTTATGACGCCGAGAACTGGAATCAGCCGAAAAAAGATTGGGAGGGAGAAAGTGGCCTTGCTACGCGTTCCGGAAGATTGCACTGGCTTTGAAACGGATGACAAACAGCCCCCTACATCCAAGGGCACCAAAAACAGGAGGTGAACGTGAGTACTACCCATAATTTGTTTGATGAAGATGAGCGTGATGAATTTATTGCAGAGCTCAAGGAATGGCCAAACACTGATTGGGGTACGGACGATGCCCGACACAGCGTCAGCCCTTTCATCAATTTCTATTTCCCCCCTGGCCCGGATAACCACAAAGAGGCAGCTCTGCTGATGGTGGATATCCATGAAGCCTTCGAACAACTTCTTGGCAAACCTTACACCGTTGGCACCCATCCAATTTCGGAGCGTCCACACCCGTATGGCTCTACACGCCTGCCAGATCTTCGTGAAAAGGCCAGAAAGAGTTCCGACGAGGAATCCTTTGTTTTTAATTTTACCGACGAAAAAATCATGCCTCGTCACCGACGACAGCAGGATATTTCTGGCGCACATGGTTCAAAAGATACGAAGGAAGAGACACCGCGTACTCCTCAATTACGTTCTATTACCGCTGGCAATGGTGGCTGGACAACCGCGAAGCGTGGCGCCGTTTTGTGCTCAAGACCATCGATCTGCTCAAGGCGCATCAGGTCTACAGCGGCTTCGCCATGGCCAACCCACTCGAATTTGGTACGCGATCAGCCGTCACCACTTGGGAGCGAGCATTAGCCCCCAGCTTCTACGGCCTGGATATCGACTACGCCTTTAGCATGCGCGGCGAACTGATCAGCGGCATCCGCCCCCCACCTGGGCCTTCCTGCTCGCCGACCACTGGCGCGAAAAACTTGACCTGACCCGCGAGCAAATACGTACGGCGCTGTCTCACCCACGCATCAGCATCACCGAATTACAGAGCGGCCAATGGATCGAACTGGGCGATCAGCCAGAGTTGTATCCGGTCGAACAAGGCGTGCCCGAACTGCCCATGCTCTTGAACAAACTGCTCAAGCCGATCCGCAACGACGACTTGGGATTGCTGGGCTTCGGCCAATGGGACGGCGACCCCAACGAGCGTTTTACCGACGCTGACAGCCGGCGCTGGATGGCCCGCTTTGACACTGACAGCGATTGGCCTACGCCAGCAACGCGCTTCATCGCTCCATTGCCCATGCCTTCTGCAAAAGCCTCTACACCGATGCCTATACGCATGGCGGCGGGAACCGCTTGCATTCAAGCCGGATGGTGGCTGGTTCCAGGGCAGGCGCAAACCCGGCGAGCCTTCAAACAGGGCGAGATCATGCCAGGCCTCGATGCGGCGTCCACAGACGATCTGGTGACATGGCAGCGTGATCTTGATCAAACAGCACCAGCGCCGGCCCGCTATGCCAATACCCATGAACCGGCGCCTCGCGCGGGACGCTGGGAAGTTGAAAACAACCGATTCGTCGCACGCGATGTTCAGTTGAACGAACGGCTCCCCGCCCATGAAGGCCGGGTTGTGCGCTGGCACTGGACGGTCAGCGGCATGCGCGCGAACAGCGGTCAACCCTGCCCGTATCCGGGTACCTGGGTGTGTGAATATAAGTTGGAGAGTAAGCAAGTCATTGAGCACGGCGTTTTGATGCCGACTGTGGATGGCGAGAGCGTCGTCTGGCTTTGGATGGGACTGCAGCCATCGTGATAGCGACGGATAAGCATGGATTTTCGCGCACAAACAAAAACGCCGATCATCTCTGATCGGCGTTTTTGTTGAATATGGAGCGGGAAACGAGACTCTAATCTAGCCTCTAACCGTTTGATTAACAAAGGGTTTTCCGCTTTCCTATCTCAGGAATGGACGCAATTCTGGACTTGTTCGACCATCCTGTCAACAACCAGGGGAAAATAATTCCATGCTGAGCTGTGCTGGGCCTGGTACAGCGAGTCAAACAGACTTCCAGTGAGCATAAGCAGCCGCTGATCTGGCGAGGGTCCATGGGTGTAGCAGCACCTCTCACCGTTCACCGGACACCTCTCAATTACTTAGTTTTTCACAAACACATGAAAACCACCCCCATTTATCGGAATTGATGGCCCTTCTTATATGAGCCATGCACTGCTATCGCGTGCGACTCCATACACAGTCGAAGCACTCCTTTCCCGCCGCTCTTGATGATTGGTGGTGGCTTTAGCGGCAGCTATTGCACGCATTTCAACCGACATGGAATTTTTATGAACATCCAGCACAGCCAACGGTTTGCAGGGAAAGTGGCGTTTGTCACTGGCGCCACGAGCGGTATCGGGCGGTCCACCGCTGTCGTCTTTGCGCAAGAAGGCGCAATCGTCTTCCTGGTGGACATCTCTGAACAAGGCACGCAGGAGATTGGTGGCCAATCTCTCGTTTTCGCTTGCGATGTACGCAGCAATGAACAGGTCAAGAATGCAGTAGAACTCGCGGTAGCAAAGTTCGGTCGAATCGACCTCGCGTTCAACAACGCCAGTATCGAGCAACCGGTGGGGCCGATCGGCGAAGTCACCGAAGAAGACTGGGCGGTCAAAGAGCAAAGCTCCATGTTCTATGCCCAGAAACTGGCGGAATAGGGTTTTGCCACGCTGGCAATCGACCTGCCGTATTGGGGTGAAAGCGAAGGACAAGCTCGCAATCTCGTGGCACCGGAAATGTATTCGGAAGCATTCAGCGCCCCCGTCGATTATCTCGGTGCGCGGGAATTTATCGGCCGCAATCGCATTGGCGTGTTGGGCATTTGTGGTAGCGGCGGCTTTGCCATCAGTGCCGCAAAAATGAACCCGCGCCTGAAAGCCATTGCCACTGTACAGCATGTATGACATGGGGCGCGTTCACCCGCGATGGGCTGAACCATTCGTTGACGCTGCAGCAGCGCAAAGACATGCTCGCCAAATCGGCGGAGCAACGCTATGAAGAGTTTTCCACCGGCAAGGAGATCTTCCTCAGCTATTTGCCTGCACAGCCGGAGCAGGCACCGATCCTGTGACACGCGAGTTCTGGGACTTCTACCGTACACTGTGCGAGATCGCCATCCCCGAAGGCCGCACGCTGGAGCAGACGCAGAACCGCATGCTGACCAGCGAAGTCCGGTTCGTGAATTTCTATCCCCTCAACGACATCGAGACGATCTCCCCGCGTCCGCAGCTGTCCATCACAGGCGACCAGGCGCAGCTGAATCGCCCCTGGTTTCGTAGACACCTCCAAGCCTCATAATGAGGCCCAAATAGGAGGTGCCATGAGTCGTCAGCGTTACCCCGAAGAATTCAAGATCGAAGCGGTCAAGCAAGTGACCGAGAAAGGCAAACCTGTCGCCGATGTCGCCCAGCGCCTGGGCATGTCCGTGCACAGTCTTTACGCCTGGATCAAGGTCTACAGCAAGCCCCAAGAGCAGCGTCAGCAAGACGACGATCAGCAGGCCGAACTGCGCAAGCTACGCGCTGAACTCAAGCGCGTGACGGAAGAGCGAGACATCTTAAAAAAGGCCGCCGCGTACTTTGCCAAGGAGTGCGGCTGAAGTACGCCTTCATCAAGAAGCACTCGACTGATTACCCGGTGCGGCGCCTTTGCCAAACCCTCAAGGTGCACCCCAGCGGCTATTACGCCTGGCTGGCCGAGCCTCAATCTGCCCGAGCAAAAGAAGATCAACGTCTGCTTGGCTTGATCAAACACGCTTGGCTGGAAAGCGGAGGTGTATACGGCTACCGCAAAATTCACGATGACCTGCGTGAGCTGGGAGAGGAATGCGGCCGAAATCGAGTCAGGCGCTTGATGCAGGCGGAGGGGCTGCGTTCTCAAACGGGCTATCGGCGGCGTCCAGGGTTCTATGGTGGAAAACCAACAGTGGCCTCGCCCAACCACCTCGCGCGGCAGTTCAAGGTAAGTGAGCCGAACAAGGTCTGGGTGACAGATATCACTTACATCCGCACCTATGAAGGGTGGCTCTACCTCGCGGTAGTGCTGGATCTGTTCTCACGCCAAGTAATTGGTTGGTCAATGAAGCCAAGGATGTGCAGCGACCTGGCTATCGACGCGATGTTGATGGCTGTTTGGCGACGCAAGCCTCAGCAGCAAGTTATGATTCACTCAGATCAAGGCAGTCAGTTCAGTAGCTCGGATTGGAAAAGCTTTTTGAAGGCCAACAATGTAATCAGCAGCATGAGCCGGCGGGGAAACTGCCACGACAATGCTGTAGCCGAGAGCTTTTTCCAGCTTTTGAAGCGAGAGCGAATCCGACGAAAGATCTACACAACCCGTGAAGAAGCCCGAAGTGATATTTTCGATTACATCGAGATGTTCTATAACCCTAAACGCCGACACAGCAGTGCTATGCAGCTGTCTCCAGTAGAGTATGAGAAACGCTATTTCCTGAGCTTGGAGAGTGTCTAGAAAACCAGGGGCGATTCAGACATCTCGAGACCGGAGAGGCAATAGGGAGGCCTCTTCAATGGATATGGCGGGCTCTTCTCCAGCGCGCCAAACAGCTGCCTTCATAGATTTCTCCTCTCAATTTATTTTTATTTTCGCTACCAAAAGCATGCGACTGACCAGAAATATAAACAACTGTCTAGACATTCGTCAATCTCGATGTGCAACATTCTTGCTGCGCGTCGCGATAGGGGCAAGATCAGGAAACTGGACGCACGCGAGCCATCACTTAGCCCGCGGGACGTGCGCACAGTGAAGCGGGGGAACTACCCCGCAGCCAGGCGAATCTCTTTCGGAATCGCGAGATCGCGATCTTTCGTACAAAAGCGGAAGTTTTCGCCAAAATCCGGAGTCCAGATGGCGTTGTCGAGATCATTGCCGCGGGCCCCGATGAGGAGAATTTGCGTGGAGGGGCCGGTATCACTTCCAGAACTCGCGAGGTGGCGTCATACCGCAGCAAGCGCCCACAGTGGCACTCCAGGAATCCAGAACAGAATGCTGTCGGTGTTCACTGTGTTTACCAAGGAATACATCATTGAGGTGCCGATGATCCGGCATAGGAGGAAGCCGGCACCTTGGGCTGCGGGAGCACCGCGTGATACAGGCTGCACGCCGACAACCTACCGGTGTCGGGTGAGACGATACGGATATGGAGTTCCGCTCACGTCGGTCCTTCCCCGATTCACCTCAAACCTCTCATACTTAAGAGCACCGCCGAGGCGACGAACCGCTCGATCGTGCAGGATAGAATTGCCGCCTGTCATCAGCCCGACGTTTTCTTTCTAGGAAGCTAGGGCCGTTTAGATACACCTGCCGACTAAGCCATTTTGGCAAGGCAGCCATGGCAGGCCTGTGATGTTTGAATGCTTTACCGTGCGATTCTACAGCTGGCTTGCCAGATATCTATGCTTCGACAAAATTATCGACTGAGTGCATCACTTCATAGACGTAAACCAACATACAGCTACGGGAAATTTATGGATCACGAAGAGGCCTACTGCAGCGTTGACCAAGATGAGCTTGATAGATGTGGCCTGGCCGCATTGATCGCGGCTCAGGATAGGCGGCTGGCATTCACCAACGTCGATTTCAGTGGGCAAGATCTATCGCGTCTAGATTTGCGTGGTGCGCGCTTCGAGCGATGCCTTTTTGCCAACAGCGACCTCACTGCCGCGAAGCTGGATGCCACCCAGTGGCTCAACTGCCGTGGAGCTCAGGTAATTTTCGCCTCGGCTACGTTGACCGATGCAAAATTCCAACGCTGCGACCTCAACAACAGCAAATGGCAGCGTAGCAAGCTGGCACATGTCAGCTTCGAGGCGTGTAAGCTCACCGGTGCCAACTTTATCGATGTGTCCTCGCTGGGGCTTCAATTCAACGATTGCGTACTCCGCAGCGCCTGCTTGCCGGGCATTTCGTTTTATAAGAGCGAGTTAAACAACCTGGACTTCGCTGAGGCTGACCTAAGCCACTGCGATTTTCGCAAGGCCGTATTTGTCAATGGAGGCAGTCTTTCACTGGCACGGGTTAATGACGCCCGCTTCGATCAGGCCGATCTGCGGGAAGCCAGCCTTGATGGGCTTCGCTTAGTCGATGCTAAACTGTTCAAGGGGCGATCATTTCCCGCACGCAAGCATCCATGCTGCTCGGCGGGTTGGGGTTGACAGTGCTCTAAACAAGCGTGGGCTACGGCAAGTAGTCCATCGGTGACGGATAGCATTGTAGATGGGCAGGTCGCTGTCATAGAAATAACGACTCAGTGCTGTCCCCAAAACCCGCGCCAATGATTCTCGGTCGAGGTGCTTGGCT
The DNA here is from genome assembly GCA_004000515.1 of Pseudomonas poae. Lineage (GTDB taxonomy): Bacteria > Pseudomonadota > Gammaproteobacteria > Pseudomonadales > Pseudomonadaceae > Aquipseudomonas > Aquipseudomonas cremoris. The sequence continues at coordinate 6,502,835 of CP034537.1, forward strand.
GATTCGGATGTGGTGGTGTCGTGGAGCTTTAGTGGCGCTCAGTCCCTGCGTCATCCCCGTCAAAATCCTCATAGGCCAGCTCGAATCACTGTTTGAACATCGGCCTGCAGCATTTATCTGTCAGCCATCATTTGAGCCCGCCCCCCCAGGCCATAGCTGCAGTCATCGACTCATTTGGGCGAGCAACAAAAGCTTCTTCATACAACGGACTCCCCTGACGGCCATACACACTGATAAACATCTGGCATCCCCTGTACGGGAAAGCCGCACTTGAACATCGATGTGCTTTCCATCGTGAAGGATCTCTTCATGGATCCTATGATGGAGATTTGGATCAGCCCACCTCCAGAAAAAATCACTGCGAATTGCCATAACGCCCCCCATGACTGCCAATTCTGGACCTCGCCCCGTGTGCGATAGCGAAACCCGCCGGTATGAACCCCAAAGATCAGGACAGCCTTACTCATATTATCTGCAGCATTGCATCTATGGATGCTTCGCGGCGTCACGCCCGCTGCTCAATCGCTCTCGGATCTCTTTGCTTAGCCTACTCGCTCACACCTGCTCCTCCTGCGGAAGGTGAGCCTACCGAGGCAATCATAGGGCTTCGTCGCACACTGAGCAGGGAAGCTTTGCCAGCAATCAGGGCAATTAATAACAACCAATGGAGTAAAAGGAGCAAGTCGAATGAGAGTCCGACATTTGAATTACTTTCTGGTGGTCGCAGAGGAACAGAGCTTCGCACGCGCGTCTGCCAGAGTCCACATCGAACCATCACCTCTGTCTCGCACCATCAAAGAGCTGGAGCATCATCTGGGAGTTCAGTTATTCCATCGTACCAAAGGGCGTATTCGTCTTACTTGGGCAGGGGGAAGTGTTTCGCGAGGAAGCTCGCCGAATCCTTGATTTCATAGATAGCGCCAAGAGCCGGGTACAGTCAGCATCGCGGGGATTTCACGGCCGGCTGCGCATCGGTCTGTCGGACAGCTTGGCTCAACCGCGCTTGACACGGTTGCTCGCGCGCTGCCGTGAGGAGGAGCCAAGTACGGAAATCAGAATCAGTGAAATGACAGTCAACGAGATGCACAAAGCGCTCTTACACGACGAGATAGATGCGGGTTTCACTGTCGACAGCACAGTCGCCACCAATGGCTTCACAAAGTTAAGGGTTTGGGCCGAACGCCCTGCCATTGCTATTCCCACTCACCATCCGCTGCTTTCCCTGGATAAAGTGCCTCTTGGGGAAGCACTCCGGCACCCCCTGATTCTTTGCCATCCTGAACGTTGCGCCGGAGGACGCAATGTCATTAATCATTGGTTTGAGGACGACTCGCTGCCCTCTCCCACCATTGCTGAACAGGTTTCTGGTCATGAGCCCATGATGATGCTGGTGGCCGCTGGCTATGGCATTGGTATCGGGTTGAAATCGCAGCTTTCCATTTACAACCACCCTGACGTCATTGTTCGGCAGGTGATCGACGATATCCCCGACACGGCAACATTCATCGTTGTACCGGAGAGGCCAATTTCAGCAGAGCTGGAGCGCTTCATGAAAAGAGCTCAACAAATCGGGGAAGCATGACCGATGCGTGAGCAAGAATGATCACCCCATCCTCAGTTCAGGACTCTCACATTAAGTTCCATACGTTTTTGTCTGGAGCACGACCCAAATATCCCCTTCATCGTCGCGAGATAAAGGGGATAGCCATTGAGTTCAGTTGGTGTGCACCGGCTCATGCACAAGCGCGCTAGCGTGTAGCGCTTGTCAATCGCAACCTACCGTTACTGACGGACATTTTCTGTCGCCCGCATGACAAAAAATGCCGCGTTCACTCGCGTATGATTTGAACAGCGAGCCTCCGCCAGACAGACTATTTATCAAGACGCCGAACCTTTTAACAGTGTCAGCTCCACGGATAGCGTTGGCCGCAGTGCTTTGCCTCGCAGCCTTAGTTTGGATGACGGAGCATCAATACGGTGGTCAGCACAGTCCTATTGTTTGATGTGCTTCAGGGGTGGCAGCGATTCAATACAGGTCAACCCGAGAAGTGCCACTGAGCATTAAGGAGTGACTGCTATGTCTGAACAGAACTCGGCTCCAGCGGAGCGACGCATTCTCCGCCGGCCTGAAGTTGAGGCCAAGACAGGCTTCAAGCGCGCCTATCTTTACAGCCTCATGAAAGCGGGCCAATTCCCCAAAGCCATAAAACTTGGCGTCCGTGCCGTTGGCTGGGACTCCGCTGAGATCGACCAGTGGATCACTGACCGTCTTAAAGAACGCGTCTGACTGAGCTCCCCATTCCTTGCCAAAGAGGAGCAAGCCATGCAGGTGATCTCTGTTATCTCGACCAAAGGCGGCGTAGGAAAAACCACCGTAGCCGCGAACCTCGGCGGCTTTATCGCCGATGCCGGCCTAAGGGTTCTGTTGCTTGATCTTGATATGCAGCCGACGCTGTCATCCTACTACGAGCTTGCAAGTCGGGCTCCATACGGGATCTATGAGCTGCTGGCATTCAACGAACGCGACATTGCGCGCCTGGTATCGCGCACCGTCATAGACCGGCTGGACGTCATTCTGTCCAATGACGAGCATCGGCAGTTGAATACCCTCTTGCTTCATGCACCGGATGGGCGACTTCGACTGCGGCACCTGCTACCGGTGTTTCGGCCGCACTACGACCTAGTGCTACTCGATACTCAAGGCGCTCGCAGTGTGCTGCTGGAGATGGCCGTGCTGGCCTCCGAGCAGGCGGTCTCGCCCGTAACCCCCGAAATCCTCGCCGCGCGTGAAATGCGCCGAGGCACTTTGCAGCTCATCGAAGACATCGCCCCTATAGGCATCTGGGCATTAACCCTCCGCACCTTAATCTCCTGCTCAACCGCGTACCTGCTGTGTCTGCCAATGCAAAGCTGATCCAGCAGACACTGCGTTTGATCTTCCGAGATCAGGAAGGGGTTCACGTCCTGCGTACCGAGATCCCCGCAATCGAGGCATTTCCCCGAGCGGCAACGCGTGGTTTGCCGGTCCATCGGGTTGAGCACCGACGGCCCACTGGCCGAGTCGCGGCAGCCGCGCTGGACATTGTGCGCGGGTTGGCCAGCGAACTGTGCCCGCAATGGCAGGAACAGTTCGCCCTGGTCACCGGGAAGTGTGAGGGAAGACATTCTCATGTCGAACGCCCATGAATTAGCCCGTGGTCACAAGCGACTACTTCCGCTGATTGAACATGCCCTGAGCGAGGGTTGGAATGTCTCCCGAACACCTGGCGGGCACCTCAAATTCGTCAAGCCGGGCTTACCGCCGATTTATACCCGCGCGACAGCCAGCGATCACCGGGCAGAACGCAATGCGCGCGCCATGTTGCGTCGTGCACAACGTCACGCCATGACGGCGGAGCACCCTGCTCAGGAGGGGGCCGACTATGACTGATGCCTCCCCTCAAGAGATAGCCAATAAACTGATGAGCGACGGTTTTGGACGCTCCGGACCCGTTGCGGATACCCTGACGGAGCCGATCGCCGATACTCCAATGATGGTGACGCTGGACCAGTTGCGCCCCTATGAGCTCGATCCGAGGCTGACGCGCAATCCGCTGTACGAGGAGATCAAAGCGTCCATCCGCCAGCGTGGGCTGGATGCCCCGCCGCCGATCACCCGTCGCCCCGGTGCCGATCACTACATCATTCGTAACGGCGGCAACACGCGCCTGGCGATACTGCGCGATCTGTGGAGTGAGAGCAAAGACGAACGATTCTTCCGTATCGGCTGCCTGTTCCGCCCATGGCCGGAGCGCGGTGAGATCGTCGCCCTGACGGGACATCTCGCAGAAAACGAACTTCACGGTGGCCTGTCGTTTATCGAACGTGCCCTGGGTGTTGAAAAAGTCCGTGAGCTCTATAAACAGGAGGATGGTAAATCGCTGTCGCAGTCAGAGCTTGCCCGACGTCTCAAGGCTGACGGCTACCCCGTGCCTCAGCCCCACATCAGCCGCATGCAGGAGGCCATCCAGTTCCTGCTGCCAGCGATACCGAACGTGCTCTATGCCGGCCTGGGACGCCCCCAAGTCGAGCAACTGACCAGCCTGCGTAGAGCCGGTTCCCGGATCTGGGATGCGCGCGTGACCACGAACAGTTTAAGCATTGATTTTGCGACGCTGTTCCAGGACGTGCTGATGGTATTTGACTCCCCTGGGAGCTTTGCGGCGCAGCGAGTACAGGATGAGCTGATCGGTCAAATGGCCGACTTGCTCGGGGTGGACTATGACACGTTGGCATTCGAAATCACCGATTCCGAGAAGCGCTGGCAACTGCTAAATAGTGACCCCAACAACACGTCCAGCACGGCGACGACCGGACAGGCACCCACGCGCCAGCCTACATTGCCATCGACGACCGCACCGCCGCCGTCAGCATCCACACCGCGGACGACGGAGACACCCCGAACATCTGCAAGCGAGCCCCATACGCTACCAGGTGGATCGGCAACACGCCCTCCGGCCGACGCGAATGAGGATCAACAGAAAAAGGACGATCGCTCGGTCTTGATTGAGGAACATATCGTTTCGCCTGCCGAGACCACCGAGCGCCTACAGTCGATCCAACGATTGGTGACCGACCATGTCGGCGAGACACCACCCGATTTCGGAAATAACGTACTACAGGCCATCCCTGTTCAGGCTGGAGGTCTCTATCCCATCTCGGATGTCTGGTACATCGACCCCAGCCTCGACACGCCCGATCGACTGCGCATCCACATCGCTCAATTCGCGCATGAGATCGCCACCGAAGCGGGTCTGAAAGATGCCATTGTCGCTTGCGACGAGGGCATAGGCTTCACATGCGCGGGAACATCTGGCGATGCGGACACGCCCCCAAATCTCCGTGGTGCATTACTACTGCTGCATAGCCTGAGCGCTCCCTACCAGCCGGACGGGACTCCGCCTTTACGAATGCCTGGAGATTTGGGCGCTCTTCTGCTGGGGTTGGAACGCACCCCGTCATCACAACATGCCGCTCGATTGAGCGATACGAGTCTGGTGAAGCTTTTCCGCTTATTGAGACTTGCCCGGCGGTTGCTGGACATCAAGGCCGACATCACTGATGGCGATACCGCCATGAACGGATCATGAGGGCGGCCGCCATGCCCGAACCGCATCCGCTCAATCAGGCCGTCATCGCGCAAGCGCTCCACGATTTGCGCAATGGCCAGTTGCGCCGGGCCAAGTCCATGGGATTCGACGATGCTGCTCTGGATGCACTCAAGCATCCGGCCATGGCCAGCCTCCTGGCCAACGCCACCGTCTCATGGTGCTCCGTGAGCGTGAACCCGGAAGTGCTTCGACGTCTCCTGAGCCAGGTGGAGGATCTCGCACGGGAAATCGAGGAGATCGACCGACTCCTGCGACTGGGCGCGAGCACAGAACTCATCAGCAAGTTCTACGGTTTGACCCACCAGGAGATCGCCCTCAGGCGCGACGTCATCGGACTCCCAAAACGTAAGGGTCGGCATCCGGTCCTGACAGAGGCTCAGGATTCCGATCTGTGGTATCGCTGGTCTAAAACCATAAAAGAGCGTGGCACTGCACTGACCGACGACATGGCAATGCTTGCGATTACAGCCGATCTTGCAGAACCCACGGGCCTGCCCATCTCAGTGATCTGGAGCGCTATCCAAGGGTGGATTGATGCAGGGCTGGTTTGATGGACAGTCCACGTCATTCACACGGTCCCATATCGCTGGGAGAACTGTTCGACCGGGCACTGCAGCACATGCAACCGCCCCCGGACGCGACACCGGTACCCACTCACTCTGATGGATTCATCTTCAGCGGCAATCGTCATGCCAGCGTGCCCCGTGCCTTGCTATTGGATTACCGTCTGACTCCGCTTGAACGAAACGCCTGGCAGGTCTTTCGTCTGCTGCTCAACGACGACGGGATCACTGCTTTTCCCTCCTACGACCAGCTCTGCCCCTATCTGGCTTCAATGCCGTGTACGGCGCGCGCATCCCATGAGACCGTCGCCCGCGCGCTAACGCTGCTGCGCCTGACGCGCTGGATCAGTCTGGTGAGACGCCGTCGTGATCCGAAAACAGGACGAATACAGGGCAACCTCTATGTGCTGCACGACGAGCCTCTGACGCCCTATGAAGCCATTCAGCTGGACCCGGACTATCTGGGTCTGGTCAGCCAGTCATTGAATCACGCCAGCAAATCTGTCCAGCGCGTCGGTGTGCACACCCTCAAAGAAATGGGCGACGACCCCCTGCTCAGGGCGCGGGTACTGCCGAGCAGGCTCCAGGTGTTATCACAACGGCTGGCGGCACAAGGCTGGACCGAGGAGAAAAGTTATCCACAACCTGGGGATGACCACGAATCCGAAGAAGGCCTCAAAGACTTACTTCGGAATCCTGCCCCCGATTTCGGAATCCGAAGCAGGCGCAAAACCCAATAAAACCGGCTCGCTTCGGATTCCGAAGACCGATAGTACTGTACGTAAAGAAAAAGAACTAAAAGAAGTACGTACAGTACCGCGCGAGCGGGGAAAACTTCGCCTACCCGAACGCTTCATGACACTCAAAGCAGAGCAGCAATCAGGCGCGCTGACCGCACTGCAGCCCGTGGATGCCGAGTTGCACCAGGCCATCATCGACGAATGGGATGCACGTTGTCGGGCAAGCTCGGTGCGTAACCCTGCGGGCTACCTGTTTGGCATCATTCAGAACGCCATGAAGGGTGAATTTCGCGCATGGACCGGCCAGGAAAAATCCAGCCCCCGGTAAGCCCGCCCCCACAGCCGCAGCCGCAGCCAATGCAGGCTGTCGGCCCAGAAGTCGCCCGAGAGAACCTCGCACGGCTACGCTCACTGCTCGGCAGGTGAAAGCAGCGCTCACGTGCTATCAATGGCGTTTTGCAATGCTCAACATCAGGGTTTGTCCCATATCTCCGCAAGCAAGTCCAACGATGTCCATGGTCGCCTATACCACTGGTATAGTTGAACACACTGCCTTCCTTGCAATGCATCACCTCCAGTCCCGGGGTCATCCGCCTGAAGAGTCCACCGAAGGCCACCGTCGCCTATACCACTGGTATAGTTGAACAGACTGCCTTCCGGCAACGCATCACCTCCAGCCCCAGGTCATCCGCCTGAAGAGTCCACCGAAGGCCACTGTCGCCTATACCACTGGTATAGTTGAACACACTGCCTTCCGGCAACGGTGGCGGGCAACAAACGTAGAACGCCTCACGCAACCCTCTCATCCGCAGCGAGGTGCAAGATTTCACTGCGGCAGTGTGAATTCACAAACAGGCGTTCAGGCGGTGCGGTTTGATGACTGACACCCTTCCGGCCAATGCCGATGCTGGCGACTCGTTTCCTCAGCGAGAGTCGTCACGATGGCCACCGAACTCGAATCTTCCCTGCAGTTGAACCTTGGCTCGCTGCGCAGCGCGATGTCGCTGACGCTGCACACCCATCATGCGTCCCGTATCTGGCACGGACGTACGCCCTCCGAGGGCAAGCCCGGCATTGTCGGGCTCAACGGCTTTGTCGCCATCATGACCAAGCTCAAGCGAGGTTCTGAGCAAGACGACCCCTACTCCGACTGGTGGATGCTGCGCATCGAAGACAAGCTCAGCACCACCAAGGCACAACTCCAGACCCTGCGCGAACAGGTTGATCAGGCGCTGGCCGATGTACCGGCCGCACTCAGCCTGGGCGAGAACCTCAACGTCCAGCCAGTAAAGCTGCCGCTGTTCGTGGCCTCGCAGCTCGGCTTCATGGCGGTCTATCTGCTGGCCGACTACGACGACCTAGCCCGGCGTCTGATCTTGGCGCACCACACCGCCCTAATCGACCGCAGCACCCTAGAACGCTGGCTCAATGAAGGCGCGCATGCGCTGCGCAGCCTTTTCAGCCTGGCGCAGCAGTACCGCTACTCCGGTACCCAGCGCGACGACTTCGCTGCCAACAATGCCGCGGCGCGTGCCGCCTTGGAGAAATACGGTGAACTACCGCAGGACGTGCTCGATGGCACACGCCGTTCACGCTTTGCGCCACCGCTCATCCGTCGCGCCCCTTTGGCATCGGCGCCAACCCGGTCAACTACCTCCGACGTTGCGCCAGCCGGTGAACCCGACGCGGCTGAGCCAGCCGTATCTGACGGGGTGCCTCTGGGCGACGACTCTTCCGTGTCGTTGGACGGCGAGGACCACCCAGAATGACCGCATCCAACCGCTTCTTGGCACTGGAACAGGCTGACTTCCAGAGGCTGGAACACGCAGGCTACCTAAAAGGCCTTTTAAAGCCTTTTAAAGGTAATGGGGAGCTTGCGACCTGGGCCAGCCAGTGCCAAGCACTGCGGGACGATCTGATCGGACTGGCGCAGCGCAAGGTGCTGTCGCAGGCCCGCAGCCACCCCTTCAACCTGCTTGCCGTGCAACTGGCCCAGCAAACCACTGGCGCGGGCACGACCTTTCTGCGTTGGCGCAACCTCGATCGTTCGCGCATGGGTACTGCTTTGTGGGAGGAGCTGCTTGCCAGCCCCGGCACACCGGCATCGCTGATCGACGACCTCTTCGCCATCGAGGTGCAGCGCATCGTGCTGAACCTGCAGATCAGCCTCACTCACAGTATCGCCCGCCAAACCTCGGAGTGTGCCAGCAAGTTGGCCCATGCCGAGGGGCTTACCAACGGCGTGTCCACGCCACCAACCCCAAGGAGTCACACTCATGAGCACGCATTTCTACGGTGAGGGCAACATCGGTTCGGCGCCAGAATTCCGCGAGTTTCCGAACGGCAACAATGAGCCGCGCAGGCTGTTGCGCCTGAATGTCTACTTCGACAATCCCGTGCCTACCAAGGAGGGCTTTGAAGATCGCGGTGGGTTCTGGGCGCCGGTCGAAATCTGGCATCGCGACGCCGAACGCTGGGCCGCGCTGTACCAAAAGGGCATGCGCGTCTTGGTCGAAGGTCGGGCGGTGAAAGACGATTGGGAGGATGCGGACGAAAACGAGCGTGTGACCTTCAAGATCGAAGCCCGCCGCGCTGGCATCCTGCCTTATCGCATTGAGTCTGTCGTGCTCGGGGCCAAGCCCGCTGCGGCGGAGCCAGCCGAGAACGAGTGATCATCCCCGCCCTGCGTGCACCTTTCCCGCTGAGCGATTGCGCCAACCACCAGTCGCTCACCGGACAACAGCCAGCGTCCATGGAGTTCCCCTGAGATCCACAGTTCGCGGCACATGGAGAAGCTCCCGGAGAACCAACCTACGGCCTCCATTCGCGGCCTCATGGCTTCCTACTCTTGCAGACTCTCCTCGCTTGCTACATCAGTCCAGATTCTCCGCGATGTGGAACACAAGCCTGAGCGGCTCCTTGCTGTCCACTATCTGGTACATCACATGCCGCTTGCTTCTCGGCAGCGTTTTGGCACAGCGCTTCGCTGTATCACGCACGGCGGCATCCGTACCGTGGATGGTCGCCGCTAACAGCAGCACTAGGTATGCATCGGTCAGCGTCTTCGCCATCACCTCACTCTCGTTGCAAATCGCCACTAACACTTGACCCATTGCATAGTGTCTTTCTTCGGCTTATCAGGGGGGCAGCTTAATGGCCATCACTCGCTGTCTCGCCACTTTGCACCCACCCGCTTGGGTCTGGATCATGTCAAATAGCTCCACTGACGTCCACTGAGGTCGCAGTCCGCGGTACATGACAGTGCTCCCGACGTGCCATCTCACGACACGTTTGAACCTCCTGAGAACTCCATCACACGCCGCTTACTCCGGTCTAATCACACCCGCTCACGCTGAATACGGATGAGCAGTGGCACGGTTAGGTTTTCGACAAACCCGGTAATCGCCGGCATCAATGATCGCGTATTGGACCGAGATCGATGCCTATGAGAAAGCCCAGACCGAGGCCGAAGAGGCTGCACGGCAGCGATTTGCCACGCTGTTCCATGTACAGGTCGAAGAGGTCGATCCTGACGCACTGTGCTACTTGCTGCGCGAGGATCTGAGCGATGACCAGCTTCATGCCCTGTGGACCGCAAAGCCCTGGGAGGCTGACGACCAGGAGTACTCTGGTGATGATAAATTTGAAGACGGCGACCTCAAAGACGCCGACCAGCCCGACGGTCGTCAAGGGGGCTCTCGTGCCGACTCGACGGCGCACTTCTCCGAAGACCTACAGGTGCTGATCCGTGCCGGCGAGACTGCGTGGACACTTGAGCGCAATGCGACCGCTGCTGGCTTCTTTCGTGTGGGTGACTATCTGAAGTGGCGTGAAGAACCGGATGTCTGATCCGAGGGCGGCTGTAGCAGTCGATGATCGCCCTCAATGCGCCAGAGCCTGCCGACCTGCAAAGCACCGACCTCTGTCAAACACCTCTATACTTGGTATAGCGCCATGGACCTCCACTGCGCTCCACGCGCGCGCCCAAAACGAAGCGCCTGCTCTGATCTCCTGAACTACCCGAGACTCAACTGGCGCAATATTGCCTCCCAGCGACAACAAGCCGGTCATTATCGGATCCACCTTGTTTGCTGTCTCGCGCGGTCTCCCCGGACATGCTGGTGCTCATTCAATGAACACCACGCCAACTCCGGGAGGCTGCATGCGCGTATATCTGTGCGAGAAGCCTTCGCAAGGCAAAGACATTGCACGTGTGATGGGTGCGAAACAACGCGGAGCTGGCTGCTACAACGGACCAGGAATTGTCGTGACCTGGTGCATCGGTCACCTGATCGAAGCCGCACCACCGGAAGCCTACGGTGAGCAGTACAAGCGCTGGTCCATTGAACAGCTTCCCATTATTCCCGAGCGCTGGCGCAGCGAGGTCAAGGCCTCCACTGCTGCGCAATTCAAGGTCGTCAAACAGTTGCTCGGCCAGGCCACCGAGCTGGTGATTGCCACCGATGCCGATCGCGAAGGCGAGATGATCGCTCGCGAGATGATCGAGCTGTGCGGCTACCGTGGGTCCATTCAACGGCTGTGGCTGTCGGCACTGAATGATGCCTCCATTCGCAAGGCACTGGACGCGCTCAAGCCTTCAAATGAGACCCTGCCGCTGTATTACTCGGCACTCGCCCGCTCTCGCGCCGATTGGTTGATCGGCATGAACCTCAGCCGGTTGTTCACTCTGCTTGGCCGCCAAGCTGGCTACCAGGGCGTCCTCTCAGTCGGTCGTGTGCAGACGCCCACGCTGCGTCTTGTGGTCGACCGTGACCGCGAGATCGCCCGGTTCGTATCTGTTCCGTTTTGGTCCGTCGAATTGCAGCTATCGCACGCCAGCAATTCTTTCGCCGCGAACTGGATTCCGCCCGATGCCACCACCGATGCTGCAGGTCGGTGCCTGGACCAACGAACTGCCCAGCAGGCAGCAGGCCGGATCGGCAGCACTCGCGAGGCGCAGGTATTGTCCGTTGAAACCGAGCGAGTTCGTGAAGCCGCGCCTCTCCCGTTCGACCTCGGCACGCTGCAGGAGGTCTGCTCGCGCCAGTTTGGTCTTGACGTTCAGGAGACACTGGACATCGCGCAATCGCTGTACGAGACGTACAAGGCGACCACCTACCCCCGTTCGGATTCAGGCTACCTGCCGGAGAGCATGTTGGCCGAAGTGCCGACAGTGCTCGACGCCATGCTTGCCAGCGATCCCGGCCTGCACCCATTGTTCGACCAACTCGACCGCACCCAACGCTCACGCGCCTGGAACGATGCGAAAGTCACTGCTCACCATGGCATCATTCCCACGCTGGAACCGACCAACCTTTCTGCCATGTCGGAGAAGCAGCGGGCCGTTTATGGGCTCATCCGTTCGCATTACCTGGCGCAATTTCTACCTCACCATGAATTCGACAGAACAGTCGCCACGTTGTCAGCCGGCGGCCAGACACTGCAGGCGACGGGTAAGCAGGTTGCCGTCCTGGGATGGCAACGGGCGCTAATCAACAGCGGGCCGGACATACCCGACGGTGCGGACGATGAGCCCGCCCAACGCAGCCAGATCCTGCCGCCGCTATCCGAGGGTACACATTGCCAAGTCAGCTCTGTCGATCTGAAAGCGCTGAAAACACTGCCGCCCAAGCCGTTCACGCAGGGTGAGTTGATCAAAGCCATGAAGGGTGTCGCCAAACTGGTGACAGACCCACGCCTGAAGCAAAAGTTGAAGGAAACCACGGGCATCGGCACCGAGGCCACCCGCGCAAACATCATCAACGGCCTGCTGGGCCGAAGCTACCTGATCAAAAAGGTCGATCCGTCCGCGCCTCCGAGGCGGCTTTCACCCTGATCGACGCTGTTCCCGCGGCCATCGCCGACCCGGGCACGACCGCTATCTGGGAACAGGCACTGGACATGATTGAATCCGGGCAGTTGACCCTGGACATCTTCATTGCGAAACAGTCGGCCTGGATCACTCAACTGATCCAGCAGTACAGCGGAACCACCCTGTCTATACGGATCCCGGAAGGCCCTGTCTGCCCTCTGTGCGGCGGAGCTACACGCCAGCGAACCGGCAAAACCGGTCCCTTTTGGTCGTGCAACCGTTATCCCGACTGTAAAGGCACCGTAGCGATCGAATCGTCCGGTGGCAAGCGAGCCGCTCCGCGCAAGCGGCGGACCGCTCCCAGGGCTTCCTGACGCCTGCCAGACACGTCCTGCCCCAGCCGCGTTTTCCAGCGGTTGCCAGGCATGGCCTCGCTACCCGCGGGGCGTCCCAAGCATGTCCCCGCCTTCTGCAATGGCATGTACCTCCCCTGCAATTCGTGTAGCCGGGAGGATGAAGGTGCTTTGCTGCCCGGCCGGATACACGGTCTGCTGATCGGCACTCTCTACGTCCGGCCCGAAGGGTCTCCTGGCGCCTTGCCCGCGAGATGCCAGGAGACCCTTCGGGGACGACGGTGTTCGCCCCGGTACCCACCGGTGAAAAAAAAGGGTTCCTTTTGTGTACGGATGTACGCCGAAAAATTCCGGCCCCAACCACGAAACAGGTCGGGTGCGATCTGCTCCAGCGACAGGCTTTGACGACGGCCACGTCCCTGCGACAGCCACAGGTGGTTTCCCTGTCCCCCGCTGGAGGCGTACTGCCTCCAGCGCCTTGTTCCTCTCCGCACCTTGAACGCCGTCTGCCCCGTGGGTCACTCGGCCCCGGCGTCTTCGCGTCAACCAGAAAAGGAGATGACCCATGACCGCTTATACCTGATAAGTAGGCGTTGTGGGATACCAACATGGGCTTCGCGCTCAGAAGGAGTGAGTTGTGCGGACAGGGCGAGCACAGCCGTCGGCTGCGCTCCAAGCGCAGCCGAAATGGTTGTGCCCTGTGGGCGCCGGTCTATGGTCATCCGTTGAAGGTGGAAACGTAGATGGTCAGCGAGGTTTTCTCCCAGTATGCTCATTTTTCTGAGCTCTCGTTTTCAATGCTAAGGGCCTAGTCACGACAACAAAATTCGCCGTCGACTAACAAGGCTGCCGCACGGAGGCACTATGGCTACGCAAGGGTTTTCTGTTCCGTCCCCCCACGTCAATTCAACCGCCAGTCCCACACCAAGCGCGACCGCGGTACCATCCAACAAAGCCGTTGTACCTCCCAGCACCGCACCGATTCGACTAGCTTGCGTCGAGGCTTCCAACTTCCGCCGACTCGCAAAAACCCGTCTCGAGCTTGATGAGACCACCACAATTCTGGTTGGCGCCAACAACAGCGGCAAAACCTCCCTTCTCACTGTCCTTCGTAACTTTCTGGGCGAGTCGCCTGGCATTCGCGCCTTCGACATCAGTCTCTCGCAGTGGGCGAAGTTGCGCGAATTGGGCCAACTCTGGGAGGCGCTCGAAGACGACCCAACAACGGACTCTAGCGATGCCGAGAAATGGCAGGAACAGTATCGACAGCTCCAGGCTTGCATGCCATTCATCGACCTTTGGTTCGATGCAAAGGAAGGTGCGTACAACCACGTTGCTCCCTTCATCACTTCACTGAAGTGGTCGGGTGGCGCGGTTGGAGTAAGGGTTCGGCTCGAACCCGCAGCAGATGCCAACGAGCTTCGCAAGCTGGCTTGGCGCTACCGCGAGGCACGCTCTCCCGTACGAGACCTTCCAAAGGATGGTCACGCCTGGCCGATGGACTTAATTGACTACTGGCTCAGACACTCAACGGACCTGCGTCGTATCGCTGCTTATCGCCTGGATCCTTTGAAGGGTCCTCTATCAGACAATAAACGCCGCGACTTGCAGGAGTTGCCGCCAAACCCGCAACCTGTCGAGTTGCAATTCTTACGAAAGCTCATTCGAGTGGACTTCGTCCCAGCTCAACGAGGACTTGGCACCGAGGAGGATGAGGTACGATCCGAGTCCGCAAACACCCGCCCTGGCTTATTCTCCAGCCAACTATTGAAATTCGCTCGACAGCACCTGAATGTTGCGCCATCCGGGCACGGACATAGAGAAGACTTGGTGAAGGCTATCGCAAATGCGCAAGCCGACCTCGACAAATCGATTTACAAGGCGCTCAAACCAGCGATGGAAGATGTAGAGATTTTGGGGTATCCAGGCCTACATGATCCGCAACAGTTTCACTTTCGTACCAGAATTCAGACAGCCGATCTCCTTGCCCATAGCACGGCCGTTCAGTACAGCCTGGACGAAACTTCCGTCGACGAGTCCCTTCCTGAGCACTCTATCGGCCTTGGCTATCAAAACTTGCAATCGCTGAGCTTCATGCTCGTGTCTTTTCGTACCGCACGCCTCACCCCTCCTCAAGGCACCCCGGCAGCAGTTCATCTTGTGATGATTGAGGAGCCCGAGGCCCATTTACACGTTCAGGTTCAACGCAACTTCTCATCAAACGCTCACGACCTCATTCGTCCAAAGGAAGCGGTACATAGCAACCTCCGTAGCCAGTTGCTGATCAGCACGCACTCCAGCCATATGGCCCATGGGGACAGCTTTACCCGCCTGAGATATGTGAAGCGGGTAGCAGGACTGGTGCTGGTACAAAACCCAGCACCGAGGTAGTCAATCTTGGAGATGCCTTTGGTGAAGACACTCAAACCAGGACATTCGCCGAGCGTTACTTTCAGGTCCAACACACAGACCTTCTTTTTGCTGATGCGGCCATTTTCGTAGAGGGCACTGCTGAGCGGATGCTGGTACCGCTTTTTATTGAACGAGACTTCCCCAAACTTGCCAAGAAATACGTGTCCTTTCTTGACATTGGAGGCAGTCACGCACACCGCCTGAGACCATTGGTGGAAAGGTTGGGGATACCAGCTATCGTTATCACCGACTTGGACCCCGTGGTGCCAACCAAGAATGCAAAGGGCCGCATAGTGCGAGCGGCGGTGCACATTGCAGGGCAAGCAGAACTTGAATGTGGGAACGACACATTGAGTTCCTGGCACCCGAAGCTGACCAATTTCCAAGCGTACGGTAAACCCACCCCAGCCGACCTGGAATGGACCGCCGACTCGGGCGCCAAAGTACGATTCGCTTGGCAGCTTCCCATTGCAGCCGTAAGCGAACAATGGCCCAGCTCGTTTGAGGATTCCCTCGTTCTCTCCAACACCGATTGGTTCAAAGCGTTAGATAAAGAGACGGATCCTGTCACAGGCAAAAAGAGGTTCATCGCGGAACACTGGCGAAAGTGATTGGTATTGTACTCGACAACCCTGACCATACCGATCTGCTCAAGGAACTCCATACGATGCTGCGCGGGAACTTCAGCAAGGGTGACTTTGCAGCAACCTTGTTCGAACGACTGAACGCCGGTCAAGATTTGCAATGTCCCGCCTACATCAATGACGCACTAACTTGGCTAGGCAGCCAGCTAAACGTCACGGCAGGAGAGACCCTTGAGCTCAGAACTGCAATCACTGGGAAACGAGCGTGATGCTCATATCGTAGAAGACATCTGCGGCTACATCACTGCGGTCCCTCCCCGCAGCTTCTTCCTCTTTGCTGGCGCGGGTTCGGGGAAAACTCGAACGTTGGTTGAAGTCTTGCGCAGAATTACCGGCGTGGTTCAGCACGAAGCAGGAAGCCAATATGCGCAGCAACTTCGCTCTCGGGGCCAGTCTGTTCGTGTCATTACCTACACCAAAAACGCAACAGCAGTTGTCACTAGTCGATTAGGTGAGAACTATCTGACGGCGGTTTCAACCATTCACTCTTTCTGCTGGGAACTCATCAAAGGCTTCGACGAAGACATCAAAGATGCGTTGCTGGCACGCTGTGCCGAGAAACTCGAAGAGGCCAAGGCCTATGCAGCTGGCAAGGTAAGGGGAGAGTCGGACACCGACCGGAGGAAGTACGCCGAAATTGAGACGCAAGCTGATGAAATCCGCGGCACCAATGCGTTCATCTACCATCCGGACCGCAACACCTACGGACCAGGTGCGTTGTCACACGCAGAGGTTTTGGAAGCGACCGCGTGGCTAATTCGTGAGCGCCCAACGCTACAGCGCATTCTGGAGGATAGGCACCCTCTGATTCTCATAGATGAGTCACAAGACACGATGAAGAAAGTGCTGGACGCACTGTTCGAGCTCACACAGAACCGCCCCAGTCAGATTACGCTCGGACTATTGGGCGATCATCGACAGCGCATCTATCCTGATGGTCACGACGACCTCCCCCTCACATGTACCCGAGGGCTGGGCCCGCCCCGCACTGCAGATGAACCATCGTAGTCAGCAGCGCATCGTTGACCTCATCAACAAGATTTGGGATGCAGACATTGAAGGTCGAACTCAGCCCAAAACCGGCGTTCCCCAACATTCACGTACGGAGAAGAACGGCGGTACCGTTCGTATCTTTATCGGCGATACCAAAGTCAGTACCGCAGAGAAAATCCGAAAGGAAGCGGAGTGCGCACTGGTAATGGCTGCACAATCATCCTACGCGGCCTGGAGAGATGACGCGCGCGGATACAAAACGCTCGCGCTTGAGCACAAGCTGGCTGCCAAGCGAGGCGCCTTCTTCGAGGCATATTACGCAATGGATTTGCTGGACAAGGATGCCGCGACGCCCAAGAGCAACGGTGAGCGGACGGGGCCGTCGATGGTTAGACCCCTCCTCGGCCCGATGCTTGAGCTAGCCGAGTGCTTACAACCGGATGGGTCGGTAAACGAATTTTCCACTATGGAGGTTCTACGTCGTAATAGTGCACTTGCAAACTTGCCACTGACCAATGCCGAGCGTCAGTCTGTGCTGGGTAACATTCATGCCGCAGTGACGAAGTTCGCCGCTGCCACCTCCAAACCTGACGCGACTGTTCGGCACGTTTTGGAACCGATCCTTGAGGCAGAGCTTTTTGAAGCAGATTTCCGCCTGGTACAAGCATACGAGGATGCTTCGCCACCTCCGCCCGATCCGAAACCTAGGGCCAAGGAAGCCAAAGAGGACCGACGCAAGCGCGGATGGCACGCGCTCTTCAATACACCCTGGCAACAGATTGCTCGATATCGTGCGTACCTTGGCGGAGAAACGGAACTCGCAACGCACCAGGTCGTCAAGGGATCTGAGTTCAAGCACGTCTTGGTTGTCATGGATGATGAAGAAGCCGGCGGCACGCTCTTCTCCTATGACAAGCTCTTCGGTGCCGAACGCTTGAGCCCGGCTGACCTGGAGAATGTTAGCGAAGGCAATGAGACCGCTATTGACCGAACCTTACGACTGCTCTACGTCACTTGCAGTCGAGCGGAGGAAAGCCTCGCTTTGGTTCTTTGGGCTAAGGACCCCAATGCAGCACTTGTTGCAATCAAGCGCAGCGAATGGTTTACCACGGATGAGGTGACTGCTTTGAGTTAGTCTCTGACCGGATATTTCGGCGACCGAACGGAATGTGCCAACGTTGGCCATCGCTGCAGATCACTCATCTGGTCTCATGGAACACCTGACTAGTCACCATCCTGCACTCCACTGGTCTAAGCACGACAATGCTTTCAAGCTGGGGAGTAGTACGGTAGGTAGCACTCCGGAAGAGACACGCCAGCCTTATCAGGACTTGGCCCCGAAACCTGTTTTGAGTGGTCCACTGTTTTGCGGGGACAAAAACTTTCTCAAGTCATATGGCTGCTGATGATGAATGTGCGTATTGGTCAGTCAAGCATTCAGAACAGACGAGCGTCATTACAGATCCCACAACGTCTGCTTATCAGGCACAAACGGTCACTCCCACGTTCAGTACCTTCATCGAAGAAACCGAAACACTGCTGCACGACATACATGCGCATACCCCAATTGCAGGGCGCCCGCGCTTGTCTGTAGTGTCGTTATAGAACGGAGCCACTTGCGCTTCCAGTTGTGCCCAGGACAGCAGCTGTTCAAAATCAGCCAGGAAGCGATCTCGGCGGGTCTGCTTTTTCTTGCCGGTGTATTCGAGTTCGGAGAAGGTCTTCTGCACGCGCGTAACAAGGCTCACGGAGAGGGGGCTGGTTGAAGATGCTCAGTGTGCCAAAGGTGGGGCGGCTGGTTATTTTTGCAGCGTCTCCCTAACTATGTATTCGCCGGTGGGGGAAAACCTTCGGAGGCTTTTTTCTTTGCCGGCGCACCGCGCAGTAGCAGGTCATTCCGATTGCGCGAAGGGCATTGCCTCCGCTCGGCGTATATCCACCGAATGCGAGCCGCAGATGAAGCCATAAACTCAGTAATGAATCCCCCTTCGGGTCGGCGTAAGCTGCAGCGACTGACGAAAATAGGGCTTCGACTGAATCCCTATTTTCCGTCGCCTGTATCCCATCACCATGCCACGCTGCAGCCATGTTCCGCTGACGTTGTCAGCAACATGCCCAGGTGGTCACGATCTTCAAGACCACGGCGCGGTTCCGTCCGCGCGACCGATCCAGTTCGCACCCGGCATCCCAGCGCGAACGCCCATCGAGTCATCGATGGTGATGCCAATCTAGTTGTACCGGATCTCAGGATCCATCAACCCGCGCGGGGTTACACACCTCCCGTCCGGGTCGGTGTGTCTCCGCACTCTTGTCCTTCAAGTCTGGAGATTCACCATGACCACTTCATCCGAAAAAACCTTTTTGATCTTCACATCACCGGCCTCGGTTATCTCAATCGCGTTCGCGAAGTGAAGCCAAAGAAAGGTGATCCGTTCCTGGCCTGCGATATCGCTGCACTCAATGGTCCGAGTGACGACGTCTCGTACGTGCGTTTTGATACGCGCGTTTCGGGCTCGGAAGCACAACACCTGGTTCGTCGCTGCATCAAGGCCGTCGAGGCGGAGAAGAAAGTGATGATCGGGTTCCGACTCAGCGACCTGTGGGCTGATACGTTCACCTACACCAAAGGTAAACGTGCAGGCGAACAGGGCGTGAGCCTCAAGGCCCGTCTGCTGCTCATCAGTTGGATCAAGGTCGACAGTGCTTTTGGTTTACAAGGCCGAGCCGAAATCGACCAAGGCCGATGAAAGCGAATCGCAAGCCCCAGCGGCTTCCGAAACGCCTGTCAGCCAGGAAGCACCCGCTTCGGAAACCTCCGAGCCTGTTGCAGAACCTGTCGACGAAGCCACCGATGCACAAACACCGGCACTGGCCGAGTCGTTCTGATCCGTAACGCCGGGGTGGTCCTTCGATTCGACCCTCGTGGGGTTGACATCGGGCCGAAATAAGCCCCGGCCTTCCTTCATTGACTAATGGCGTATCCATCCGCATCGGTACGACCGACATGCAGATGGGCTTCTTCCTGCCAATTTTCCTCCAGCCCCTGCATCGCGGGGCTTTTTGTCCTATGCACTCGTACTCGCCTGGCTCCTAGCCAGTCGTTGTCGGCTGCTCAACTTTCAAGGAGTTTGTCATGCAACTTGCCTCTCGTTTTGCATCACGTTCCCCAGTGCTACGTGCTGATCATCCGCTGTCGGATGACCAGATCCACGCAGTCGCCCCGTCCATCTTCGCGGAAAACCCGCATGAAAGCCGTTCCGAGCGGTACAGCTACATACCGACCTGCGCTGTACTGGCGAAACTACGCGATGAAGGGTTCGAGCCCTTCATGGTATGCCAGACCCGCGTGCGTCACGAAGACCGTCGTGAATTCACCAAGCACATGCTCCGGCTTCGTCATGCGAGCCAGATCAATGGCAAAGAGGCCAATGAAATTATCTTGCTCAATAGTCACGACGGTACGAGCAGCTATCAGATGCTGGCTGGCATGTTCCGCTTCGTCTGCCAAAACGGTCTGGTGTGCGGCAACATCGTCGGCGACGTCCGTGTGCCTCACAAGGGTAACGTGGCGGAGCATGTCATCGAGGGCGCCTACGAAGTCCTGCGTGGCTTCGACCAGGTACAGGACTCCCGCGAAGCCATGCGAGCTATTACGCTCGACGATGGCGAAGCAGAAGTCTTTGCGCGCTCGGCACTGATGCTCAAGTACGACAGCCTGGACAAGGTGCTGCCGATCACTGAACGCCAGGTGTTGGCGACACGCCGGTTCGATGACCAACGCACGGATCTGTGGTCGGTGTTTAACCGAGTACAGGAAAATCTGGTCAAAGGAGGTCTGTCTAGTCGGACCGCCAACGGTCGCCATCAACGCACACGACCTGTGCAAGGCATCGATCAGAACGTGCGCCTCAATCAGGCCTTGTGGTTGCTGGCCGAAGGTCTGCGGCAACTCAAAGCTTGACCGCACGCTGACTGCGCCCACTCCGGGCAGAGTCCGCGGTTCTCACACATCGTTCCTGCCAGAGCGTTCTTCAATCCCCAAGGGGCTGTACTGGCCTCGCGGGCTGGTACCGTCCCTGCTTCTTCGAAAGGACATCACCATGCCTCATGCATCCGCCATCCAACCGCTACTGCGCATCGACGAATACCCCGACCTGATGGCCGACGGCTGTGTCAGTGAGGTTTTGTCTGCTGGCAGCCCTCGTGTCGCCTCAATCCACAATCGGAAGCAACCGCCTGTTCAAGGGCAGGCGACCGACTGCTTCATCCCAAAGGAGCTTTACCATGAACCTTCGATACCTCCCACGTCTGCGCTCCGCGCAGCCCTCCTCCGCCCCCAGGAGCGCCGTGCCACCAGTGGCGCTTGAATACGGGGGCATTGGCCTCTCGCTATCAAGTGACGCCACGATTGGCGTTGGTGGTTATCACTGACGAGCAACGCAGTCTCACGATCATTCAATTACTCGTCGAGGCAGTTGCACCCTGAAGGCCGAGATTGTCGGTTTATCCACCTGTTGGGGCCCATCACCCCAAGGGTGCTGTGGTCCTCAACAAGGAGACTTCCATGGCACATTCATCCAGATACCACCGCCGCCACTCCAAGCTGCTGTTTCCGGTTGGCGCGTTGATCTTCAGCAAGGGCGTCGATCGCCTGATGCGTGAAGGTCGCCTTGATCCAATGCCGTTCTTTCAACGTCATGCGCATGGCGACTGGAACCAGGTTTCCGACGAGACCTGGTACGCCAACAACGCCGCGCTGAAGATCGACGGGCAGCTCAATTCATTCTACGTGGTCACCCGCGAAATTAGCCTTAGCATCATGTCCGAGGCCGACCGCAGTGCCACCATGATCCGGCTACCGTCGGAACGCTGAGGCCGCTCTTGCCATTGTCTACCGACTTCCGGTCGCCAGTACCGGTCAGTCACTTTTTTCACCGCCCCGGGGCCTAACTCGGCCCCTGCCACCCTTGGCCTAAGGCAGAGTTTCCGAGCGAGGCCAAAGGCATGATCAATCTGGTGACTCGGCGAATCCTATTGTTTGCTGATACACCGGCCTTGTGAGGCGATGGTGTCGGTTCCACGCTCCAGAGAACCGACCGATGCCAGCATTCAGCCAAAATCACCCCAGCAAGGTTTTACTCTGCCTGCTGATGACCGCCGCTCTGGCCAGTTGCACGACGGCATCCGCTCCGACTCCACCCACTCTGGTTGAACCCGCAGAGAAAGGTCCCAGCGCTTCCGCGCGCGGGGTGCCGGAGTTCATCCCGGTGGTGCGTTATGGCCGGTACACCCTGGTCGAGTTGGCTCCGGTATCAGCGCAACAGGTCCTGCTGCTTCAGGTCGTCGACGTGACCGTTCCCGGCACACGCACAGCCACCGTTGGGGACGCCCTGCGTCATGTCCTGCTCCGTTCTGGCTACCAGTTGTGTTCCAGCAGTGATATCGCAGCGCTGAATGCGCTCCCGCTACCGGCTTCGAACTACCGACTGGGCCCGCTGTTATTGCGTGATGCCCTGCTCACGCTGGCCGGTCCTGCCTGGGATCTGGAGGTCGACGACGGCGCACGCCGGATCTGCTTCACACGCGCAGTGCAGCCCACCACCGGTGGTGCACTTCCCAATCCGGACCGGTCTCCCCTGTCGACATAGCGCGGCCTCCATTGAAAACGGAGGCCAGGCCATGAGGGGATTTCAATCCACCCCAGCCGACTCCCGCAGCATGCTGTTGCGTGCGGCCAGCATCGCATGGCTGATCCTGATTAGCGCAGCAACGATCATCAACCACGTCTCGCTGTCGAGTCTGGCCACCCAGACCAGCGCCAGCGCTCAGGCCAGCCAGGTTGTTACCTTGGAAGCCCGGCTGACTGAGCTGAGCCAGCGCCTCGACTCATTGCAGAAACAGCCTGTCGCCTTGACCCAAGCCCGTTATGCGGCTGATAGCAAAGCTCTTGCCCAACGAATGACCACCATCGAAAGCGGCCTTGAGCAGCGTCTGACAGCAGCCAGCCTGTCTTCCCTGGAAACACGCATCGACCAGTTGACCACCCGTCTGGATAAACCCAACCAGACGACTCCAGTACCGGTGCGCACCCGTGTGACACACCCGACAAAACCGACCCAAGCAGCGAGCCTACCGTTCACGGTTATGGGGACCGAGCTTCGCGGCGGCGAACGATTTCTGTCGATCCTGCCAACCGGCACTGCCGCCTTTTCCGAGATGCGCATCCTGCGTCCCGGTGAGACCGACAGCGGCTGGCACCTGCAAGCCATCGATGGCCAGACCGCCGTGTTCCAGCGCGAGGCCGATGGTCAGACGCATCGATTGACGCTGCCATAGGGACTCCGGATGAACAGCACTCTTGTTTTCCGCGCGTTAACGCTGAGCCTGATCGCCTTCTTTAACTCTCCGGTGATCGCACAGAACGCTCGCACGATTGCCTCCACCGTCGCGCCCAGCGAGGAACAAACAGCGACCTCACGCGTCAGCGACGAACAACAGGCCCGTGACTGGGGATTGCGCACGGAGGAATGGGCTCGCTATCGCCAATTAATGCAGGGACCGCTGGGCATCTTTTCGCCCAACCTCGACCCATTAACCGCACTCGGCATCGAAGCGCGCTCCGAGGAAGAACGCGACCGCTATGCCGAGTTGCAGGTTCAGGTTGAAGCCCGCCGCGTCGAAAAGACGCTGGCATACCAGCGGGCCTACGACGCCGCCTGGCAACGTCTGCACCCGAGCATGCAGCGCGTCACCCTGCCCGGCCATACTCCAGGCAATTCCTCTGCCATCGCCGCCAGCACCAACCGCATCGCCGTGTTCATCAAGGACGGCTGCGCGCCATGTGGCCTGGCGGTTCAGCAGTTGCAGGCATCTGATGTCGGCTTCGACCTCTACATGGTCGGCAGCCGCGCCAACGACACGCTCATTCGCGACTGGGCGAAGCGAGCCAGCATCAATCCAGATCGCGTACGCACCGGTTCAATCACGCTCAACCACGATGCCGGTCGCTGGCTGTCTTTGGGCCTGTCGGGGGACCTGCCCGCCGTTGTGCGGCAGGTCAATGGCCAATGGCAACGGCAGTGACCAGCTGGCGTCATCGGCTCGTGGTACTGGGGTGGATGGCCATCATCGCCCCCGCCGGCGCGCAGGAAGTGCCGCCTCCGGCGTACCAGATCGCCGCGCACCGGGCTGGCATTCCTTCTGCAGTGCTGTATGCAGTGGCGTTGCAGGAGAGCGGGCTGCAACGCGATGGCCGGCTGGTGCCGTGGCCCTGGACCCTGAATGTGGCGGGCGCGCCGCACCGTTTCAGTTCCCGCGCCAAAGCCTGTGCGGGTCTGCAAAAGGCGCTGCGGGAGGTTCCCCCACACGGGTCGACGCCGGCCTCGGCCAGGTCAATCTAGGTTATCAGAAGCACCGCTACCCGCAGCCCTGCGATCTGCTCGACCCGTATCGCAACCTCACTATCGCAGCGGAAATTCTGCGCGAACAACACACCGACGGCGAGGACTGGCTGCTCGCCATTGGACGCTACCACCGCCCGGCAGGTGGGGCACCGGCTGCCCGCTACCGCATAAGTGTGCACAAGCACCTGCAGCGCGTGCTCGGCGGCGCCCTCGCTCAAAACGCCCTCAGGAGAAAACCACTATGAAGCTCCATCCTCCTTTGCGAATCGCCGCCCCATCGCTGTTCGGCCTGCTATGCCTGGCCACCGGGGGAGCGCTCGCAGACGCCCCTCGTTGATTGTGGTCGAAGACCGTGGCGGTGTTTCGGCAATGCCCTACTACCAATCACTGAATCTACGACCACGCCAGGACCAGCCGTTAGCCCCTTCCCTCGCCGTACCTCATCCGTCACAGCAACGTTTCAGCGAAACAGACATGCTGCCGGTTCGTTCCGGACGCCTGTCGCCGGGGGAGGAGCCGCGCAGGGTCATCCAGGCCCCCGGGCTGCGGCCAATGTTTCTGATCGGCGATGACGACCGCTCGCGCCAATGGTTACGCGAGCGTGCAGCAATCCTGGGCGAATTGAATGCGGTCGGCCTGGTCGTCAACGTGGCATCTGCCGACGCCCTTGCCACCTTGCGCGGGCTGGCCCCGGGCCTGACACTGTCGCCGGTATCGGGCGACGATCTCGCAGAACGTCTGGGGTTGCGCCATTACCCCGTGCTGGTCACTGCCACCGGCATTGAGCAGTGAGCCGCTCGCCATGGCCCAGCCTCATGCGGTGGAAGTCCTGCTACGGCCAGCGGTGGAGTTGTACACCGTGGCCGTCTGCGCCGCCGCCGCGCTTCTGTGCCTGGTGGCGCCATGGTCGCTCGCGTTAAATCCACTGCTGGGCCTGGGATCAGCCCTGGCGTTCCTGGTGTTTGGCATTATTCGGCTCCGTGAGGCACGGTTCATCCTGCACTATCAGCGCAATGTCCGCCGTCTACCGAAGTACGTGATGACCAGCCGCGCTGTGCCGGTCAGTCAGCAGCGCCTGTTCATCGGCCGAGGGTTTCGCTGGGATCAGCGGCACACGCATCGGCTGATGCAAACGTACCGCCCCGAGTTTCGTCGTTATGTGGAACCCACGGCTGCCTACCGCATCGCCCGCTGCCTGGAAGTGCGGCTGGAATTCGCACCCTTTCCACTCTCAAAGCTTGCCCGACTGACGGCCTGGGACAGCCCATTTAATCCGGCGCGGCCGCTACCTCCAGTCGGTGGCATGCCGCGCCTGCATGGCATTGAACCGCATGAGGTGGACGTCACGCTGCCGCTGGGGAACGGGTTGGGCATTCACTCGTCCTGGGCACCACGCGGGTGGGCAAAACAAGACTCGCCGAGCTGTTCATCACTCAGGACATCCGGCGGCGTAACGTAGTTGGCGAGCACGAAGTGGTCATCGTCTTCGACCCCAAGGGCGATGCGGACCTGCTCAAGCGCATGTATGTCGAGGCCAAACGCGCCGGACGCGAAGGCGAGTTCTATGTTTTTCACCTCGGCTGGCCAGATATTTCTGTCCGTTACAACGCCGTGGGCCGGTTTGGTCGCATCAGCGAGGTGGCCACGCGCATTGCCGGCCAACTCTCCGGCGAGGGCAATTCCGCGGCGTTTCGCGAGTTCGCCTGGCGCTTCGTCAACATCATCGCCCGTGCACTCGTCGAGCTGGGGCAGCGGCCCGACTACCTGCTGATCCAGCGGCATGTGGTGAACATCGATGCCTTGTTCATCGAGTACGCCCAGCACTACTTCGCGAGCAACGAGCCGAAGGCGTGGGAAGTCATCGTGCAGATCGAGGCCAGGCTCAACGACAAGAACATTCCCCGCAACATGATCGGCCGCGAGAAGCGCGTCATTGCGCTCGAACAATACCTGTCACAGGTCAGGGTCTACGATCCGGTGCTGGACGGGCTCAGGTCTGCGGTACGCTATGACCGCACCTACTTCGACAAGATCGTCGCCTCGTTGCTGCCCCTGCTGGAAAAAACTCACGACCGGCAAGATTTCTCAGTTGCTGGCCCCGGACTATGCCGATCTGGCCGACCCGCGGCCCATTTTCGACTGGATGCAGATTATCCGGAAGAAGGCCGTGGTGTATGTGGGCCTGGATGCGCTCTCGGATGCCGAGGTTTCAGCCGCCGTGGGCAACAGCATGTTCAGCGACTTGGTGTCGGTCGCTGGACACATCTACAAGTTCGGTATTGACGATGGTCTACCCGGCACGGCGTCTGGGGTCAAAGTACCGATCAACGTGCACGCCGACGAGTTCAACGAACTGATGGGTGATGAGTTCATCCCCATGGTCAACAAAGGCGGCGGTGCCGGTCTCCAGGTCACCGCCTACACGCAAACGCTCAGTGACATTGAAGCGCGTATTGGCAACCGCGCCAAAGCCGGTCAGGTGGTCGGTAACTTCAACAATCTGTTTATGTTGAGGGTGCGGGAAACTGCGACCGCCGAGTTACTCACGAAACAATTGCCCAAGGTCGAGGTGTACACCACCTCGCTGATGAGCGGCGCCACCGACAGCTCCGACATTCACGGCAAGACCGATTTTACCAGCAACACCCAGGACCGCATCACGACGACAAGTGTACCCCTGATCGAACCCGCCCATGTCGTCGGTCTGCCCAAGGGCCAGTGCTTTGCACTGATCGAAGGCGGCAACCTCTGGAAGGTCCGCATGCCGCTGCCGGCACCCGACCCTGACGAGGTGATGCCCAGGGATCTGCAACAACTTGCTGGGTACATGCGCCAACACTACGTCGAGGCGGGTGACTGGTGGGACAGCAAGGCATTGCCGGGCCTGCAGGATGCCCCCTACCTGATGACCTGCTTGACGGGTTCCGGCATATGACGACCGCCGAAATGGGTGCTGAAGAGGCGCAACCGTGAGTGACCCGGCCAACACCGCGCAGCGCCAGCAGACCAACAGCAGGGTTTGATCACCGGCATCATCACGCTGCCATTCCGGTTTGTGGGCGTGCTGTTGGGGTCTTTGTTTCTGTCCATCGTGATCGAATGTGTGGGTATGCACCTGTTCTGGGCCGATCAAGGCTGGCGGCACGCGCAAGGCATGCTGGACTACGAACTGACGCAACTCTCACAACACTTCACACGCAGCGCCGTGGTGCAGGAACCGGGACAAACGGCGTCCTGGTTGGTAGAAACGGCTTACCAATGGGTGTTCGTCAAAAGCGGGCTCATCGACTGGATGCGCGACGCATCGGCCAAAGCCAGTTCACCCAGCCAGGGAGCGGGTCGGGATTTCCGTTTTTATCTGAGTCAGGTTTATGTGTACCTGGAGAACTACCTGATCGCCAGTGCGTACACGCTACTGGTGTTCCTCGTCCGGCTGCTGGTGCTGGTACTGACCATCCCACTATTCCTGATGGCAGCTTTCGTCGGACTGGTCGATGGCCTGGTGCGGCGGGACATCAGGCGCTTTGGTGCGGGCCGTGAGTCAGGCTTTGTCTACCACCGGGCAAAGGCCAGTCTGATGCCTCTCGCCGTCATGCCTTGGGTCCTTTACCTGACCCTGCCCGTCAGCGCACACCCGCTTCTTATCTTGCTTCCCTGCGCAATTCTGTTAGGTGCCGCAACAGACCTCGCAGCAGGCAGCTTCAAAAAATACCTATAAGTGCTGACCGGTATTTCAGGCCAGTAATGCCTGCGCCGCCTCCATTTGTTCGTGCTCAAACGCTGGAGCAAAATCGTCCAACTCGCTCGCTTGCAACCCCACCACTGCACTGAGCGCAATCTGCCGCCAGTCCAACACGGCGTCATACACTTCTGCCAGCACGGCCAACGCATCCTCCCGACTCAACGAAAAATAGGTGCTCCGCGCCAGCAGCATCTCAAGATCGGTGATCGGTCCATCCTCCTCCGACAGCCAGGTCTTCGACTCTCGCTCTTTGTCCGGGAAGGGATTGACGTCGAATGCCGGTGCCAGCCGCCAGAGCCCCTTTCCACATGAAGAAAGCCATGGTTCTGCAGGTGGTCATCCACATTGGTGATCAGTAGGTTAAAAACCAGTCGCCGCCACAGCTGCTGCACATCTGCGGTCGGTGCATGCCCCACGGAACGGATAGCATCGGCAATTTCGGTATAGCTTCGATCCTCTTCGCGCGACGCCTGCAGCAAAGACGCGGCGGACTGGTATGGAATACGCCCATCAGCACCATCGCGATCGAAACGGCGGATGATAGCGACCGGTATGCCATCCAGCTCTATGATACGGGCCGGCGCGGCATTGATACCTGCTTGTTTTGCCAAGCATAAGGCCAGCACTTCGCCGCGCGTCACGCTACGGGTGTCGCCCACGCTTGGGAATTTTCCAATGGCGAGTGCGCCATCCTCATCGACCACCGTGCTCTTGGGGCGCATCCCGCCGAGCGATGTGCCTTTGCCCTGAAGGTAACGCAAATCTTCAGTGCTTTCCTGACCTTTCTCAACTGCCCGGCTGGCCTGGTAGATGCGCTGCAATTCCAGCAGTGGCGGTGTAGCGCGCCGTCCATCTTCAATCGTCCGGCAATATTGTCCATTCTGATCGCGCAGTCTCAGCGCGCCGATCCGGCTGAAATCGTCAACCGCCAGCAGGTAGTCCATCTCTGTCAGCGACGCGAGCGATGGATTACCCTTACGACGCTTGGCATGGTCACGTGCGATGACCCGGCGTCCCCAAGCGTCCGGTGTCGTATCGGCAATGGCGAAATGAAAGACCGAATCGTGAGCTGAGGGAGCTCTACGTGGCTGATAACCCGAGATCAGGCTGAGATCGGCAGAAACATTGAACCCCTCCTGATTCCCCAACCATCCCTGCTCATAGGCAAGGTGGTGTTCTCGCGGCGCCCCTGCTTGACGTAAATAAGAGTGCCAACAGGTATTCCCGCCTTACCAAGACAGACCTGGACTTGCTGGCGAACTGAAGTAACCGATTTCATAATGCCCCCGATGCCGGCGGTTTACTGCGTACACGTTTAGGCAATTGTTCATCCATCAGCGTCAGCCCGATGTCGTCGTGCGCCGTATCCAGCAGGTTGGCCAGCGCCTGTACCTCACCGAACACGTGCAAGGCACGGGCGAAGAAATGAATAGGCACCCGCATATCCCCTTTCTCCATGCGCCGAACAGTGGATACAGAAGCCCCCATTCGCTCTGCAAGCGAGGCCTGTGAAATCCGTCGACGCCTGCGTGCAAGCTCAATGTCGCTGCCGAGCTTGCGGAGCGCCCGCTCGACGGGTAACGGCAGTGGTGTACTCAATTATCATCCTCATAGGAACGCTTAAGGCTATTATCAGTTCCCATAAGAACAATTACCTCACGCCTCGTTACTGTTGTCAATAAACATCCCATGGGAGCGCTAATAAGCGATTAGCACTCCAATCAGAATGCTAAAGTGAAATCTGACAATATATCAGCCCTTAGCGTCCACGATTTCGATACGCAGAGACACAGATGAAGAGATAGCTGTTCTGCGATGAAACAGTCGCCCCTGCCACTCTCTTCAGAATGCACAACGCAACACCACCGAAAAAATGTATGTAAGGAAAGTGGTGAGGAGTAACTCCCCATTGTTTGCGGCTTTCCACCAGCCATCCCCGCAGCATCGAGCCATTCGAGTCCATCGGAAATGGCGCAATGGCAAGGTTTCACAATTCGGCTTACGCATGGCGACGTCCTGTCGTAGCGTTGCTGCTCACCAGTATCTTCATCACTCAGCTCGTCGCCGCAGCTGACGATGGGTATGAGCGTGAACACCTGGCGGCCGTCGCCCGCCAGCTCGACCTGGTTGACCGTCTGGCCAAACAATCCGCCAGCACCGCTCCCGAGTCACGATCCCGCTATCACTTCGACTATCGGCGTCTGGACGCTGACCTGCAGCGCATGCAGTCGGGCATCAACGACTACCTGACGCCCCAGCGTGCACAGCCACGCGATCCCTCTGCACTGCTTGGCGATTACCGCCAGGACGCCGAACAGGAGGATGACCGATGAACGCCAACCAGCTTGCCGCCTTTCAGGCCAATGGAGGCTTCACCCCTCTGCTGTCGCCGGCGTACTGCTCGGCACCGTGTTCGCAACTCTGCTGCTGTGGGGCGTATGGGCCCTGCGCACAGCCTATGTCGGCTGGTCGGAACAGCGGATTTCCCAGCGTCAGTTCGTCGGCGTTGCGGTGAGGTTTATCGCGATGTACGTGGTGCTGACTTTTTCCTGCTCTCCTAACGCAAAGTCTCACATCATGAACCTGCTCTCGTATCGCTTGCATTCGGCACGTATGGCCGTCCTGGCCTCGGCATCCACACTCACCATGCTGCCGACGTTTGCCCGAGCCGACCTCCCAACCCTGGAAGATCCGTCGAGGGGCACCGGCTCCGGCATCATGGAGACGCTGCGCAATTACGGTTACGACATCGTGATGCTCGTTGCCTTGCTGGTGGTCGCCTCGATGTTTGTCGGTGTCTGCTACCACGCCTACGGTACCTATGCGGAAATCCACACGGGCCGCAAAACCTGGGGGCAATTCGGCCTGACGGTGGCCGTGGGCGCCGTCCTGCTGGTCGTTGGTGTCTGGCTGCTCACTGAAGCCACCGGCGTGCTCTAGGAGCCATGCCATGAGCACGCATCAGGACATTCGGCCTGACGGGACGGTGGTGTTTCTTCCACACCGTCTCAACCGTCACCCCGTGGTCGTCCGCGGCCTTACCGCGGATGAACTGTGGATCTGCGCCGGGCTGTCGACGGCAGGCAGCCTGGTGGTTGGCGTGCCGCTGGCCTTTGTATTTTCGACGATCGCCATCGTGCCCACGGCCATCATGCTGGGCATCGCTGCCGGGGTGTTTGCAGGTGGAGGCATGCTGCGTCGCCAGAAACGTGGCAGACCCGATACCTGGCTGTATCGCCAACTGCAGTGGCGTATTGCACAGCGTCATCCAGCCTTAGCGTCTTTTGTGGGCGCGCACGCGTTAGTGATCCGATCGGGTTACTGGAGCACGCGCAGGAGCAAGGCAGCGTGAGCCGGTTCAAGAACGAAATCACTCACCTCCAGTCGCACATCAAGACCTTGCGGCTGGGGCTTGGCGCACTACTTGTTATCGCCTTGGTGATGGGCGGCGGCTGGTGGAGCGCACCGCGTGACCTGACCGTGCACGTCCCGCCCGACCTGCGCTCCGGCAGTACCCGGAAATGGTGGGAAGTGCCACCCGAAAG
This sequence comes from Pseudomonas poae, assembly GCA_004000515.1. Lineage (GTDB taxonomy): Bacteria > Pseudomonadota > Gammaproteobacteria > Pseudomonadales > Pseudomonadaceae > Aquipseudomonas > Aquipseudomonas cremoris. The sequence goes on from CP034537.1 coordinate 6,534,192, forward strand.
CGTCTACGCCTTCTCGCTCTACATCTGGCAGCAACTCCAGCGCTGGCCCACCAACGGTGACGAAGACTATGCGCGCAACATTCATGTACTGGCGCCCTACTTCACCCCCGCCTGCCAGACCTTTCTGCGCAATGACTATGAATACCGCCGTACGGCAGGTGAGTTGCGTCAGCGAGTACGAGGCCTCTATGAGATCCCGGGGCGCGGCTACGGCGAGAACCCGACCCAGCGGGTGAAAGTCGTCTCCGACCGCGACTGGATCGTCACGCTTGATGTGACGGCGGATGAGTACTACGGCGCCGAACAGGTCAAGCGAGCGCTGGTTCGTTACCCGCTCAAGGTCGTACGGGTGGACGTCGACCCCGAGCGCAACCCTTTCGGCCTGGCGCTGGACTGCTACAGCGGCGCACCGCAACGCATCATCAGCCCCGACCCTGTCACACCTGCCAGCACCACGCCGGGCGGGCTGGGTGGCGCTATGGGAGAGACGCCATGAAACACCTGCTCTGTGCCTTCAGCCTGCTGCTCACCGTTGTGTTGTCGCCGACAGTCCACGCCGTGGAGATCCTGCGCTGGGAGCGCCTGCCCCTGGCGGTTTCCCTGGTCGTGGATCAGGAGCGGATCGTGTTCATCGACCGCAACGTCCGCGTGGGTGTGCCTACCTCGCTCGCCGGACGCCTGCGGGTACAAAGTGCCGGTGGTGCACTTTATCTGCGCGCCAGTGAGCCCATCGAACCAACACGCCTGCAACTGCAGGATGCTGACAACGGGACACTGATCCTGCTAGACATCGCGGCCGAGCCCGCTCAAGCAGGCCAGGCAGCGATGGAGCCGGTGCGCATTGTTGAGGCTGAGGGCCCTGCTCAACGCTACGGCGAGGCTCAGACATCTCAGGACAGTCATGACAGCGCCGACACGACCAGCCCGCCTCGCGCTGCCCGTGAAACACCTGTGCCCGTGGTTCTGACCCGCTACGCCGCGCAGCACCTGTACGCCCCACTGCGCACAGTCGAGTCCGTTCCTGGCGTGACGCACGTGAACTTGCGCCGCCATCTGCCCCTAGACGCGCTGCTGCCCACCCTGCCCGTTCAGGCCAGAGCCATCGCCGCCTGGCGGCTGGATGATCTGTGGGTGACCGCCGTCAGGTTGGCCAACAGGTCGACCCGCTGGCTCGCCCTGGATCCGCGCGAACTGCAGGGTGATTTCATGACCGCAACGTTTCAGCATTCAACCCTGGGCCCTGTCGGTACCCCGGAAGACACCTCGGTGGTTTACCTGGTGACCCGAGGGCATGGCCTGGCCGAATCTCTGTTACCGGCAGTCAGCCCGATCAATGCAGCGCTGAATCTGCCGTCCCCCTCAACGCCTGCCCCGAAGGACGGAGTTCGTCATGAAAGGTAACGGTCTGCTGAAGTGGCTAATGGTGCCCATGGCGCTCTTGCTGGTGTTCGTCGGGATCAAGCTGTTTTCTGGCGGTAACGGCCAACCGGCCAGTGAGGGAACGCCCCGACTGACACCGGAAGAGGCAAAGGCGTTGGGTATCGAGGGCGACACGCCCCGCGACACCGTGGCGACACTGGTGGGCCAGGTCAAACAGCTGCGTACCGAGTTACAGAGTGCGATGACTGATAACAGGACGCAGAAGTCTGAAAACGAGCGGTTGCGTCAGCGTGAAGGCTCAATTGACCGGCGCATCCAGAGTGCACTGGAGACCGAACGCAACCAGTTGCGCAACGACCGCGAACAGGTCTCCAGTGAGCGGCAGCAAGCCCAGGGACTGTTGCAAGACCTGCAACGCCAAATCGAAGGCCTGTCCAGCCAGCGTGGCGATGCCGACCTTCCCATCGGTCTGGGCCTGCAACCCGGTGACGGCGACGGACTCGGCGGTGACGGTATTCGCTGGATTGAACCGGATGACGCCAGGCGCGATGGCAAAAGTGGCTCCTCCGGCAAGCGCGACAGCTTCAGCTTCCCCACCCGTTTCGGGCCCGCGCAGAAAACGCTGGAAGCGACCCGGGAGACCGTCGTGGAAGCTGGCAGCAAGGCGGCGGGTGTGTCCACCGCAACGCCAGTTTACACCGTACCAACCAACGCGACGCTGATGGGCTCGATTGCGATGACTGCGTTGATCGGGCGCGTGCCAGTGGACGGTACGGTGAATGACCCCTACCCGTTCAAGGTCCTCATTGGTCCCGACAACCTCACCGCCAACGGCATCGACCTCCCCGAGGTGTCCGGCGCGGTGGTCAGCGGTACAGCATCAGGCGACTGGACGCTGTCCTGCGTGCGCGGCCAGGTCCGCAGTGTGACGTTCGTGTTCCATGACGGCACCATCCGCACCGTGCCCGAAGAGGGCGAACGCGGCGATAACCGGCAGCAGGACAACAGGGGCAGCAACACTACCCAGGAGGGCCTGGGCTGGATCAGCGACCCCTACGGCATCCCGTGCGTCTCCGGAGAGCGCCGTAGCAACGCCCAGCAGTACCTCGGCAGTCAGGCGCTGATTACTGCCGCGGGTGCCGGCACCGCCTCGCTAATCAAATCGGACAACGACAGCGTGGCCGTGGTGGCCAACAACAACGGCTCAATGGGCACCGTGGGTATTACCGGCAACGAAGCGGTGGGCCGCATCCTCGCAGGCGGTGTGCAGGACATGTCGCAGTGGGTGAACAAGCTCTACGGGCAGGCCTTCGCAGCCGTCTACGTCAAACCCGGTGCCCGGGTCGCCGTCCATCTTGAACACCCCTCACCATCGACTACGACCCCAAAGGTCGCCGCGTCGATCACCGTCTCGGAGGAGCTCCCCATGCACAGGATCTGGACTAACGGCCTGACGGTCCTCATGGTGGCCGCGGCCCTGTCCGGCTGCTCGACCAGCAAGGAAAAGATGCTGCCGCATGACGGCAACACCATGCTCGATATCTGGAGCGAGGAGACCGGCGGTGGCGCGCGTGGCGGGCAGAGTGCCCAGCAGTTGCTGGACGCCCGGCAGTCGCTGCGCCGGTCACTCACGCAAGACGATGTGAACGCGGCGCCGACTGTCAACGCACTCTATACCCGTACCGCACAGAACGAGATCTACCGGCAGTTCCACCGCCTGCCCAATCCGGACCTTGTGATGTACGTCTTCCCCCATCTGGCAGGCACTGATCCCGCTCCCGTTCCCGGGTACACGACCGTCTTTCCCCTGTACCAGCGAGTCCAGTACGCCATGCCCGGTGAGCGGGTCGAGGATTACTGATGCACTGGCCATTCTCCCGCGTACCTGAGGCGGCTCAGGCAGACAGGCCAACCCCGGATGCCTGGGAGCGCCATGTTGCCGAACTGCAGGCTCACGGCATTCCGGCACCGGGCAAGCCCGGTGCCGCGCGGCGGCGTCCTGCAACACAGGCCGACGAGCAGGCGCTTTATGACGTCGTACCCTCGTTCGCCGACCTGTTGCCCTGGGTCGAATACCTGCCCGATTCAAAATGCATGCTGCTCGAAGACGGCGTCTCCGTCGCGGCATTTTTGAATTGATGCCCGTGGGTACGGAGGGCCGTGAGGCGGCCTGGCTTGCGCAGGCGCGCGACGCCCTGGAAAACGCACTACAGGACAGTTTCGATGAACTGGATGAATCGCCCTGGGTGATGCAGCTCTACGCTCAGGACGAGACCGACTGGAACCCGTACCTTGCCTCCCTGCGCAGTTATCTCCAGCCACGGGCACAGGGCAGCGCCTTCAGCGAGTTCTACCTGCGCTTTTTCGGTCACCATCTGCGGGCCGTTGCCAAACAGGGTGGCCTGTTCGAGGACCGCACAGTCACCAAGCTACCCTGGCGCGGCCAAACGCGCCGCGTCCGCCTGGTGGTGTATCGGCGTGCTGGGAGTGCGCCCGCCCGACGCGGGCAATCCCCCGAGCAGGCATTGAATGTCATTTGCGACCGGCTGCTCGGCGGCCTGTCCAATGCGGGCATACGCGCCCGTCGCCTGCAGGCCGCAGATATTCATGCCTGGCTGGTGCTTTGGTTCAACCCGCGGCCGACGATGCTCGGCCCCACGTTAGAAGACCGCGAACGCTTCTACCGCCTCACGGCCTATCCGACGGAGTCCGAACCCGGCGGGCTGGAACTGGCCAGTGGCACGGATTTCGCGCAGCGTCTGTTTTTCGGCCAGCCCCGCTCTGACGTCGAAAACGGCTTGTGGTACTTCGACGACCTGCCCCACCGAACCGTTGTTGTCGACCGGTTGCGCACGCCGCCCAACACCGGGCACATCACCGGGGAAACCCGCAAGGGCGGTGATGCGATCAATGCCCTGATGGATCAGATGCCCGAAGACACCGTGATGTGCCTGACGATGGTCGTCACGCCGCAGGACATTCTTGAGGCGCACCTGAATCACCTGGCGAAAAAGGCGGTTGGTGAAACCCTGGCCTCGGAACAGGCATTGAAGGACGTCCAACAGGCGCGCGGCCTGATTGGCAGTGCACACAAGCTGTATCGCGCCTCGCTGGCGTTCTACCTGCGGGGTCAGGACATGGCAGACCTCGATACCCGCGGTCTGCAACTGGGCAACGTCCTGCTCAACGCAGGCCTGCAACCGGTACGCGAAGAAGATGAAGTCGCGCCGCTCAACAGCTATCTGCGCTGGTTGCCCTGTGTCTATGACCCGGGCAAAGACAAACGTCAGTGGTACACGCAGCTGATATTCGCGCAGCATGTAGCCAACCTGGCACCGACCTGGGGGCGCAGTGCCGGCACCGGCCGCCCCGGGATCACCTTCTTCAACCGTGGCGGCGGCACCATCACCTTTGATCCGTTGAACCGACTCGACCGCCAGATGAATGCACACCTGTTCCTGTTCGGCCCCACCGGTTCAGGCAAGTCGGCCACGCTCAACAACATCCTCAACCAGATCACCGCCATCTACCGGCCACGGCTGTTCATCGTGGAAGCCGGTAACAGCTTTGGCCTCTACGGTGAGTTCGCCGCGCGCCTGGGGCTGACGGTGCATCGCGTCAGGCTTGCGCCCGGTGCAGGCGTGAGCCTTGCGCCCTTCGCCGACGCCTGGCGCCTGGTCGACACGCCCAGCCAGGTCCAGACACTCGATGCCGACGCGCTCGATGAAGAATCCGCCGAGGGCGATGCCAGTGCTGACGAGCAACGTGATGTGCTGGGTGAACTGGAGATCACCGCACGATTGATGATCACCGGCGGGGAGGACAAAGAGGAAGCCAGGATGACCCGCGCCGATCGCAGCCTGATCCGTCAGTGCATCCTCGAGGCCGCCCATCGCTGCGTGATAGAAAAACGCACGGTACTGACCCGTGATGTACGCAATGCGCTGCGCGAACGCGGTTGCGATTCGACGTTACCCGAGACACGTCGTACTCGTCTGCTGGAAATGGCCGATGCGATGGACATGTTCTGCCAGGGCGTCGATGGCGAGATGTTCGACAGGCCGGGTACGCCTTGGCCGGAGGCCGATATCACGGTTGTCGACCTGGCCACGTTCGCGCGCGAGGGCTACAACGCGCAGCTGTCGATTGCCTACGTTTCGCTGATCAACACCGTCAACAACATCGCCGAGCGCGACCAGTACCTCGGCCGCCCGATCATCAATGTCACCGATGAAGGCCACATCATCACCAAGAACCCGCTGCTCGCGCCCTATGTGGTCAAGATCACCAAGATGTGGCGCAAATTGGGCGCCTGGTACTGGCTGGCAACGCAGAACCTGGACGACCTGCCGAAAGCCGCCGAGCCCATGCTCAACATGATCGAGTGGTGGATTTGCCTGAGCATGCCGCCCGACGAGGTGGAGAAGATTGCCCGGTTTCGTGAACTGAACGCCTCGCAGAAGGCCCTGATGCTGTCCGCACGCAAGGAAGCCGGAAAATTCACGGAGGGGTGATTTTGTCAAAATCAATGGAGTTGCTGTTCCGTGCGGTACCGCCCAGCCTGTACCTGGCGCTGGCAATGACGGAGCCCGAAGAGAAAGCCGAACGTTTTCAGTTGATGCAGCAGCACGGCATCAGTGAACTGGAAGCCGCGCTACGCGTCGCCGACCAGATCGACCGGGCGCGGGGCATCGAGCCGCTGCGCTACGACCTATTTGATTGACGTCGAGGAGCCCGCCATGCCTTCGCCCACTTTCCTCCTCTACCGTCGGTGGCCGTGCGGAGTCTGGCTGCTGGGGTGGGTGATTGCTGGCCTGCTCGTGCTCTGGCTTTGGTCGTGGACCGACGAGTCGCATGAGTCAACCCACACGTCGGACGCCACCGCTGCCCAGCACCCGGCCGGCCCACCTTGGCGCTATGGACGCATGAATGCGCGCTTCACCATTGTCGAATACGCCGACCTCGAATGCCCCTACTGCAAGGCCTATGATCCCATCCTGCGGCATTGGATCGACCAGCACCCGGAGGTGAATCTGCAATGGCACCACCTGCCGCTAGCCATGCACGAGCCGGCAGCGACTCGACAGGCGCGTCTGGCCGAATGCATCGGCGAGTCCCACGGCCATGACGCGTTCTGGCAAGCCATCACCTGGATCTACCAGCACACCCGCAGCGACGACCAGGGCCTGCCGCCCGACACCGAGTACCCCGGCCAGGACCCAACCGTGCAAGCCTGCCTCGCCAGTGAGCGGCCCGACACCATCATCCAGCGGCAGGCCAACGAAGCACGCCATGGCGGCGTGAGCGCCACCGACCCTGCGTCTGATCGACCACCACAGCGGCCAGTCACTGACCCTGGCCGGCCCGGCCGAAGGCGACGCGTTGCTGTCAGCCTTGGACCTACTGGTGTCCAACGGTACAGCGCCAAACGCAGCACAACTTCATCACCAAATGCCTGCCGACGTTGTCGGCGACATGCCCAGATAGCCCGCGGTCTTCAAGGCTATGGCGCGGTTTCGACCGCGTTGACTGCACGCCAGTTCGCCACGCATCCCCGAGCGAACGGTCATCCGCGCAAGCGGTGGCGGATGCCTATCGTCACTGTCTCCGGAGGGTCCGCCCTCCAGGGACGGCTGCCTCCAATTCTAAAGGAGGTTCCCATGTCCACATCCCTCACCATGATCAGTGGTAATGCTTCACTCAATCCCGTCGGCACACCGGACGAAGACCAAATCATCGAACAGGCGTTGGTCATCCTTGAGCAGCGAGTGTTCACTCGTAGCCCCTCGCTGAAAAGCCCGGAGGATGTGCGCAATTTCCTGCAGCTGAAAATCGCAGCACAGCCGCATGAAGTCTTTGGCGCCGTGTTCCTCGATTCGAAGCATCAGGTGCTGGCCTACGAGCCTTTGTTCCAAGGCACTATCGACAGCGCCAGCGTCTATCCACGGGTGGTGCTCAAGCGTTGTATGGACCATAACGCCGCCGCTCTGGTGCTCTGCCACAATCACCCTTCCGGCTGCACTGAACCCAGTACGGCGGACGAAACGTTGACCCAGCGATTGAAGGAGGTATTGGGGCAAGTCGATATCCGTCTACTGGATCACTTCATCATCGGGAAAGGCGATCCTTATTCGTTCGCCGAACACGGATTGATCTGATCCTCTTCGCGCCAGCTTGCTGACGCTCAACACCCCATCGGAAGCGATGCTTTCGATGGGGTATCTGCGGTCCACGAAATACCGCGATTCATAGGTGCATGGAAACCGGGCACCTCCCATTTCCGATTGTTTGTCGTCGCGTTAAGCCCGATGCGTTGCACTACCGAGGTCATGAACTACCGGATACTGCGCCATGTTGTGCTCTCTTTCCCCGGCCCAATCAGGTGCCTGGCCTTGGCCATAGCGCTGTATGCCTCTGCGGCTAGAGCAATGGATATCTGGGTCATCACCGACCGCCGACATCCCGTGCAAGGTACACCTGACCGACTGATCGAGCTGGATGCACCCGCGCGTATTGAAGCCGAACTGTCGACCGATCTTCCAAGTGATGTCCAGCAAACGTCACTCTTGGTACAGCAGCGCCTCAAACACGGCGGCCCCGAGCTGGAGCAGCGTCTGGCCAGGACCTACCAGGACGTGACCGATGCCTGGAGCCTGGGCATTACCACCCTCCCCGCCATCGTTATGGATCAACGCTACGTAGTTTATGGCGAGCCGGACGTCGCCAAGGCGATCGCACGCATCGAGGCCTACCGGAGGACTCAACCATGAAGTGTGCCCGCCTTCGGCGTACCGGCATCGCCGCCATTTTATTGGCGACTGCATCGTCATCGTTCGCGCTCAACACCGCGACCATCGTGTCTTCCACTTTGTCCCCATCATGCCTGGAGTACCGGATCGTAGGGATCTGCTACTGGCTGTTCTGTACGCCGTTCGGCTGCTCGGTGCGGACGTCCACCAAGGTGCGCCACTACATTCCGGATGCCGTGGTTTCGAATTACTCCAACACCGGTGAGAACCCGTGGAGCGAAGTGCGGGCCATGAGCGCCCCCAACGTGACGGCCCAGGCAGGCGGCGACGGCACGACGAACCATGACAATGAAAGCAACATGGCGAAGTTCAAGAACGCCGACGTGATCGGCCATCCCGGCGGCCATGTGTTCGGCCAATTCGCCAGCACCTCAGGTTACGCCTGCAAAGGTGCCGGCACCGCGTTTATGCCATACCTGCTGAGCACGCTCGACACTATCGCGTGGCGCTACAACATCCCCGAAATGGTGTACCCCGAAGCACTGACGCCCGGCGAGCGCGAGATCGGCACACGCAGCACGTTCAACCTGTGGGGCGCCGTCTATCCGCGCGGCGGATTTCTACATCAGGTCGACGATTACAAGGCCGGCGCCGTGGTCGCCCAACGCGCCGGGGACATCGTCACCCGGCGGGGGCAATTGCATGTCTATCAGCCATTGCTCGCGAACTCGCAGCCCGGTTACTGGCCGGCCGGAGCGCTGGAGGAAAGCAATACCTCGACCGGCAAGTGGCAGGAGCTGACGCCGCGTCTTTCCAACCGCTGCGTGGTGTTCCCCCACAGCGAACCGCTGGCCCAGGCCCAGCAAGGTGATTATGCCTGGGCGCTTTGGCGCCCATACAGCTGTTGCGAACGCCGCGGGCAGACGTTCCTCGGCAGTACAGACTTCAACTGAGGGGAAAACAATGAAACGTCCTGTCACCCTCTTCCAATTGCCGTTGCGGTGGCAGGTAACCCTTCTGGCCAGCGCGCTGGTGCTGGTCAGCAACCTGGTATCGGCCCAACCCGACGGTTTCCAGAACAGCGGCAGCGTGATTAGCGACGACCTCATGTATTCGATTGGTGGCGGCAGCGCGGTGTCCATGAGCCGCGCGGCCGGCATGCATTCTCTCGGTGTGGGCGCAGGCTGGAACAGCAACCTGATGTGCGGCGACATGGACATCAGCACCACGATCCAGAACCAGCTCAACGGCCTCACCAATGGCTTTCAGAACATCATGAGCAGCGTGATCCAGAACGCGACGAGCGCGGTAGCATCGTTGCCGGCGCTGATCATTCAGCGGGCAGACCCCGGCCTCTACAACCTGTTGACCAACGGTATTCTTCAGGCCAGGCTCGATTTCGATCGTTCCAAACTGACCTGCCGCGCGATGGCCGAGAAGATGGCCGACACAGCAGGCGGCCAGATGGGCTGGAATCAACTCGCCGAGGGCATGGCGTTGCGCCAGGCGGTGGCGAACACTGACGCGGTGTCGGCCATCGAACAGGCGGAGACCAGCCGGGGCAAGGATGGCGTGCCTTGGGTGGGCGGCGGCAATGCTGGCGGTGCCGGCCAGCCGTCGATCAAAGTGATCAGCGACGTAACGCGTGCCGGCTACAACCTGGTCAATGGCCGCAGTGCAACCGACCCAACATCCATCGACCCGGCGAGCTGCAATAGCCTGGCCTGCCAGACCTGGTCGTCGCCGCAAGCGGCCACCGACTGGGCCACACGCGTGCTCGGCGAACAGGAGCAGCGCACCTGCGAGACCTGCACCAAGACCCAAACCGTGCCAGGCGTCGGGTTGACGCCGCTGATTCAGGAAGAGTACGAGACCAAGCTGGAAACGCTGCAGGAATTGATCAGCGGGGCCCGCCATACCACCGCTGAGAACTTGCGTGCAGGTGGCAGTACATCCTTGCCGGTTACCCGCGGCGTTATCGAAGCCCTACGTGACGAGCCCGACCAAGATGTCTCGCCCACCGCCTAGCGTCCGAGGTAGCGCTGGCGTCGGTACTGGAAAAGGCTCTGCTGCTGCAGCGCACACTATTGACCGGCAAGAAAGAACCCAACGTCGCAGCCAACCAGTTGGCCGTCGAAGCGGTCAATCACGAAAGCAACACACTCGACCGCGAGATCCTTAACCTCAAAACCGAATTGGAGATCAGGCGCGAGCTGGCAAACAACTCGCCGATGACGATCATTCAGCGCCATGGCACGCGCGCGTCAGGCTCGCGTGGTATCTACGAGGGCGACCCGGTGCCGGATCGCCTCGACCAGTTACAGCGCTCCCATCCAGGAGGCACGCCATGAACGCAGCATGGCTACGGCCGCGCTGGCTCCTCAACAGCCGCGTCGTCAGGACATTGCTATGGACGCTGCTGCTCGTTGCGCTGGCAGTGGCGGCCAACATCGCCGGCCTCTATCTGGTCGGCAGCATTGTCGGCTGGGAACGCTGGCTGGCGGACGCGGCTGGCTACTTCCTGTTGTGGCGGCTCTGTCTCTACGGGGCAACCGTCTATGGCTGGGTATGGATGCGCCGTCGGCTGCTGACACGCGAGTCGGATGCCTCGGCACGGCGCCGGCTGCTACGTACCGAGATCGCCGGCCTCATCGCGATCGTCGCACTGGAGGCCGGCCTGCTGATGCAGGCAGTCTAACGGGAGACCTCGAACATGACGCTTTTCACCACTGACTATCTGGAGTATTACCTGACCCTCGTGGGCTGGATCGTCCACAACGGCATCTGGTCGGTGCTGGTCTCCAGCGGCGTGTTTGCCATTCCCTTTATAGCCATTATTATCCAGGAATGGCTCAAAGCACGTACTGAAGGGGCCGACGAAGGCAACAAGGGCGTACTGTCCTCGATGCGCATCGAGAACCGCATCTGGGTGGCCATCGTCGTGCTGATGTTCGCCGGCATCCCGTTTATCGATATTGACCTCGGCACGATCAAGTACGACCAGGCGCGATCAGCACAGTGCCAGGTTAATGTTCCGCAACCTACGGATACCGGCTGGTCGCAGTCATTCAGCACGCTCAACAACCAGAGCGCCAAGGTGCCGGTGTGGTGGGCCTTCATACATGCGCTCTCCCGCGCGGTGACAGGGGCCTCGGTGGCAGCGATCCCGTGCGGAACAGATCTGCGGCAAATGAGGATGGAGATCAACACTACGCGCATTGACGACCCCCTCCTCGCGCAGGACGTGGCGGACTTCACCCACGACTGCTATGGACCCGCCAGGGCGAAATTGTTCATGAACCGCCCCCACTCGACGACGCGCAGATGCATGACGTGACCTGGATCGGCTCGACCTACTTCGTCAACACTGGCGGCTACTATGACACCTACCACTCACGCACGCCGCGCGATGCCTGGCCCTATGACACTGACCGCGACGCGGGCCTTGCGCAGGTGCCCGGCGGGGGCGGCTACCCGACCTGCCAGCAATGGTGGAGCGACAATGGCAATGGTCTGCGGGCACGTCTGCTGGGCCAGGTCGATCCCAGCTTGCTTACACCCCTGGCCGGCTGGGCAGGCTTTCTGAGCCGCAGTGAGGTCGACGACTCGGTCATCCGCGCAATCGCCTCCCCGCGCCAACAGAAGCTCAACCAAGGAACGGTTTACACCGATTATGGTGGCCAGATCGACAAGACCTTGCCGAACATCGTTACCCGCACGGCGGGCGACGTAGGTCTTGCGGTGGGAGCCATTCCTGCATTTCCGGCGATGGACGTGGTGCGTCAAGCGCTGCCGATGGTACTCGCGCTGCTGAAGATGGCCCTGGTGATTTGCATCCCGCTGGTGCTGTTGATGGGCACCTACGACCTGAAGACCGTGGTCACCGTCAGCGTGGTCCAGTTTGCGCTGTTCTTCGTCGACTTCTGGTTCCAGCTCGCTCGCTGGATCGACAGCACCATCCTCGACGCGCTCTATGGCTCGGGCTGGGGTTGGAACCGGCCCGTCACTAATTTCGATCCGGTGATGGGGTTGAATAATGCCTTTGGCGATCTGTTGCTGAATTTCGTCATGGGGACGATGTTCTTGGTGCTGCCTGCGTTTTGGATGACTGCGTTGGGCTGGGCAGGTTTCCAAGCCGGTGCAATCACTCAGGCCCTCGTAAATGGCAGCAAGGACGCGCAAACGGCAGGCGGAAAAGGGGGGCCTCACTGATGAATGTCGCCAAGAAGTAAAATGAGTTACTCCTACATTTCGTCGTTGGGATCGTGAGGATCGATCCTTGAGCCATCAGGATGGTAAAGGCCAAATCCGAGATTGCCGCTCCGCCATTCAGGTTGCGGCTCATTCCAATCGGTATTGCGGGCCACCCACGCTGCAGCGACGCCGAACACCAGCAGCAGAGCCAGCCAGAACGCGGTATAGAGCAGCACAGCCAGTACCGCGAGCTTGACGCCCCAGATCAACACAGCCGCCGCTGGCGTAGGCACGCCTTGCGCAATCAGCCATCCCGATACCCGCCGCTCTCTGCGCACATAAGCACGCCATCTGCGGCCGAGCCAGCGGCCAAAGCGTTCTGCATTACTGATGCGAGTTCTCGTGCTCATAGTCATCACCTGCTACGCGCGTTGAACAATTACTCCAGTTTGCTCCAGTCCCGCCGGCTGGTAATTGCCAATGCGCCCCCGTCGTCTGGCGGATTTCCACGACCCAGCATCTTCTCAAACACCGCATACGGATCGGACTTGCTTCCGGAGGAGCGCAACGTTTACTCATCGTTGACCCAAGCATAGACAATCACTTTGGCCCTCGAGTCGTAACGGAAGAACAGCCGAAATCGTCTCCCGATCTTGGCCCGTCGCCAGTGGCGATATTCCGGCCCCAGTGTGTTGCCTTGACGGTACTCATCGCGCGCCGGCTCACCGGGAACGACTTCAAGCATCAGTTGGCTCAGGGCTCGGAACAGCTTGACGTTGGCATTGGATGCAAATCCTATCGGGTCATTCTGCTCCGCGCGCTGCGAGACGGCATACAGTTTCTGCATCTGCTCGATCACACAATCGAGGAAGAGTAGCGTCCATCCATGCCGCTGCATCAGAGCGCCACTTCGCCATCAATCTCGTTGGCCAGATTCACGTCATGCCCAGCCTGCATCAGCATGGCGTGAGCCAGTTCGTCCGGCAACCCGCGAACATGCCGGCCAGCCTCGATATCGCGGGCCAGCAGACTCAGAAACGCGCCGATGGCCGGATCTTCGTGCTCGGCATTCGCGCGGGTGACGACAATCTGCCCATCCTCGCCCAGGTCGAACGCTACCTTGCCGCCGGTATCGACGCCCAACGCCTGACGGATCGGCTTGGGCAGCGTTATCTGGCCCTTCGATGTGAGCGTGGCTAGTTCATGAATGGCTGGCATGGCGTGGCGTGCTCCTTGGACGACAGCTTTTCCGACGGTAAGGAATATTCCTTTCCTCGTCAAGACAGATTGGCGAGATCTTCAGACGCCGGTAGACGGATCGCGCTTACCTCAAAACAAGGACTGACCCCGTCTCGGATAGCTTGTAGAGCGACTCCCCGAGCCGAGCTACATGTAAAGGCTTCGATGAAGGTCAAAGGGCTGGGAAGGGTCAATGGAATGGGGGCAAGGGGAAAGGCTCTACCCGGAAAAGGAAAAGGCTCTCCCGTCCACCGCAACGTCAGGTGACATCATGTTCGCGCTGTTCCAACGAAAACGCTCGGCGTCGGCACCGATGGCGCCCACGGAAGCGGCTGTAAAGGTAAGGGGCTGACCCGGCCGGAGTCGGCCGCATCCTTGCTGGCGACGCCCCGCCGGCAGAAGCTGCTGGAACACATCTGGCAACGTACTTCGCTCTCACGCAAGCAGTTCAGGTGCCTGTATCTCGCACCGCTGGAGCGCTACGCCGAGCTGGTCCAGCAGTTCCCAGCCTCGGAGAGCCACCACCACGCCTACCCGGGGGGCATGCTGGACCATGGCCTGGAGATCGTCGCCTACAGCCTGAAACTGCGACAGTCCCATCTGCTGCCTATCTCCGCCAGCCCCGAGGATCAGGCGGCGCAAGCCGAAGCCTGGACGGCCGCCGTCGCCTATGCCGCTCTGCTACACGACATCGGCAAGATCGCGGTCGATCTGCACGTCGAACTGGCCGACGGCACCACCTGGCACCCCTGGCACGGACCGCTGACCCAGCCGTACCGCTTCCGCTACAGGGATAATCGTGAATACCGATTGCATAGTGCCGCTACTGGCTTGCTCTACCACCGGTTGCTCGATCAGAACATCCTCGACTGGCTCAGCGGCTACCCGGCTCTTTGGACATCGTTGCTCTATGTACTGGCAGGGCAGTATGAGCATGCCGGCGTCCTCGGCGAACTCGTGGTCCAGGCTGACCGAGCATCAGTGGCTCAGGAACTAGGAGGTGACCCGACCAGGGTGATGTCGGCTCCCCGGCATGCTCTTCAACGCAAACTGCTCGATGGCCTGCGCTACCTGCTGAAGGAAGAATTCAAACTGAACCAGCCAGGCCCCTCGGACGGCTGGCTGACCCAGGAAGCACTTTGGCTCGTGAGCAAGACGGTTTCAGATAAGCTGCGCGCGCATTTACTGGCCCAGGGCATTGAGGGTATACCCGCGAACAATACAGCGGTGTTCAATGTGCTGCAGGATCATGGCATCCTTCAGCCCACTGAGGCAGGTAGGGCCATCTGGAAAGCTACCGTCACCAGCACGACCGGCTGGTCACACAGTTTCACGTTGCTGCGTCTGACGCCGGCTCTGATCTGGGAGGCAAGCGAACGCCCAGAGCCCTTGCCGGCTCCGTGGCGGTAGGTGTTGGAGAGCCAGGCACAGATGATCAGAACCAGTCCCCCCTCACCACACCGACCATGGTAGACCCTACACCAGAGCCAGCTTTCGGCGCCCCATTGATACCGCCAGCGCCGATGCTCATCGCCAAGGACGGTTCGCTGGATATGATGGAAGAGATGCTGGCGATGCTGGGGAATGCATCCGGGGCTTCCCCAGACCGGCCATCAGGCGTACAGGCACCCGCAGACAGCAAAGTACCCGCCGCGAGTGCTGCAGTCGCGCCGGAACAGATTCCGGAAGCACAGCAATTATCAACCGCAGCGACGGAGCTCCCCTCAGGTGAGCACTTTCTGGGCTGGTTGAAGGAGGGCATCGCATCACGCCGGCTCATCATTAACGATGCCAGAGCGCTGGTTCATTCGGTGAATGACACTGCCTATCTGGTCAGCCCTGGCGTGTTTCAACGCTATGCGCAGGAGCATCCACAGATCGACCCTTTGGCCAGACAGGAAAAACAGCAGGACTGGCAATGGGTACAGAAGCGCTTCGAAAAGCTGCAACTGCACCGCAAGCAGCCTGATGGCTTGAACATCTGGACCTGCGAAGTCACGGGTCCAAGGAAATCCCGCCGCCTTCATGGCTATCTGATGGAAGATGCCAGCTTGGTATTGACTGAGGTTCCGCCCAACAACCCCTATCTGTCCCTGACCCAAGGTGGCTGAAAATTCGACGCGAGGCACGAGGCCATGACCACGCTTCCACTGGCGATCAGCTCGATCTGACCGGAGAGGTAAGCGGCGACGGTCGCATTGCCGTCTTCAAAACATTTGATGATGGTCCCCTTGGGTGCCACGGCGCTGAGCTCCATGTCCTCGATCGTGCCGCGAGTAACGCTGATAGTCTTGCCTGAGAGCGCCTCGACAGACTCGACCTTCTTCGTCTCAGGTCCGAATACCGCCAAGTAGTACGGCGCGTGGGAGCTGGAGAAGTCGAATACCGCCTCATGCTCGGGGTCCTTGCCCAGGCTGGAGATCACCAGGTCGACCTTGCCGGTAGTGAGGAATGCAATGCGTTGGTGCTGTTGACCGGGGTTAGCACCAGCTTCACACCGAGCTTGTCGGCCAGCAGCTTCACAGTGTCGATATCCAGGCCGCGCGGCTGCAGGTCCGAACCAACGGAACCGGAAGGCGGAAAGTCCTGAGGTACGGCCACCTTCAGTACGCCATATGCGCTAATGACGGCGACGGCATCGGCCTGCGCCTAAAGCAAAGCCGGCACCTATCCAGCGTCCTCTTATCTCTGATACGCAGGTCAACTAGTGGTGGACTTCCCTCCACACCGTCGACCACTGCCCAAGCAGCATGGCCTTAGCCACCAACAGTGACTGCAAGATCGAACGTGTAGAGCCTGTCTCCACGTGATTATCCTTCCGACCTTGCAACTGAATTCGTCCTCCAGTCAGTGAACCTGTTGACCATTGGATAGGCGACGCTCCGCAGCGGTTGGGCGATGCTGGCCACGGAAAAACTGTGTCGACTCAAGCTTTAGGCTCCTCTAAAAATAAGGAAAAGGTCATGATTATCCCACCGCAATGCCCCGCAGCCCCTCTCGACAATGCGTCATCGCCACTCTTCACAACTGAGCATCGCGCCAGGCTGAGCGGTCAGATTAAAAGCATCACGAATATCCTCGTTTTGATGCTATGCCACATGGCTGCCAATGCTACCGACGGCGGGCAACTCGCTGCTCCTTCACACGCTGACGGTGTCCTTCAGCGAGCCGTCCCTCTGAAAGGGATGTACCTGGCACCACAGCTGAGACTGGCTTCGACTTCAACGCAGCGTTAGCCGCGCAGGACACCTCGTGAACTATCTCTTTCAGCTGAGAATGATGCAAACGCACGTCCACTATTAGCTGGAGGCGAAAGGGTGACTGACATCCAACTGCTCGTAGGATATTTCAATTCACACGTTAAATTGGGAGAGCGACATGAACTTCAATGACGAAACAGTACTGATTACCGGTGGTGCAAGCGGGATGGGCGCTTCACATGTCCGTTCCTTCCATGCCTTAGGCGCAAATGTCGTCATTGCTGACATCGCGAGCAAACTTGGGCAAGAGCTTTCCGAGGAGCTGGGTGATCGCGCATTCTATGTTCGTCTGGATGTGGCTGACGAGACCTCTTGGCACAATGCGGTCGTCGCCACCAACGCTACATTCGGGGCGATTTCTGTGTTGGTCAACAATGCTGGCATCATCGGCATTGAGGCTCTTGTCGCTGGTAATAGTGCTCTATTTCGTAAGATGCTGGATATCAACCTCACTGGCGCCTATCTGGGCATCGCTGCAGTCATCGATGACATGAAGAGCCGCGGTGGCGGCGCTATTGTCAATATCGCCTCGACTGCGGCGGTTCAAGGGTATCCCTTGGCAACGGCCTACTGCGCGAGCAAGTGGGGGTACTTGGGTTGACTAAGGCTGCAGCCTTGGAGCTGGCGCACGACAACATCCGCGTTAATGCCGTATTACCAGGTCCCGTGCAAACGCCGATGACTGCACCGCATGACCTGTCCGCAGTGCTTGCGGTTCAGCCAATTTCTCGCGCTGCACAACCGGAGGAAATCAGCCGCATGGTCACATTCCTGGCACATCGCGATTCTGGGTACATTACAGGGGGGGAATACTTGGTGGATGGTGGCAGTACTTTGGGAGCACTTCCTAAGAACTGGCGTGAGCTGCACCAGTGATCATGCAATCCAAGCTGGGAATGGCGCACTCCGCGCTGTTCCCTGCAACTGCCGCATGAGCTGACGCCCGTCATCAGAATAGCCATATCACGGCCGCGTAACGCAAAGCTCATGCACCGCCCTACTCGCCTTGAGCTTTTCAGGGTTGCTGCCATAGGCTGCGAGATCGGTTGGATTGATAAATTCACTGTGCAGAATGATGTCACAGGCATGAGCCCCGCGACTGAAGTCCATGCCAACTTCGATGTGGTTAAGGCCAAGGATCCGAGCGCAAACCTTCATAAGCCACTTTCACCTCAGTGGTATTTCCGTTTTTTCTGCACAGTTCTCCCCGGCGACAGTCCACATAGCGACGCCCTCAACCATTCAAGCACTTCTTGAATTATTGCAGTCGGACCGGCCAAAGTCGCGATCAACCTAGGGAAACTCCGATCAAGTTAGCTTTTGCCGAGCCAAGACCAGCAATCAGGAGCATTACTCGGTCATGCTGGGCATGATTGAGCCGGTTCATGTGTTCGTAGGCGGGCTTTTTAGCCCACCTTGTTCATCCAAGGCGTAATTCACCCATACCCATCAGTTTCTTGCGCACCATCCACAGGTCCGACAGTGCAAACAGGGTGGTGAGATGGGCCGTGTTTTTCACCAATCCACGGAACCGGTTTCTCACGTGGCCGAACTGGCGCTTGATGACCCGAAACGGGTGTTCGACCTTGGCTCGGGCCTGGGCTTTTACCCGTTCAATTTCACGCTTGGTCTTGTAGATCAGGCTTCGCTTGCTCAGCTTCGTGTATGTGCTGCGGCGCGCAGCGATCTGCCAGATCAACTTGCGCCCGTCATGTTCTTCGCGTTTCTCAACACCTGTGTAACCCGCGTCGGCGTAAACCGCGTTCTCGTCACCGTGCAGCAGTTCAGCCACTTGCGTTACGTCTGCGACATTGGCCGCAGTGCCGTGGACGTGGTGCACCAAGCCTGATTCCACATCGGCACCGATGTGGGCTTTCATGCCAAAAAAGTACTGATTCCCTTTCTTGGTCTGATGCATTTCAGGATCACGCTTGCCTTCCTTGTTCTTGGTCGAGCTGGGGCATGGATGATCGTGGCATCCACAATGGTGCCCTGGCGAAGCGACAGGCCCTTATCCTGCAAGTAGCGATTGATGACGTCCAGGATGCCCGATGCCAGTTGCTGCTTCTCCAGCAGATGTCGGAAATTCATGATCGTGGTGTCTTCGGGGATCGGAGCGCTGAGCGTCAGCCGGGCGAATTGACGCATTGAGGTGATTTCATAGAGCACCTCTTCCATGGCGGGGTCGCTGAGAGAAAACCAGTTCTGCAGCAGATGAATGCGCAGCATGGTCTTCAATGGATACGGCTTGCGACCACCGCCAGCCTTTGGGTAATGAGGTTCGATCAAGGCCACCAGTCCGCTCCAGGGAACGACTTGCTCCATCTCGGCCAGGAATCGCTCGCGACGGGTCTGCTTGCATTTGCCGGCGTACTCGAAATCGGAAAAGCTCATCTGACTCATGGGACTGGCTGTTGCTCGTGGCGAGAGGTGAGCTATTTCAGCACAGCAAGCGGATGCTGTGCTGTGCTGAACTTGATCGGAGAATCCCTAGGCAACCAGAGGGCGATAAATACGATGGTAGGGGCACGTCTTCGACCGTCAACTCATTGGTAGTTGAAGCTCCATGTCTGCAGGTTACTCCATTTACGGCCAGAGTCGAAAATTGCTGGGTAACTGGCACGCTCGGGGCTCTTGGTGGCATATAGCCATTCGATTATCCGGAAAGGTCACCCGCAAGCTAGGTAGGGCAGTCGCTACGAGGGAAGTAAAACCGATCAGCGTGCAAATTATCCACATTTTTATTGTTTTCATGTTGGAGTCTCCATTATGGAACCTTGATTAGGCCCCCCGAAACACCGCTCGACCACCTATCTTTCGATCAGAAAAGCCTTTTCCATAACGCTATCCATAGATGACTTCGGCTGCTGCTGACAGAAAATGCGGCATACCTGTCGAGCAGCACGCGTACTGATCGGTCTGTGAAAGGTGCTCTTTGATTCACAAGCCGTCTTTCACAGGTCAGGCCTACAGGTGGGTGACGTCGGAGGCGGGCGCAGGGGCGCTTGGCGACCGGGCAGGGTCAAAAGCTGATCGGCCTAGGCTTCCACTCACGGTAAGAGTGAAACCGTGAGGTGTCGCTTGACGTACAGTCTTTCG
Source organism: Pseudomonas poae (assembly GCA_004000515.1). Classification (GTDB taxonomy): domain Bacteria; phylum Pseudomonadota; class Gammaproteobacteria; order Pseudomonadales; family Pseudomonadaceae; genus Aquipseudomonas; species Aquipseudomonas cremoris. The sequence goes on from CP034537.1 coordinate 6,554,113, forward strand.
ACCTCGAGGGCACTCCAGATTATCAGCACCCATCAAGCGCTAGGTCAGCGCCATCCCACCGTCAACATTCAATACAGCACCGACCACATAGCTCGCCTCTGCAGAAGCCAGAAACAGTACGCACGATGCGACCTCTTCAGCCCTACCAATACGACCTATCGGCGCCCGCGCATCAAAGAAGGCGCGACCATCTTCGCCTCCAAGCGCGGGCGCAAGCATCGGGGTCTCGATAAATCCCGGGGCCACCGCATTCACGCGTATACCGTAACCAATCAGATCCAACGCGGAGGCCTTAGTCAATCCCGCGACACCATGCTTGCTTGCCACATAGCCCGCCATCCCGGCAAACGCCAGATGACTTGTGACCGAAGCAGTATTGATAATTGCAGTGCCCACGCTTTCCCGCATAGCAGGCACTTGCGCTTTCATGCAATGGAAGATGCCATTCAGGTTGACGTCCATCACCCGTTGCCACTGCAAGAGTGATTGCTCCTCGAAGGGCGCAATGGGGGACGGAACACCAGCGTTATTGCAGGCAATATCGAGCGCGTTGAACCGCTGAACCACCGCGGCGACCATCTTCTGACAGTCGCTGTAGTCGGTGACATCGACGACGACCGAGGCCACATCGCCGCCCTCTTGGCGTAACAATTGCTCCGCTGCGTGCAATTTGGCACTGTCGCGGTCAGCCAGCATGACTTTCGCACCTTCAGAAGCGAAAGCTCGCGCTATGGCCAGACCGATACCTCCTGCCGCACCAGTCACCAAGACTACCTTGTCTTCAAAACGTCGCTTCATGAGAAGGTTCCTAGGCATTTTCTATAACTTTCATCGGGGCCGTCACCGGCCGCTTGGTGGTTGGCTTTAACATGAAGCAAGCAATGCTAGGGAGCAGCACCAGAGCGCCGAACATATTGACCAGGAACATGAACGCGAGCAGTAAGCCCATGTCTGCCTGGAACTTGATCGGGGAAAACATCCAGGTCGCGACTCCAGCCGCCAACGTCATGCCCGTCAGCAATACGACCCGCCCTACGAACATTAAGGCCCGGGAATAAGCTTGTTCAAGAGACGCACCGGCGCGAAGCCAAACCAGCATGATGCTTAATATGTACAAGGCGTAATCAATTCCGATACCTACACCCAGGGCAGTCACTGGGAGGGTGGCAACTTTCAGACCCACCCCGACGAGCACCATCAGTGCTTCGGCCAGCAGGCTGGTCAATGCCAGAGGCAAGATGGCCACAAGAACGGCCCGCCACGAGCGGAAGGTGATCAGGCTGAGGATGATCACCGCCAGGTAAACCCCTAGCAGCATCAGGTAGTTATTGTGCTTGACCACCTGGTTGGTCGCCGCCTCGATACCAGCGTTGCCGGCTGCCAGCAGGAACTTCACATCCTCCGTATTGGCCCCCGCAGCAAATTTTTCAACCGCTTGCACCGTCTGCTCCAAGGTGCTGGCTTTGTGATCACGAAGGTAGACGTAGAGGGTGAGCATATTGCAGTCACCGTTGAACAAGCCTCGCGATGCCTGCGTCATGATCGTGTTGAGAACGGTTTGGTTGGGCACTAGCTCAGCCCATTTCAAGCTGCCCTCGTTGAACGCAGTCCCCATCTGCTTTGCCAGATCAGCAAAGGACACAGTAGCGTCTGTTCCTGGCAGCCGCTGCAAGATCGATTGCAACTCGCGGACCTTAACCAGAGTCGCATAGTCAGCGCATTGCTCGGCGGAAGTGGTCACCATGATCGCCAATACATCGCTGCTCGTGGCGTAATGTCCGTTCACAAAAGCGTTATCAACGTTGTACTGGGAGTCGGCACGTAACTCTGGCGCCCCTGCATCCAGATCGCCTACCTGCAAACGAGTCGCAAGGGCTGCGCCGCCAATAGTCAACAGCAATGCCGTGCAAATTGCAGCCAATGCATATGGCCGACGAGTAAACAGGACCAGGATGTTCCAGCCTCCCGTGCCTCCCGCCAATGCTTTGTTTTCGCTGGCTAGAGCACGACGCGCGGCGTCGTGGCTGACCCCGGTATAAGTCAAGAGAATTGGTAGCAAAATCAAGTTGGTGAAGATCAGGATTGCCACGCCCAGGCTTGCGGTGAGCGCTAACTCGCGGATGGCCTGAATATTGACCATGAACAGCACCGCAAAACCTACGGCGTCACACACCAGCGCTGTGAAACCTGCAAGAAAAAAGCCGGCGGAAGGTATTGCGGGCAGCATCGATGCGCGATAGGCCACGACCGACATCCTGCATGACACCGTTCATTTTCTGCGCACCATGACTCATGCCAATGGCGAAAATGAGAAACGGCACCAAGATAGAGTAAGGGTCTAGTCTCAAACCCAGCATGGGAAGTAGACCAAGTAGCCACAGCACTGCCACCAAGGAACAAAGTACGACCAGAACCGTACTGCGCAGACAGCGAGTGAACCAGTAGACCATGGCCGTTGCAATGGCGACGGCAATTGCGAAGAAAATCAGAATTTGCCACAGGCCGTCGATCAGATCCCCCATCACCTTGGCAAAACCAACGATGTGAATGCTGACCTTGTCATCCTGATATTTCGCCCGGATAGCCTCCAGTTGCTGCGAGAGCTTGCCGTAATCCAGCGCCTGGCCAGCCTGGGCGTCGTAATCGAGCAATGGAACGACGATGGCACTCGAATGCATGTCAGCAGCAACCAGGCGGCCGACTTCACCGGAACGCAGAATATTAAGCCTGAGCGCCTCCAGGTACTTCGGAGTTCCATCATATGCATCCGGCATCACCGGGCCGCCATCGATGCCCTCCTCGGTTACAGCCAACCAGCGCGTACTTCGGGTCCATAGCGACTGCATGTAGGGGCGCTCGACCCCCGGTATCGCGAAAACCGCATCGTTTATTTCACGCAAGGTCTTCAGATAGTCAGGATCGAAAATATCACCATGAGGATTGGCCACAATGATCCTCAGAGTGTTGCCCAGCCCTTTCAGATCGCGCTCATGGGATAGATAGTTCTGCACATATGCATGGTCATTGGGGATGACGGCTTTGTAGCTCGCATTGAGGTCCAGATGGCGAACTTGATAGCTGAAGAAAGCGGTCAGCGCCAAGCAACAAAAAACTATCCACACGCGATTCTCGAACAGCAATCGCTCCAGGAATGATCCATCCTGAGCCCGAAATGTCGACGCGGTGGTAGAGCACTGCACGTTGATACTCATGGCTATTATGCTCCGAACCTTACAGATTCAACCCCATGAGGGCCCACTAAAATCAGGGTGTGGGGCTGCGTCTGAACCAATGCTGCGATTGGCTGGCCGGCCTGACCCAGGGCAGAAAATCCCCCTCGGCTCGCCACGCTACCACTTGGCCATTTTCAGCAGCCAGGACGATGGTACCGTCTGACAGCAGTGTGGCTGCCTGAACAGAGGCATGCAGCGGACTGTCTAGCTGCTTCCAAGTGGTGCCACCATCCACTGACTTCACGACGTTGCCCCGAAGACCGAAAGCGAGCATCGGCCCCCAGCTTCCCCGATGCATCCGAACAACGTACCCGAGTAAGGTTGAGCAATTCGCTCATAGGCCTCTCCCGCAACACTGCGTAGCAGCATCCCTGCTCGCCGACCAAGAGCTGGGCGTTGCCGACTTGTGCCGCCGAATAGTAGTGCAGTCCTCCCGGGTTATCGGCGATCTGCGTTGCCGCAGACCAGTGCTGCCCGCCATCGCTGGTTCTCAACGCGAGGCCGTACGCGCCAATCACCAACGCCTGCTCCGGTGTGGACACGTGCAAGGCCAAGAAAGGCTTGTCCGGACCGTCTTCGACAAGGCGCTTGGCCTGATCAACCGCCAGCGCCTGGGCTTCGCTGCTACCGCTCACCATGCTGGTGGCCTGCGCGAGCATCAGTTCGGCGACCTTTATACCGTCGAGTTGCTTATGCCAGGTCCTGCCGCCATCCTCCGTACGCAATACCACACCCAAGTGCCCCACGGCCCAACCGATGCGATCATCGGCAAAGCTACGTCTGTCAGTAGGACACTGACTGGCACCGACTGGGCTTGATGCCAAGACTTTGCATTATCATCGGACAGAATGATTCGCCCTGCCTCGCCTACGGCCACAAGACGCTTGCCGGCTTTAGCAATTCCCAGTAGGTAGGCCTTTTCGGGATTCTCGACCCGCTGCGCCGGCTCGTCCAATACCGTCGGGCGCGGGCTAGCGATCGCTGAAGCTGACAGATTTAGAATAAATAATGCTATGACCGCGAGGCCCGGAAATCGTATCGCACGCATGGTAAAAATCCTGTAAGCGAACTATAAGCGCAATGGTTTATTATTTTGATAAAATTCGACATTTTTCTGGGGGCACTTTCGATTGACCGCGGAAGCCCCACAAAGGACTTCCGCGTCGCCCGTTCAAAATGATCGACTAAGTGTCGCCATAACAAAATCCCTTCCTACATAGTAGTTACTATCATGATTACCAAAAATGTTGTGTAATTTATGCTTGCTTGCCAGTGCTGTTCATACGTAGCACCCAGACCCACCGTCAAGTCGCCTCCATGGTCCTCAGCGTAATTTCCGAACGCTCCAGATGTTGGTGATTTACCTTTGAACATATAGCCGACACCAATCGGCACGGACAAATCAAGGCTAGGCGCGACTTGAAAGTAATCGAGAGTAATAACGCCCCGCGTGCCGTAAGCGAAGCTGTTGAGTGAAGTGTCCCGCTGCTCACCATGCTGGGTAACTTTAGCTAACTTATGGCCGGCCAATTCACCCGCATAACTGATATTGTCCCAAAGCGCTCCTGCCCCGCCGACGTAAATTGCAGAAAGTTGCACGTTAGCAGTATCCCCGAGCACATCAGGCTCTAGCACACTTGAAAGAGAGCGCAGAGGAATATTATGCCGATAGGAAATTTCACCACCGAGGTTTAGGTTTCCAATGGATGTATTTGCACTGACCCCATACAGCTCAATACCTTCTTTATATTCCAGGTGGTAGGTTCCGACGCTGCCAGTCACCGGATCAAAACCTCCCGACAGACTAGTCATGACTCGTGGTTCTTTGTAGTTGTAGCGCATGGCGTAAACCCCAAGATCCAGGTTGTATGCCGACGGACGCCAGCGCAATGACACCCCGAACTGTGGCGCATCTGCTTTATCATCATGTCCGCGATAGAGATAACTCCCTGGCGCTACGATGATCCGCTCGCCACCTTCATCCAAAACGTCCGCATTACTCCAGAACGTGCCAACAGGGGGAAGGCGGGATTTCTCCCATTGGAATTGGTAATACGCCTCAGCTGTCCACTCATCGCTGAGTAAAACGCTGGTGGAAATTTGGTTAACGGGCAAGAATACTTCCTGAGCCTTTATGTTTGGAACGCTCAGCGCTTTGTAAACATCCACCGGAGCCATTGCGGATGCAATGCCGTTATCGGTGAAGAACATGCTCTCCCCCATAGCAGCGTATGCCGCCCCAGCCTAACGCTGATGGGATAACCGAAAGCATCATATTGAGCACCCACAAATGCGTTCATCAACTCAAAATCGCGTCCTGCCCATTTCCGCGCATCCGAAGTGTAGTGATCATTCGAAGCAGTAAAGGCATTGGCCGTACTGGGGGAATCGTTTTCGTTGGAAGAATTGTAGACATTATCGTACCAGCCGGCACCGCTCAAATTTAAACTATAATTCTGATATTTAAAATTAAGCTCGGACAACCAATCCACGCGATTCATTACCAGTGAGCCCCGGTCAAAATTTCGCTCGGAGTCATCAGCATTGGAATTGTTCAGGTTGGTTTTATTTTTACTTCCAGTGCGCGCACCCAGCGAATACTTGAGGGTGTTAGTCCAGTCTGCTTCTATCTCAGGATTTATATCCAGAGTAATAGCAGACACCACGGGAGCCACTCCTGCAGTTAATAGCAGGCCTAGACCTAACGAAATACCATTCAAAGGCTGAAGCACTTTGCGCGTTTGGCGCTGTAAAACTTTTCTAGAAATAAAGGGAATGTAGGCTTTATTTGTTTTCATTATTATTGACTCGTTTGACAGCACTGAGCGAATCATGTGCCTTCATCAAAGGAAATGTGTGAGAAACGCGGCTTGGGCCATCTGAGGATTTCGAGACGGCACAGGCCAGAATGGTTAGATGACAGCAATCAGATCAACGTTGAGCCCCTTGAACTAGCGCCTCTGGACTGTAATAACTTCTAGGGCGGGGTTCACGCGACTGGTACTGATCGCTCCATTCGCCAAGCACAAAAGCCTTCTGTTGGAAATCGATATTCTGAAAAGGCAGCGGGATAACGCCTGGCAGGTCGCAAGAAATACTTGAATAGACAATGCCACCTCGCCAGTGTTTGTTCTGAGTATCCCATAGATCGCTGAGGACAACGTTCCAAGTATCCTCATCTAGATAAAGAGTTCGTGATGCCACCGAGTTTCGCACACCGTCCTTCAGTTTCCCCTCCACTTGCCAAACTCGATGCAACTCCCACCGAACAAACTCAGGCTTTATGAAATGAGGACCAATCGCAGCATCTGGTCCTGCTTTTAGCATTTTATTGGTATTATAAGGAATATACATTTCCTTACGGCCGACCAGTTTCCAATCATATTGCTCAGGAGACCCAAAAAAGCCGTAAGCCTCATCAAAGTTAGCGACGCCCGAAACGAAAAAAGTTTGGTGTGTCAAACTGGACGTTGGGCAATTTGCGTACGCGGCGCTGGCCAGGCATATATTGCCATGACCCAAAAAGCTGGTTTTGATAATCCATGGGGAACACCCCGACTGTTGCTTCGCCTACCCTGCGAGCCGGTGCTTTGAGCTGAGCGCGCGATAACATCCAGTGAGTGCCATCGAATTTGCTTTCACCGTCTTGGACATAGTAGGGATACACACGACTCGCCTCGATACGTGCAGAGAGTGAGCGGGTACCGTTAGAGTCAACGACAAATAAATCCGCGACCGTATCCGCTGCGGAGCCTTTCCATGCCAGAAAATGGTTCCACATTGCTTCACCACCCGATTGCGGAATCGGGAAAGGAGTGCCGCCATAGGCACCTTTCACTGCCTTTCCACCTTCAGTTAGCGTTGCCCGCGATGCATTGGTCTTGGTGTACTGATAAACCCACTCCGGCTCAATTGCGGTTCGGTGCGTTGGATAGATATCCACCCGGTAATCTGGGTTGGATTGCAGTAGGCTTTGCACGCTGAGCGACAGCTGATCCTTGTGTTCCGCCATATTCTGAGCAGTAATGGATAGGATCGGTTTTTCGTCCGCGAACGGTTCCCAGGCCAGACTACCTGCAGGAAGGTTGGCAGGGCACTGGGTTTTGCTCCCCGTCCAGGCTGGAATGGTACCTGCTGCGTTGCCGGCTTTGATCGCACCGAGTGGGGTCAGCGTGGTGCCCAAACTTTGCACTTCTTCAGCAGACGCAGCCGCGTGGCTTACGTTGAAGAAGACCGGGTGCAGCATGCCCGCAGCCATGAGCACGTAGAGTGAGGTCTTATGTTTATTGTGGCGCATATAAATCTCCAGCTTCATGGGCGTTATTTTTGTTGTAAAGCTTTCGGTAATCTTCAAATCGCCGCAGCCACCGCCATATCGGAAAGGCGCTGGAAGCGTTCAATGTTTCTCGCTTGGGGAAGAACTCCCGCACTCAGGCAGGTAAATGTCATGTTCAACACTGGATCGACCCAGAACAGGCCGGTGCCGGCACCATAGTTGCCGAAGGTCTCCTCGCTGGTGAGGGTGCCAAACTGATGGTGAACCAGGTCAGCGCCGCGCACATTGAAGCCCAGGCCGATGCAGGCTTTGGGTGGAGTGGTCCAGCCTGCGCGCAACGCAACCGTTCGATAGAGCTCATTGTAGAGGTCCCCAGTCCAGTTCTTGCGCGCGACCTCGATCGTTCTCGGTGCCAAGATTCGCGTCCCGTCCAGTTCGCCACCGCGGCGTAGCATTTCTGCGAATCGGGAGAGGTCAGCAGTGGTCGATACGGCCCCGACGTGAGCCGCTTCGTTGACTTCTTCTTCAAACAAGCTGTAGCGACCTGACTGCGTCCGGCCGAGACACGCGATAGGAATAACGCCGCGCATCTGCGGAACCACCTTCCGCTCACGCAAATCGGGACGCACACCCATCCAGGTATCTGTCATACCCAACGGCTCAAACAGGTCCTGGTGAATCAGCGTGCGCAGGTCGCGCCCTTGAGGGTCGGTTTTGCGGAGCAATTCGCCCAGCAGGATATGGTTGACCGCTGGTGCATAATCACAGCGCTCCCCGGGCAGTACAGCGCCATGAACGTTCTCGCAAATGGCGTCGAGCATTTCATCCAGCCGGTCTTGATACATATCTGGTTTTGGCACCCAAACCCCCGGCATGCCGGTGGTATGGGTCAGCAGATGCTTCACCGTAACCCCATCGCGTGGGGCGCCGCGAAACTCGGGAATCACATCAGCGACTTTCGTGGTCAGCGCGAACTGTCCCCGCTCGATTGACGCCAAGGTCAAGATATTAACGAAAGCTTTTGTTAATGAAAAAATGCTGAAGACCGAGTTTGTGGAAAGTGCTTTTTGACGAGTCTCATCCTCCCAGCCGATTGCTTCTTCCAGACCGGCTTCACCATTGCGAGTCACCCGAATCACAGCACCAAAATAAACGCCCTTGCTGACATCTTCTTCAATGGCACGCTTGATATGTGCTAGACGTTCCGGAACTAGTCCCATCGCCTGCTTGGTCATGTAGTACTCCTCTTTAACGTTGATAACGCGGCCGTCATCGACGTACCCCACCACAACAGCAAGTTAAAAATTCGCGATTGCGCACGTTTGGCTTAACTGCAAGCCCTTTCTGAGTGGTAGTAATACCGAGCATCCCAACTCCCATCACCTATCTGATGGACAGTGGAGCGGCACACACAGCGAGTCATCGCGCCTGGCGATACGAGCCTATCTTTCGATAGGAAGTGGAATCAGAAGAATGAGTTATGGTGCAGAGACGAGCCCTTCAGCGCTCGGTGGCACGGGCATCTTTCGGCAGCACGATCTAAGCCGAGCAGTGGTCGTTGCATTGCCCGATTAGCGCAGGCTTAATTAGCGGGCATCGCCTGCGTAGCACCGTACGACGCAAGAGCTGACATGCAATAAGAGGTTACCTACCGCCCTATAGGAGGTGATGCGATGCATCATAAAACATCAGTACCTATTACTGAACGCGAATCATTCAATACCTGGTTGCCTAGTATATTTTCTGTTGATCAACCTGCTGCACCTGCTAAAGATGCCCTGCCGCGCGAGCTACTCCATCAACAACTGAGGAGCTGTTTCTCACGAATTGCACTCATTCACACGCCCGCGGGTTATGGTCGTACGACGTTACTGGCGCAGCATTACCAGCATTTGAAAGCGCAGGGTGCCACACTTGTATGGGTAGCGTGCAGCAACCTTGAGCGGGCTGTACATCAGCTCGGTACTCTCTACGAGCATTTTCAAGATGGCGATAACCATGCTCAGTGGCGTGCAGCTCAGAACAACACGGAGATATCGGCCCGCGCCTATATTTTGATCGATGATGCGCACAAGCTGCAGCCTGGCGACAGCTCCCGCCTGTTGGCCCTGCTGTTGGAGTCGGCGCCGTCGGGTGTGCAGTTCATCGTGTCCAGCCGCGGAAGCTCGCCTATCAATCTGGCTCAGTACAGGTTGCGCGGTGAGCTTATGGAGATGAGCAGTAAGCATCTGGCATTCACGGCTGCGGAAAATTCCCAGTTTTTGCAACGCTATGCAGTTGCAACAGACGGAGAGGGCGTCAGCAAGCTGCTGCGATTGACCGATGGCTGGCCAGGGGGGATGAACCTCGCGATGCAGTGCTGGCGATCCCGGGATGAACCCACCCCCCGCGCCATGGGAGGAAGCCAGTTGGTATGAAGACTTCTTTAGGGAAGAGGTCTTCGACGCACAAACAACGGCTATTCAAGAGTTGCTGTTGAGCTGTTCGGTACTAGAACAAATCGATTTTGCCGCGTGTGACGCCCTGCGCAAGACTGAAGGCAGTGCCGCTTTGCTCCGCTATTGCGCTGCCAACGATCTGTTCCTCAGCCAGGACGCAAGATACCCCAACAGTTATCGGTTGCATCCGCTCTTTCGCAAGTTCCTGGCCCAACAGCTGCACGAATCTTCGCAGCACACCTTGAAGAGTCTGCACCTGAGCGCCAGTGAGCACTTTCTCCACCACAACCAATTATTCAAAGCCTACAACCACGCCTTGCAATCGAACGATGCTGAGCACGCTGCGAAAATCGTGGACGACAATATCGTGGTGTTTTTCGAAACCAGCGATGACCCAGCTTGGCGCCTGGTTGAACAATTGCCCCGCCACGTACTGAATCGCTACCCGCGAATCTTGCTTGGCCAAGCCTGGTCCATGCTACACCTGTGGAAGTTTGAGACAGCCAAAGAGTTGCTGCGGATCGCCCGCGAGTACCTCGGCACCGAGGAAGCGCGGCACCGCTATGGTGACAACGGCTTGCGCATCCTGCGTCAGGAACTCCTGCACCGCGAGGCCATGTTTTCAATGATGGTCGACGATACCCACCTCTTGGAAACGCAAGCGCTTGACCTAATCGACAAGTACAGCGAGGCCCACCCGATCATGCGTGGTAGCGTCTATAACGCGTTGCTGTACGCCCATCGGGAACGCTTCAAACTGGATGAAATCGAGCACTTAGGCCACCTTGCCGAAGAGCAGCTCAGGCGTGGGGACAGCAAGCTATCAATCATTGTGCACGCTGCTATCATCGGTCCAGCACGGTTTATGGCTGGACAAACGCAACAAGTGATCAACGACTTGCGTAGTGCCCTCAAGGCTGCTGAGGGTATAACCGGCGTCGGCTCACCATACGCCACAATCCTGGCCCTGCCGCTGGCCGAGGTGCACTACGAGCGAAACGAATTGATGGAAGCGCGCGAGTTGCTGGCCACTTACCTGCCTCTGGTGGAGTACGAGGGGTTCATCGATCAGACGATTTCCGGCTGGCTGACTGCGGTCAAGCTTGCGTGTCATGACGATAATTATGCAGAGGCATTCGCGCTCCTGGATAAAGCGGATCAGGCCGCCAGGCAGCACGGCTTCGAGCGCCTGCGCTATTGCGCGCTGGCGGAACGGATGCGCCTGTTGCTCGCATTGGGAGATCAGAAGGAAGTACTCCGGCTCGGCCGCATGAATGGACTGATCGGCCAGCTCGAACATGTTCGACCAGTCTCCAAGGTTACCACCCGCGACGAGGCACGGGCTTTTTGTTGTGTACGCGTAGCCATGGCGCAAGGTCGGCTCAACGACGCAATCGAGCTGTGCCGTGTCTGGCAGCGCTTCTTGCATCAAGCAGATGCCGTGCACAACTGCCTGCGCTGGGAAGTCCTTCACGCCCACCTGCTGCTGCTCTCGGGGAACGATAAAGGAGCCCAGCGCGGCCTGAAAAAAAGCTTCGAGACGGCCGCTCGTAGGCGTATTGTGCGCACATTCGTGGATGAGAAGGCCTGGCTAGGTGGATTGCTTGGCAGCATGGACCACATGCACGTAACGTTCGCGACCAGCGTTCAGGTCGATGACTTTATCGAAGAGCTGAGCGTGCTTTGTCGCGGCACAGAGGCGTTCCACGTTTTGGAGCGCCAACCGAAACTGCCATCCCCGGCCCTGCCATTGTCGAACGAGCTACCGACACTTTCCTCCGATGCCATTTCGGGTGTTCTCAACAGTCGCGAAATCGAGATATTACATTTGGTTCATGGCGGTCTGCGCAACAAGGAAATTGGGCGACGATTGAACATCACAGAGGGTTGTGTCAAATGGTACATGCAACAGATATTCGACAAGATCGGCGTTCGGCGCCGTAGTCAGGCCGTAAGTCGTGCACGACAGTTCGGCGTAATCTTTTAGTCAGCGGAGCGAAGTAACGCGCTGCGCGCGTTACTTCGCTCCTGCCTGCCCCCTGATCAACAGATAGGTTATAGCCAGCAGAATCGTTCTTTAAGCTGATCTCACGTGCAAGAAATCCAACAACAACGTGAGAACTAATGATGAGCGGCCTTTATCGCAATGTAATCCCCACCACCGATGCTGACCCGTGGGCCGTCGAAGAAATCCGTAATGCCAAGAGCTCTGAAAGCCGTATTCGCGAGCTTGGCCCGGTGGTCTGGCTCAGTCAGCATAAGTGTTTCTTTGTTGGCCAACACGCACCTGCCCAATCCGTCCTGACCCGTTGGCGGGAGTTCTCCTCAACCGGACGCCCTTTCCAGGACGAACAGTCGATCGTCCCCCAAATTCTGGTCACCGAGGACCCGCCAGCGCATACGCGCTCGCGCGATGCACTCATGCAGCTCCTGTCGCCACCGGCCATCAAGTCCATGCGCGAAGAGTTCACCCGCCAGGCCGAAGCGGTAGTGGATCGCTTTCTGCAGCAAGGCACTCTTGATGGGGTTCAGGACCTAGCCTCCAGTTACATCCTCAAGATATTCCCGGATGCGATCGGCCTGCCGGAAGAGAATCGCGAGCGGGTACTCAAGTTCGGCGAGGCAGCCTTCAACGGTGCAGGTCCCCGCAACAAAATTCTTGCGGATTCGCTGGTGCAGGCCGTGCCGGCATTCGAGTGGATCGAACGCAATTGCAACCGTGAGGCGGTCACCCCCAATGGTTTGGCGGGCCGTCTTTATGGGTTCGCCGATGAAGGGATTTTGACCGAGGCCGAGGCGAACTTGCTTGTGATGACCCTTCTCGGCGCAGGCTTCGACACCACCATGGTGACGATAGGCAACACTCTGCATGCATTTAGCCAGTACCCAGAAGAATGGAGCAAGCTGCACGCTAACCCGTTGCTCGCAAAAAATGCGCTGGAAGAGACGCTCCGCTATGACCCGCCGGCGCGCATGATGGGGCGGCTGGTGACGCAGGATCTGGAGTTGGAAGGCGCGCCCCTACAGAAAGGCGACGTGCTGGGAGTCTTCCTCGGTGCCGCCGGGCGTGACCCGCGCCGCTGGGAAAATGCCGATCAATACGACCTTACTCGCAAAGGCCCGCACCTCGGCTTTGGCGTGGGTGTACATAGCTGTGCCGGCCAAGCTTTGGCGCGTCTGGAGTTCGAGTGTTTGTTCAGCGTCCTGGCACAACGCGTCAAAAAAGTGGAGCTCATTGGCACTCCCGAAAGGCTGATCAACAACAACATCCTAGGCTGGATTCGCGTGCCATTGAAGTTGCACGCCGCCTGACATGGAAGTTGAGAAATACAGTGACTGTCCGCAGTGCTCGTGCCTGAGACGCGCTAGCGCGTCCGATCCGGGCCATCAACTTCCTCTCTACAGATAGGGTTTATCTCTCCCTGAGAACGCATTGAATGACGTCGGGGCACAACAATAACGTACCCGGGCCTCGCAAGATCGGAGCATCCCCATGAGTTCAGCACTCAGCTTGACAGTTAAAGTTCAAAGTAAGCGGCAAGAAGCGCTAGATATCTGTAGTTTCGAGTTGATCGATCCAGATGGTAAGCCGCTGCCCTCATTTAGTGCTGGTGCGCACATTGACGTTCAAGTACGTCCGGGACTAATTCGCCAGTACTCGTTGTGCAACCCCCCTCACGAAAACCAGCGTTACCTGATAGGCGTCCTCAAGGATCCACAGTCTCGCGGTGGCTCGGTAGGTATGCATGAGGGTATTCACGAAGGTGACCTGCTCACCATCAGTCCCCCAAAAATCACTTCCCCCTGGTCAATGCGCAAAAATCCTGCTCATGGCCGGCGGCATCGGCATCACGCCCATGCTGTGCATGGCCGAGCGCCTGCAACAACTGGGCACCGACTTCGCCTTGCACTATTGCGCACGCGGGCTAGATCGAATGGCCTTCCACAAGCGCATTACTAAATCGCCGTTTCATCACCGTGCCTCCCTCCATCTGGATTCCGGTGACCCTGACCAAAAACTCGATATGCGTGCCCTGATTGCCGATACCGATCCCCAAACCCATGTGTACGTCTGCGGCCCGAAAGGCTTCATTGATTACGTGCTCGGTACCTGCAAGGCCGCCAACTGGCCTGCGGAGCAACTACACGTCGAGTATTTCGCCGGAGCAGTTGTCGATCACTCCGCCGACGATGCCTTTGAAGTCGAGATTGCCAGTACCGGCGCCGTCTACACCATCCCGGCAGAGCGCAACGTGGTCGAGGTGCTGGAAGAACAAGGCATCGAGATCATGTATTCGTGCAGCCAAGGTGTGTGCGGCACGTGCATCACGCGAGTGCTGGACGGTATTCCCGATCATCGCGACCTCTATTTGGATGAGGTCGCGCAAGCAGCAAATGATCAATTTACCCCTTGCTGTTCCAGGGCCAAATCCAAACGCCTGGTACTGGATTTGTAGTTTGGGCTGCCGTCGGATGCTGCTGCAATATTTATGAGGTGTGGGATGACAACAAGAAAAAACGTACTAGTTATCGGCGCTGGCCCGACTGGGCTGTTAACCGCCTTTGGTCTGGCCAAACAAGGGGTACGCGTGACTGTGGTAGAGGAGCGTACAACGCTCGACGACTCCCCGCGCGCCATGGTGTATCTGCCATCCAGTTTGAAAGCCCTGGACGATCTTGGGCTGCTTGAAGATGCTGAAAAAGTCGGCGCTCGCGGACACGCGTTCACCATGCGCTTTGCCAGTGGCTATATCGGTGAGCTTGATCACCGTGTCCTCCAGGAACATACCCCCTATTACTACACGTTGCACTTCGGCCAGCATGTACTCGCCAAGTTGATCCTCGATCGGTTCCTACAGCTTCCCAACACTTCAGTCCTCTGGGGCACGCGCTTCAATCGGGTTCTCGACAATTCTGATCGGGTAGCCATTGAAGTTTCTACCCAGGCTGGGGAGCAGCGGCTGGATGCGGATTGGCTGGTCGCCGCCGACGGCGCCCGTAGTTCGGTTCGCAAGGCCTTGGACATTGAGTTTGAAGGCTTCACCTGGCCCGATACGTTCATGGCCACCAACGTCTATTTCGATTTCGCAGCCCACGGCTATTGCGAGAATACGATGATCGCCGACCCCGTTGAGTGGGCCGTGATTTCCAAGATCAATAACGACAATCTTTGGCGCGTCGCTTACGGCGAGCGTAGCGACTGGTCTGAAGAAGAACGTCAGGCAAACGTCGCAAAGCGATATCAGCACTTCTTGCCCGAGGGCGCCAGCTACAAGCTTGAGCGAGCCAGTTCCTATCGCGTCCATCAGCGTTGTGCCTCGACGTATCGCGCTGGCCGGGTCTTGTTGGCGGGTGACGCTGCACACGCCACCAGCCCGATTGGCGGGCTCGGCTTTACCGCCGGGATTCAGGACGCCACTACCCTGATCGAGGCCTTGGCTCTCGTGCTTAACGGCCACGATGAAGACGTGCTGGATTATTACGCCGGCGAGCGCAGACGGATCTTCCTGGACATCGTTAACCCCCTGGCCATCGAGCATAAACGCCGGGTGCAGGAAGCAGACCCAGTAAAACGGGCGCAGGACGAAGAAGGCTTTCGCAAGATGGCCTCCGATCCCAACTATGTGCGCAACGCCCTGATGAATCTCTTCGCTCTTGTCAGTACTCCATACAGCGCTGATTGGCGCGACCGATTGAGCGAGCGGGACGTGCGTGAGCCGCATTCCATGCCGCTGTTTACCGCCACCGACGATTGATATGCGCAGCGACTTCAAGGAGCAAGCAATGAGCCGTATTGAAACAATGCAGGGCAAAGTAGCAGTCATCACCGGAGGCGCTTCTGGCATCGGGCGCGGGATTGCTGAACGGATGATTGCCCAAGGGGCCCTGGTAGTTATTGCCGATATCGACGATGAACGTCTACAGGCTACCGCCCGCGAGATCGGAGCGACCGGTATTCGCACCGACGTGACCAGCAGCGCGAGTGTACAAGCCCTGGCTGATGCCGTGCTGAGCCTGCATGGCAAAGTCGACATCTTGTGCAACAACGCCGGAATCGGTCCGATGGCGGCCATTTCGGACCTCACCCTGAATGACTGGAAGTGGATGCTCGACGTCAATCTGTGGGGCGTCATTCATGGCATCCACTCGTTCCTGCCGCTGCTGAAGGCCAATGCTGATGGGGGCATATTGTTAATACGTCATCCATGTCCGGAATGGCAGTCACCCCTACCCTAGGTGCCTATGCCGTCGCCAAATTTGGCGTGGTCGCGCTGTCGGAGGTATTGGCGCAGGAGTTGGAAATCGAGAACTCCAAAGTTGGTGTCAGTGTTCTGTGCCCAGGCCCGGTGCGTACCAACATCGGCAACAGCAGTCGCAACCGACCCAAGGACCTGGGCGAGGGCCACCTTGCCGATGTGGACCTTGAATCGACCGAACACTTCAGAGACGTGCACATTCCCTGGGTAAGCCCAGCCTATACCGGTGATTTGGTCATTGACGCAATCAAGCGTGGCGACCTCTACGTACTCACCCATCCCGAATTGTTCGACTTCATCCATGCACGCCATAAACAGATCGCCGAGTCCGTGGAGCAGGCACTAGCCCGACAGCAAAGCGCTGCTTCAGCCGTCCAATAATCCATTCAGCATGGGCCAATAAAAATGTATATAAAAAATTGCTGGTATACCGTTGCCTGGAATTATGAGCTTGAGGATGAGGGGCTGTTCAAAACCTCTGTATTGAATGAGCCGATGGTGATCTATCGGTCTGCTGACGGCGGCTATGCCGCGCTGGAAGACCGCTGCTGCCACCGAGGTGCTCCGCTGTCAAAGGCCCGCCGCGAGGGCGATGACCTTCGCTGCATGTACCACGGTTTGAAATTCAACCCGAGCGGTCGCTGTGTTGAAATTCCCGGGCAGCCCAAAATTCCCGACAATACGTGTGTGCGTTCCTACCCGGTCGTTGAAAAACACAGTTGGATCTGGGTCTGGATGGGTGACCCGGCCAAAGCCGATGTCGCCCTAATCCCGCGCGCTATGGCACTGGATACCCCCGGGTTCAAATCGCGCTCTGGATTTATCGAGTACGACACCGACTATCAAGAAGTCAACGATAACCTGTTGGACTTTTCGCACCTGGCCTATGTCCACCCTACCTCCTTCGGCGCCAGTGAAGATTGGGCATACACCCGACCGAAGATCGAGCGCTTGGACCGCGGTCTGCGTGTGTCGCGCTATGTGCGCAATCAGGACCCTGCTTTTGGCGACAAGGACACCGGTAAGCTCGACTTGTGGAGCAGCTACGACTACCAGGTTCCCGGCGTCATGTTGCTGCATTCTCATGCCCTACTGGCCGGTTCGGCGGACATCAACAATGACGGCCCTCCCGACCTCTCGAAAACGCCAAGCCTCTTCACCCAATACAGTTGCCAAGCCGTCACGCCACTGGCAGATGGGCGCAGCCGCTACTCCTTTCAATCCTCATGCCGGACATCTTTGACGATGAGTGGGTGGATGAGTTCTGGAAAGGTGCACGCCAAGCATTCGATGAGGACCGCGAGATTATCGAGGCGCAGTACAAAGTCAAACTCAGAACTCCGGACCGCCCGATGATCGCAACCAGCTTTGACGCCGGCCTTGGGCAGTTCCGCTGGATGATCGACAAGCTCATCCGCGAAGAAAATGCCGAGGTGGCTGCCGCTGCTCGCGGGGATGTTCCTCTCGTGAACTTGCCGACTTGAATCATCGGCTTTGCCATGGTCTCCCGCCCAATGGGAGACCGTCCTGCCTCGCGCCGACATGCCAACTGCTATGGAGTTACCAATGAACACCCCCGTTGCGACTACCCCGTTCGATTCGGTTGAAACAATACTTAATTTCGCAGACCCCACGCAAAAGCTCGCCTACATGGACGACGCGGTGAAGGGGAACGCCAAGATTCGAACCATCCCGTACCCCGTTAAAATTCACAACGCACGCCTCTCAGCGGCCGACTTCACGCTAGAAAAAATGCATTCACGCTGGTTAAAATGATCAGTGCTGTTCGCGACTTCACCGTTCTGGAAGATGTGCGCCAGGTGTATTTCGAGGAAGTCGTCAGTGTCATCAAGCAGCAAACCAACGCCACACATGTCGTCGTGTTTGGCGAGCAATTACGTGGTGGCAGCGAGGGCGGAGTTGCCAGGGTTCGCACCCCAGCAATGAACGTACACGTTGATTACGACACCCCTACTGCGCATGCGATTGCCGAGCACCTGGTGCCGGAGCATGACCGTCAACGCCTCCTCAATGGGCGGTGGATGATTATCAACGTTTGGCGTCCGATCAAGCCTGTACAGCGTCATCCGCTGACCGTATTGGATGGTTCGACCATCGACCGAAACGACCAACACCTCTGCAAACTGTTGGCTACTCGATCGGGTGTTAGCCCTGCATTTGGCTTCAACATTTCCTACAACGAACAGCAACGCTGGTACTACTACCCGGCGATGCAGCCCGATGAAATGCTGTTGTTCAAACTGGTCGACTCAGATGCCGAAGCAGTGCAATGGGCCGGTCACAGCGCATTTGATGACCCAACCAGTGCTGCCGATGCACCGGCTCGCGAGAGCATAGAAGTGCGTACGATCGCATTCATCCCGAATCCTTGAAAGAAACGAAAAGGAGGGACTCTGTGCTTACATTAATTACTGGCGCGGGCGGTTTCGTGGGTAGTGCGCTCATTGAGCACTTACTCCGCGATGCTGGTCCAGATGACCGGATCCTGGCATCGGACCTCGCGTTCCACCAAGGTCCGGTGGACCCCCGGGTGCAGCACGTGGTCGGCGGCTTGACCGAGCGAAAGGTACTGGAACAGCTACTGAGTCATCCCGCCGATACAGTCTTTCATTTGGCAACCGTAGCTGGCCGTCAATCGGTCGATGACTTTGTACTCGGAAAAGCCACCAACCTGGATGCCACCATAGAGTTACTGGAGGGCATTCGACGACAAGGCCACTGCCCTAGGTTTGTCTTTGCCAGCTCAGCGGCAGTCTTCTCCAGTCCTTGGCCGGTGGAGATCAACGATGCAACGTTGCCCAATCCAGGCATCAGCTATGCCACGCATAAATTGGTCTGTGAGCATCTCATCAATGACTACAGCCGCGCAGGGTTTCTTGACGGGCTGGCACTCCGGCTTCCCGGCATTATCGCCCGCGCTGCGGGCTCACAAACCATGTTGTCGGCGTTTCTCAGCGATGTGTTCTATGCCGCTCGCGCCCATCAGCCATTTATCTTGCCGATGGCTGCTGATGCGGGGACCTGGGTAATGTCGGTGAAGGCTTGTGTCGAAAACCTAGCCCATGCTGCACGCTTCACAGGTGAGCTACCAACCAGGCGCAACTGGACCCTACCCGCGCTGTTTGTCCAGATGCAGGCTTTGATTGACGCCTTGGCGGAGTTCTATGGCGAGCATGTACATCGCTTGATTACCTGTGAAGGTAATAGCGCCGTTGAAGCTATCTTCAGGCAACCACCGTTGACTGCTGAGGGAGCGCGACAGCTGGGCTTCATCGGCGATGACTCAGTACAAATGCTGATTCAGAACGTTATCTCCGCAAACCCCGCACTCACCCTCGGTTAGGTATTTGGAGAACTTGCTGCCTCGTCGGGAGCGCAGCAAGCTTTTTTCTTCTCGGCGTAAATGGCGGTGTCGAGGCCACTCGGGCACTGCTGCGCAACTCCAGCCATTCCCCCCATCAATTGCTTAGTAGCAGGCACTTGATCTGTTACGTGCCTACCTTCACCGACGCAGCATCCCCACTGGCCGCCACTATCTGCTGATAGGTGACCTGATCCTCATTACTCAAAAGAATGCATCTGACCGATGGGTAATCCCCCTACCACCAAGGATGCAGTTTTTGACCATTAATGGAGGCACCCAATGACGCAACTCTTCAACGGCGACCGCCGCGTCGATCTGACGGGCTTTAGCAAGACCGAACTCTCTATCAACGGCATCCTCACGGTTGTCTATCGTGCAGGCCAAGGCCAGCCCCTGCTATTCATGCATGGGGCAGCCACCTGGCATGGCTTCGACTTCGCTCGGGGCTGGACCTCTCAGTTCGAGGTGATCATTCCATACCATCCAGGTTTCGGCCCCTCGCAGGGTAGCGCCGAGTTCACGACCGTTGACCACTACGTGTCCCACTACGCGGAGTTGGCAGAGGCATTGGGACTCTCACGCTTTCACTTGGTTGGTTTTTTCTCTCGGCGGTTGGATGGCTGCCCACTTCGCGGCCAAGCATGCAAACCGGGTCGATCGGCTGGTTCTGGTCGCGCCTGCTGGGCTGGAAGTACTCGATCATCCTCAGCCTGATCTCAGCACTATTGCTCCCGAAGAGATCCTCGGCTACCTGGTCCACGACTTGCGCACACTCCAACCTTATCTGCCCAACGGCGAAGATGCCGAGTTCGCCGCAATGAGGGAAAAGGAAGGCACGACAGTCGCTGGCCTTTTGCGCAATGGGACCCTCAACCATCCCGACATGCCGCAGGTACTGCAAAAGATCAGCAGCCCTACCCTGTTGATTTGGGGAATTAAGGACCGTCTGGTCCCGCCAGATCAAGGGGCCGCCTGGCAGCAATTAATAGCGGGCGCAAGCCTCAAAATCTTTCCCGGCGCCGGTCATCTTGCACTGGATGAGTCTCCTGCCGCCTGCAATGAAGTCGCCGCATTCCTGAGTGAGGGGACGGCCTAACAGCGGGACAGCGAAGCTACGTTCAGTCACGGGCTGCAAAACTATCTTTTGACAGGATGTTCAGCGGTCGGCGGTGCGAGAAGCTCTAGCAACAAGAACAGAGAACGCCTCACCGGAGAAGCGGCATGCAAACATTTGTCTACAACGCCCTGCCCTCAAGGGTCATTTTCGGCCAAGGCACGTTAGCCCAGCTGGCGGATGAAGTTAGAGCCCTGGGATGTTCCCGCGCCTTGGTGCTGACCACTGAACCGCAGAAAGATTTGGGACAACGGCTGTGCCATCTGCTTGGCGATTTGGCGGTCGGTGCTTTCAACAATGCCACCATGCACACCCCTGTCGACGTGACTGAAGAAGCCTTGCAGGTTGTTGTGCAAAGCAGTGCAGATTGCCTCGTAGCCATTGGTGGAGGCTCCACCATCGGTTTGAGTAAAGCGTTGGCATTGCGAACCGACCTGCCCCAAATTGCGATCCCCACTACCTACGCTGGCTCGGAAGCTACACCAATCATCGGGCAAACCGAAGACGGATTGAAGACAACCCAGCGCACGCTGAAAGTGCTGCCGGAGGTCATCATCTACGACGTCGATTTGACATTGTCGCTGCCTGCCGACATGACCGTAACCAGTGGACTCAATGCCATTGCTCACGCGGTGGAAGCGCTCTACTCCAAAGATGCCAACCCGCTGATTTCAATGCTGGCACAGGAAGGCATTGCAGCGATCAGCCGAGCATTGCCCGCCATCCACCGCGATCCGAACGACATTGACGCGCGCGCCGATGCGCTGTTTGGCGCGTGGACGTGTGGCACGTGTCTGGGAGCGGTAGGGATGTCCATTCACCACAAGCTCTGCCATACCCTGGGAGGTAGCTTCAACCTTCCACACGCGCCCACTCACGCTGTAATTCTGCCCCATGCAGTTGCCTACAACAGAGCCGCAGCTCCCGAGGCGATGGCACTGATCGCTCGCGCGCTTGGGACACAAGATGCGGCTCGTGGCTTGTTCGATCTCGCCAAACAGTCCGGGGCTCCTATGACCTTGGCGGAACTGGGAATGACGGCCGCGGACATCGATCGAGCGACGGAGTTGGCGTGCGCATCACCCTATTGGAGCCCACGACCGATTGAAGCAGAGGGTATCCAGGAATTGCTGACCAACGCGCTAGTTGGCAACCGTCCGTAATCCGCCAACCAGAATTTCACTGACCTCAGCAACCTTAACAACCATAAAAAAGAGGCCGTCATGGAACTCAACCCGCACATTCAACGCCACCACCACATCACCCTCAACGTCGGCGGTGCTCAGGAAGATTATGACTTCCACACCAAAGTCTTGGGACTGAAAAGTGTGAAGAAGACCGGCCTGTACGATGGTGTCGAGCCGATCTATCACCTCTACTACGGCAACGATATGGGTGAGGAAAGCACGTTGGTGACGTGCTTCCCGATGCGCCAATCCGGGCGCAAAGCCAAGCGTGGTTCAGGGCAGGTCAAAACCCTAGCATTGTCTGTGCCCGTGTCGTCTTTGGGCTTTTGGGCTACGCATCTCACCAACCATGGGTTCAAACCTCAACTGCTTGAGCGGTTTGGCGAACAGCTGCTGCACTTCGCGCACCCTTGCGGCATCGAATACGAGCTGGTGGGAATCGCCGATGATGATCGCAAACCCTACTCCAATGGGGTCATCCCAGAAGGGTTCGGCATTCGCGGCACTCACGGCATCACGGTTTCCGTGCGCGATATGGAAAATTCTGCGGAGTTCATGCACTACGGTTGGAGTGGAAAGCTGGCAGATACCGATGGCGCCTTCACTCGCTACCATGTTGGTAAAGGTGGCAGCGGCACCATCATCGATTTCCAACACGAACCTCAGCTTGAGCAAGGCACCTGGGCATACGGAGAGGGCACGGTCCACCATTGCGCTTTCGAAGTCAGCGACCTCAGCGTTCAAAAGAACGTGAAGTACCATCTGGAAGGAATGGGCTACACCGACGTATCGGACCGCAAAGACCGTGGTTACTTTGATTCAATTTACGTGCGCACCCCTGGTGGTGCGCTATTTGAGGCCACCGTTTCCAAGCCACAAGGCTTCCTGGTAGACGAACCCTACGAATCACTCGGTCAGACCATCCAGATTCCTCCTCAGTTGGGTGACAAGGCAGAGGAAATTTCGGCATACCTAGAACCGCTGAAGTACTGAGTGGCCAATATGAACAGCAACTGCCACCTCGACTTGCCATCGATCCCCTTCGGCGCACCAGTCAAGCCCAATAGCGCTGTGACCATTCTGTTGCATGGCCGCACTCAATCGCCGACTGACATGTTTGCGATTGCTGAGCGGATCAACCTGCCTGAAATGGCCTACATCGCTCTGCAAGCGCATGAAAAATCCTGGTACCCCGGTAAGTTCATGGACCAGGAAGAGATCAACGCGACGTCTCTGGGCGAAGCTATTCAACGTCTCGACCAGGAAGTAGAGAGATTGATCGCGTTAGGCGTCGACCGGCGCAACATCGCGTTCCTCGGGTTCTCCCAAGGTGCCTGCCTGGCCTGCGAATACCTCTACCGCCGTCCTGCTCGCTGGGGCGGATTAATCGCCTACACAGGGGGGCTGATCGGCCCCTCTGAAATCGATTGGACCACCACAGAGCGCTTGCAGGGTACACCAGTGTTATTGGCCAACAGTGATGCCGATGATTGGGTTCCGTTGTCCAGGACTCTGCAAACAGCCTTTGTCTTCGGAACCATGCAGGCCGACCTGACCCTACGCGCATTTCCGGGGATGGCTCACCTGGTCAATGACGAAGAAATCTTACTGGGCCGCGGAATGTTATCCACGTTGATGAACAGTCCATCCGCCCCCCAACCGTGACCAATCCTTGTCGGCACGGTTAATTGGGTGCCAAGGGTTGGGTTCTGTTTTCTGGTTCCTCAAGGAGCAAATGCTGTGTCACAAACGACTATTGGTTTTGTAGGCTTGGGCACCATGGGCGAGCCCATGGCCACCCGTCTACTGGCGTCAGGCCAACACCTGCGTGTGTTTGATCTCAACACTGCCGCGGTCGAGCGCCTGGTCGCACTCGGTGCTTCTGCTTGCACCAGCGCGCTGGATGTCAGCAACAAAGCGGAAGTTGTGTTTGCCAGCCTACCTACGCCAAATGTGGTGGAAAAGGTTGCGCTCGGCCAAGACGGAATCATTCATGGCGAGAAGGTTAAAGTCTTCGTAGACCTGTCGACCACTGGCCCGCGGATGGCCAAGCACGTCAGTGAAAGCTTGGCGGCGGCTGGCATCATTGCCATTGACTCGCCCGTCAGCGGTGGTGCCGCCGGCGCTGCCAAAGGCACGTTAGCCTTGATGGTCGCTGGCCCCATTCAAGCTGTACAGCTGGTCCAACCCATGCTGCAAACGCTGGGCAAAGTCATCTCATGTGGTGAACTCGCTGGTCTGGGCCAGACGATGAAGCTGGTCAACAACCTCGTTTCCGTTACGGCCTTGGCTGTTTCCAGCGAGGCCTTGGTTATGGGGGGTAAAAGCAGGTCTCGATCCCCAGGTCATGCTTGAAGTGTTCAACGCCGGCAGCGGTCGCAACAGCGCAACTGTCGACAAGCTGCCACGCGCAGTACTCCCTCGCACCTTCGACTTCGGTTTCACCACCGCCTTGTCGCTCAAGGACACACGCTTGTGCCTCGATGAGGCCGAGGCGATGGGCGTTCCAATGCCTGTCGGCAGTGCCGTCCGCCAGGTATTGAATATGACCAACGCTACGTTTGGCCCAGATTCCGACTTCACCCGTATCACCTGCCTGATCGAACAATGGGCAGGTATCGAAGTACCAACCAGGAAGAACGTAAATGACTGATCAGCAACTGTTTGAAAAGGGCTTCAACAATCGCAAAGCAGTGTTGGGCAGTGCTCACGTAGAAAAGTCTTGGGCTGCCGCCGATGACTTCAACAAGCCGATGCAAGCCCTGGTCACCGAGTATTGCTGGGGAGAAGTCTGGGGTGATGAGACGTTGCCGTTCAAGACCCGCAGCATCATCAACCTGGCAATGTTGACTGCGCTCAACCAGTCCCACGAACTGGGCGTGCATGTCAAAGGAGCCCTCACCAATGGCGTCAGCCGCGAGGAGATTCGCGCCGTATTGATGCAAACCGCGATCTACTGTGGTGTGCCGGCAGCGCTTGCAGCCTTCCGAGTTGCAAGCGACGCCATCGCTGCCTACGACGCCGCAGCGGCCAAAGACTGACGAATCACCAGTCAACTCCCATTGGCGTCACCTGCGGTTTGGTGACGCCTTGGAATGTTCAGGACACGAGCAAATGAGCGCCCTTCCCTGCTACGAAGTCTTTGCCATCCGCTACGCCACAGTGGCGCGCAAGCGCCACGAAAACTTTATTTCGTCGACGGACCCTCACGACGGCCCTATGCCGATGGATTATTTCGTGTGGTTGATTCGTGGGAATGGGAAGTGCGTGCTGGTCGATACTGGTTTCAATCAGCTGACAGCGGATAAACGACAACGGCAGTTGCTGCGCTGTCCAATTGGGGCCCTTGAAGCGCTAAAGATCAAGGCCGAGCAATTGCAAGACGTCATTATTACCCACATGCACTATGACCATGCGGGAAATATTGACCTACTTCCTTCGGCTCGATTCCATGTGCAGTCAGCCGAGATAAGTTTCGCAACAGGTCGATACATGCTCTATCCACCGCTGCGACATTCTTTCAATGTCGAAGACGTGGTGAATATCGTCAGAGGCGTATACCAGCAGCGGGTGGTCTTTCATGACGGTAACAGTGAATTGTATCCGGGCATCGAACTGGTAAAGGTCGGTGGGCACACCGCCGGGCTGTAAGTAGTGCGCGTCCATACGGACCGCGGCTGGATCGTGCTGGCCTCCGATGCAAGCCATTATTACGCCAACCTGGAACAGGACTCACCCTTCCCCATCGTGCTGAACGTCGGTGAGATGTTGGACGGTTACCGAACCCTGTTGAACCTTGTTCCTAGTCCTGACCATGTTATTCCAGGCCATGATCCGTTAGTTCGGCAACTTTATCCAATTTATGGCAGCGAAGACGCCGATATCGTTGCATTGCACCTGCCACCGTTAGTGACATGAGTCATTAACTAAAGGCAACGCAAGTAGCTCACCACTTCCGAACGATCCTTCAGATTATCTGATAGGGCCGTTCAACGCTAAAAACTTAAACATTGTTTGATGTGCAGTCACATACGTTGAATCCAAGATTCGTCCACAACAACAATAGAGGAAACTAATCATGTTAGAGAATCGTGGTGTAGTTTATCTGGGCGCCGGCAAGGTCGAAGTGCAGTCGATTGATTATCCGAAGATGCAGGACCCGCGCGGACGCAAGATTGAGCACGCAGTCATTTTGAAAGTGGTTACTACCAACATCTGCGGTTCAGACCAGCACATGGTCCGTGGGCGCACCACTGCTCAGGTGGGTCTGGTGCTCGGCCACGAGATTACCGGTGAGGTCATCGAAAAAGGCAGTGACGTCGAGAACCTGAAAATCGGCGACTTGGTATCGGTACCCTTCAACGTGGCCTGTGGCCGCTGCCGCTCCTGCAAGGAAATGCACACTGGCGTTTGCCTGAGCGTCAATCCTGGTCGCCCTGGTGGTGCTTACGGCTATGTCGACATGGGTGATTGGACTGGAGGCCAGGCTGAGTACGTGATGGTGCCCTACGCCGACTTCAACTTGCTCAAACTGCCAGATCGCGATCGCGCAATGGAAAAAATCCGCGACCTGACCTGCCTTTCAGACATCTTGCCTACCGGCTATCACGGTGCGGTGACCGCAGGGGTTGGTCCAGGAAGCACTGTATATGTCGCAGGTGCTGGCCCGGTTGGCTTGGCCGCAGCGGCTTCCGCACGTCTGCTTGGTGCCGCAGTGGTTATTGTTGGCGACGTCAACCCCGTACGCCTGGCTCATGCCAAAGCACAAGGCTTCGAGATTGCTGATCTGTCCAAAGACGTGCCCCTGCACGAACAGATTGCCGCCCTGCTGGGTGAACCTGAAGTGGATTGCGCCGTGGACGCCGTCGGCTTCGAAGCCCGTGGCCACGGACATTCCGGGGTAAAGGCAGAAGCACCAGCGACGGTACTGAACTCGCTGATGGGGGTAGTCCGTGTGGCCGGCAAGATCGGTATTCCAGGCCTGTACGTGACTGAAGACCCGGGAGCCGTGGATGCGGCTGCGAAGATGGGTAGCCTAAGCATTCGCTTCGGTCTGGGCTGGGCAAAGTCCCACAGCTTCCACACAGGTCAGACTCCTGTCATGAAATACAACCGCCAGCTGATGCAAGCCATCATGTGGGACCGAATCAACATTGCCGAAGTGGTTGGCGTCCAAGTCATCAATCTGGACGAAGCGCCTCAAGGCTACGGAGAGTTCGATGCCGGGGTACCGAAGAAATTTGTCATCGACCCGCATCGTACTTTGAGTCGTTCTTGATCGCCCGCTCGTTCAAGAACAACAACACTCGGCAGGAGAATCAATATGTATCCCAAGAACGCGTGGTATGTCGCCTGTACGCCGGATGAAATTGCCGACAAACCTCTCGGACGGCAGATCTGCGGAGAAAAAATTGTTTTCTATCGTGGACATGAGCAGCGGGTTACTGCGGTGGAAGATTTTTGCCCGCACCGCGGTGCACCTCTGTCATTGGGCTATGTCGAGGATGGCAACCTCGTCTGCGGCTACCATGGCTTGGTCATGGGCGGCGATGGAAAAACCGTGTCCATGCCCGGACAACGAGTTCGCGGCTTCCCGTGCAACAAGGCTTACGCTGTCGTAGAGCGGTATGGGTTCATCTGGGTCTGGCCCGGCGACCAACACCTGGCTGATCCAGCGCTGATCCATCATCTGGAATGGGCGGTCAGTGATGAGTGGGCCTACGGCGGTGGCCTGTTTCACATCGCCTGCGATTACCGGTTAATGATCGACAATCTCATGGATCTGACCCATGAGACCTATGTTCATGCCTCCAGCATCGGTCAGAAGGAAATTGACGAAGTTCCGCCCGTCACCACGGTCCACGGCAACGACGTCGTTACCGCACGACATATGGAAAACATCATGCCGCCACCTTTCTGGCGCATGGCCTTGCGCGGCAACAACTTAGCCGACGATGTACCGGTCGATCGATGGCAAATTTGCCGTTTTACCCCTCCCAGCCATGTCCTGATTGAGGTTGGGGTCGCGCATGCCGGTAAAGGTGGGTATAACGCCCGCCCGGAATATAAAGCATCAAGTATCGTAGTCGATTTCATCACACCCGAGACAGAAACATCGATTTGGTATTTCTGGGGAATGGCACGAAACTTCAACCCACATGATCAAGCCTTGACGGAGACCATTCGCGAAGGCCAAGGCAAAATTTTCAGTGAAGATTTGGAAATGCTTGAACGTCAGCAACGTAATCTACTCGAATCCCCCCAACGTAATCTGCTCAAGTTGAACATCGATGCAGGAGGTGTTCAATCCCGACGGATACTTGAGCGTATGCTTAGCCAGGAGCAACGTCTCATTCTCATAGACTCCGAATAACGGCAGGGCAGCAGTCTCGTAATACGCAGTGGAAGCGTATAACTTCAAACAGCGAGCTCTTTAAGGTAATAGGCATATTTATTACCCAAGAACGCCCCAACACTATGATTCTTCTGAGGGGCCCAGTTATTGAAGAAAGGCGTTCTTTGATAGCTATCAATTATAAATTTCAGCAAACGCTGGTGCGGTGCTCTAAAGTTGAGCACCGAAGCACCATCCAAAAGTAGGAGCGCCTTAGCTTCATTGGAAATGACGAACGGATACAACAATTCGCACATCCTGACAGACCGTGGGACAGATTTTAGCTCCCGATGAAACTATATCCTCGCTCTAAAGACCAGTGCAGAGATATGTAAGCCGTCATCGCGGCCGCCCAATAGCTCGCAGAAAGCATGAAGAGAACTTTACGTATGCGCCGGATCCCACCCTCCCTCAGTTGTTTCCGAGTACCGATCAAACGTCGAGCGGAGACTACTTAACCCACTTGACTGTGGCGGAGACACAGTGGGATACGAAGCAGCTTTCACCGACCTCAAGTAGCGATGCGGGATACGTCAGAGTCGCTCAGGACGTAGTTGAGAACCTGCAGAGTGCTTCCATCCGACGTTTACGCACTGACTTAGTGGAGGTCACGTTCGCATTGTATCTTGCGCCCCCGTACGCAGATCTATCCAAGGATAGGTGCCGATCGGTTTTGCTCTTTTTAGACTGGATGAGCCCCTGCCACGATCCAGCGACGTCATTTTCACCAGCAGCCAGAAGGATAAAAAATGCTGACGCTCCTCCGCTCTGGCCTAGTCGATCTCCAGGTCGGTCGCAAACTTATGTTGGCGTTCGGTATGGTTTCTATCCTTTCGCTGGTCGCTCTCGCTATCGCATTCCAATCCACACAGACACTGCTCAACGACAATCGACAAAATCAGGCGATTGCCGAGATGAACCTGCTTTTGCAGCAAGCACGCAGCGCAGAAAAGGACTTCGCTCTGAACGCAGATAAGCGCCCAGCCCAGTTGGTCGACGTCACCTTGGCTGCACTTGAGCAGCATGCCAATAGATTAATCGTTGACGATGCGACCAACCTTGTGGGACTGGACCAAATCCGCGCCAGCGCACAGGCTTACCGCAAGCAGTTCGGACAGTTCGTCACCGATTCTCATCAGGCCGCCCAAGCACTTAAAGACATGCAGAAGCAGGCCGACGAGGCCCGTATGCAATTTGAATTCGTGGAGCTGGAGATGTACAGCGCGCTGCGCGCAACCATAGCAACCCATCGCGAGTTGAACGCCGATACGCTGACCTTTGCGGAAAACGCCTCTGAATTGTTACGCCTGCTGCTGGCCTTACGTAACCGCGAATACTGTTATGTACAACAGGGAGGCGAACAGTGCCTGAAGGAATGGGAAGAACTCATGCAAGCTACTGAGAACAGCGTATCCCTCCTGCAGACGCGCATTAGTGCGGAACAGAAGGACGTCCTCCAGACAGCCCAGGAAGCCATAATTAGCTACCGTGTTGCCTTTAAGCAATATAGTGCCAATCGCATCGCCAATGAACGTGGTGCAGAAAAAATGAAACAACTCGCCGATAGGGTAATGCGTGAGACCGACCAAGCACTGTCAACTCACCAGCAGCAAATGGTGCGTCGGTCGACCTCCATCCTCCGTCTGCTGGTCATCAGCGCCATGGTAATTCTCGGCTTAGCAACGCTGGCCGGCTGGGTGATTCGCCAACTGATTCTACCACCGTTGCGCCAGACTCTGGTTCTCGCGCAAAGCATCGCCGCGGGCGACCTCAGTAGGGACATCACAACAGGACGCAGAGACGAACTCGGCCAGTTGTGCCAAGCGATGAGTACCATGACGATCAATTTGCGCGAACTTGTCAAGCGTATCGTGCAGGGAATCGATCAATTGCATCGTGCGACCGGTGGCCTGGAAGAGGCCAGCCGGCAGAGTAGCGCAGGAGCGTGCAGTCAACAGTATCAAACTGAACAGGCGGCCACTGCGACCCAGCAGATGGCGTACTCGGCTGAGGCAGTAGCCCGACACGCCGAAGAAGCTTTGCAAGTTGCTCGTCAGGCAAATCAACAGGCCGGTGCCGGCGAACGGGTAGTTCGCCAGACTGCGGAACAGATCGGACGGCTCGCCGAGGATGTGGATCTTTCCGTACAGACCATCCAGCACCTACACGAATGCAGCGGACGCATCGGAGGAGTTCTCGATGTGATTAAGGCGGTGGCAGAGCAGACCAATCTGCTGGCCCTAAACGCAGCCATCGAGGCGGCGCGTGCCGGCGAACAGGGACGCGGCTTCGCCGTGGTGGCCGACGCGGTACGCACTCTAGCGAAGCGCACACAAGCTTCGACCCGCGAGATCGAATTGCTCATCGCCGAACTACAGACCATGTCAGAACGCACCGTTCAGCAGATGACCGGTAGCGCCCAGCTCAGTCGGGAGGCGGTAGCTTACAGCGATCAAGCACGCCAAGCTTTAACGCTGATCACTGACGCAGTGAACAGCATTGAGCAGCTTAATCATAAGATAGCCACCGCGGCAGAGGAACAGAGCGCAGTGGCCGCCGAGATAAGCCACAATGTCGAGCATGTGCGAAGCATTGCCGAGCAAAGCGCCCATACGAATGAAAAGATGGCCGGATCTACCACCGAGCTAGCACATCTAGGCGGCGAATTGCACCAACGAGTGCAACAGTTCCGCATTTGAACATGCTGCTATCTTTAACCAATCCGCAACTATTGACACTGGGAAACAGTTCAAAACGAGCAAGCCAGCCGCCGCGTTGTAGCCAATGTTTATAGGGCGATCGGCGCAACCGTTGGTAATGCCACAGATGCATTTTGGGGCAGCTAGCTCTCAAGTAGTCGGCTCAGTGAAAACGTTTTGTCGCTAAATAAAGAGCAGTACCGGCGTCACCCTTGAGGCCGCATTGCACACCCCGGCGCGCAAAAAACCAGATAGGTTTTCTTCCATATAGCCAACTTTTCCGGTTGCAGCGCTATGTTGCTGACCTCTCATTCTTGACCATGCTTTACACCGATATTGATCGGCCACTAGTACCAATAAGAAGACCACGCACCCTCCTCAGCGTGTGTTCGCGCGGAGTTCACACTGACCCAAGCTACCGATTGGAGACTTAAGAGAATTGCAGAGGACTCATTCTATTCCGTCTAAAGAAGAACAGCACAGCTGAACACATGGATCAGTTATCAGGCGGCGGAACAGACACTGGAGGATCAGCTGTTCAGCTGCATTGACCTCCTAGCTCGATGGCCATCCGTTCCTCTGAAAACAATTGGGAGCTACCGGCACAATACCACCAACGAGCTTTTATCCTCGCGGAACCTCGCGATACGCTTGAGGCCAGGCCTAAGTCATTTATATATTCCGTAATTACTATCTATCGATAGGTGATTATTTCTGAAAATCACACCAATCTATAAGAAAATAAGCACTTGGAAGGGCAATAGAGTAGACGTACAACAAGTAGCAGCACACCCACGGGATAGCAATAGAGTTTTAAAAGAAAAAATGCTTCGTTGAGGGAGTAGCGGCCCCATATTCTTCTGGTTGGCCATGTATTTAGAACCTCCATTCACTGAGACTTGTTGCTAAACCACAACCAACAATACAGCGCCCGGCACCCGTTAGCTTGACAGATAATTTCGTTATCATAAACCAAATTATCCGAACAGCAAACTAAAAATACCGACACCCCACAAATAATAAAGGCATTTATATGAATTTAAAAGGGAAGATTGCACTAGTCACCGGCGCTGGTCGTGGACTGGGGCGAGCCCATGCTCTTGCACTTGCAGCCGCCGGTGCAAAAGTGATAGTAAATGATCTTGGAAGCTCCGGCTCTGGAGAAGGAGACGATAGTGGTCCTGCTCATTCCGTAGTTGCTGAAATTATCAATAACGGCGGAGAGGCAATTGCGGATACCAGAAGTGTTTCAGATTGGCTTGTCGCTCACCAGATCGTTGAAGATGTGATAGAAAAGTTCGGTACTATCGACATATTAATAAACAACGCTGGAATAAGTAGACCAGGTGTACTTGGGGATCTGACAGAAGTCGACTGGGATCTTCAGAACGCGGTGAACGCAAAAGGGCCGATAGCTATAATGAACGCCCTCGCCCGCCACTGGAAAAAAGAAGGGCCTAAGAAAGGTCGAGCAATTATCAATACTGCCTCCCCGCTGCACCTCACCCCCTAAGTCCAATCGGTATTTACTCTGCCACCAAGGCCTCTATTCTTGCCTTTACTATTATTGCGTCTCAAGAGCTTGCCTGTCTTGGAGTGCGCGTCAACGCGATTGCACCCATTGCACGAACTAGGCTTGTAGAGATGTCTGCAGAATTGCTCGAAATAATGACTGCCGATGCTGATTTTGACCGCTATCTTCCTGAGCATGTGGCTGAATTGGTCGTATATCTTGCATCAGATAACTGCCGCTTCACCGGCCGGCTTTTCGGTGCGGAAGGAGACGATATTTTTATCTTTAACGAATGGAGCGCAGAAGGTCATGCTAACAATTGTCGCGTAAAGTGGACCACAGACGCTCTAACCAACGCACTGGAAAGTTTTCCGATTCAAAACTCACGGTGGGTGCTATCTCCGGGTGGCCGTTTTTCTCTGTCTACTCCTAGCGATCAAACTCTTTCAGAATTGGCCAACGCCTAATTCTCCGATATTTTTCGCCCAGATGAAACATAAGCGAGCGCATCCTATCTATCGAAAATTAAAGCCGACTCTGAAAATTAAGCCAAGTCAACTCATTGGCGGCATGGGAGAAGTACGCCATACCGTCTCCTTTGGTAGGGAACATGTCACGAGCGCCAGAGAGTTTTCCTTCGATCTGGAGAACGCCCAGTGGTTCAAACCTGATACATCAGCCATCAATGCAACAGAATAAAATGAAACTGCGAGGCATTAGTTTCATTGCTTCAGAATTCGGCTGAGCTATTCGGACAGCGGTTTCGATCTTCCGCAAAAATGCTGTTCCACCCGACATCGAGAAAGCGCGACGATTGACAGCGGAGTGAAAGCTAGCGGAGACCTCATCACCTTGGCAGAAATGATCATACGAGCACACAAAAAACTCGTAGAGCAACAAAAGAAAATCTAAGCCTCTCCATAGACTACAGCAACAATAACAACATACCAATCATATGGATACTCACATGCCCCAAACTTCAGCTAAAATTCACTCATTCAAAAGACGCTCTCTCATGCTGGTAATTACCTGCCTGGGAATGTTCAGCGGCTCCTATGCCCAATTCCAGCTACCGCCGCTTGCAGGTCGACTGATTCCAGAGTTAGGTATTACCAACCCAGAATTTGCTAGTTTGGTAACTGCCCCAATGATTCCATCCATATTGCTTGGCATTATCGCAGGTATTTTATGCGATCGAATGGGTATTAAAAAGATCATCGGTATTGGTTTAGCATTCGGTGCATTTGGAGGATTGGCACGTTTATTCGCCACCAACTACACTGAGATGATGATCTTCTTGGCTTTTTCCGGAGCCGGCTCAGCCTTCCTCAATGCTAATCTGGCAAAAATCATTTCCAGTTGGTTTCCCCCTGAACAAATGAGCAAAATCATGGGAATTGTGCTTATGGCGGGCACCGGCGGTATGGTTATTGGGATGGGTACAACTGCACTTTTCCCCTCAACTGACTCTGCGTTTATATTTGGAGGCTGCCTTTGTTTGGTTTCCACCATTTTGTGGCTAATTGTTGTCAGGGACAATCGTATCGATGTGATATCTCAAGCGGAACCCGCGGAAAGTTTATTGGCTATCTTGAGTGTGACCGCCAAAAACCCTGCTCTATGGACTGTCGGATTCTGTCTCGCTTTTACGATGGGCGGCATGATGGCTTTTTCCACTTTCCTCCCTTTAGCCCTGAGCCATTTAAAGAGTTTAGATCCAATTACAGCCGGAGCAATAGGTTCTACTGTCTTGCTAGGAAACTTGGTAAGCGCACTGCTTAGCCCGATCATTGCCCAAAAAATAGGCTATTACAAGCCTTACTTTTTTGACTTTGGGGCTGCTAGCAGGTGCTGGTATTTACTTTGGCTGGACGGTCGACGAGGCCTATTTAACTCCCGTCATGTTTATGACGGGACTTTGCATAGGCGGCGTAATGCCTCTTTTATGATTTCGCCGGCATTAATAAAATCCATTGGCCCAAAGTATGCTGGAGCTGCCGGTGGAATTATGACAACACTGATGTTAATTGGAGCAGTTTTCATTCCTGCCATAGTAATCACTCCACTAGGCGGAGATAACTATCAGCTGATCTTTGCACTTTCAGGAGGCTGCTTGATCTTAATGGGATTATGTGCACAACTACTACCAGAATTCGGCCCCAAAGCCCGAAGATCTGCTGCGCCGCAGCCAGCATTAAAATAATTATCTGACCAGATCTGAATCCCTCTATTTAAGAGGGATTCTTTTAATCAGTCCGAGGGCGCAGTAATGCCTGAACGCAAATTTTATATTTAATTCAGTATGACCTTTCAGTCAGCACCAGTAGTATCGGTTTATTTACCAAATCGATTGAGCAGTCCAGAGAACGCTACACTCCAATACTCTTCCTTACACTTAACTCCTCCCTGTTAACGCTTAAGAATTTTCACCCCTAAGCCCCCACCGTCGTCTAACTCCTAGTATCTATGTCAGAGCGGCATGCCTAGCGCAGCCTCTCAAAGACCGGACCCATTAACGTTACTTTCTATACATTTTGAAGAGGAGAGCGCTCGCTTCATCTATCATTATCGGCTGCTGAGTGACTTTTTCAGAGCGCCCCTAAACAACCGTGAAATCTCGAAGTAGCCCTAATAAACATAGCCCAACCACGCTGCAACTGTCGGTACCTTCAAGCGTTACCCAGCTGCAGCATGAGGAATCTAAATGCCGAGACACTCATACTCCGAGCCTATCAATTCTACCAGCCTATCCCCTTTAAGGTCTTCGAGGCAAAGAGCGGTCCTTGCGTACAAGGTCATTGGACACCGACTCTTACACTATTTCCTGTTTGCCCTGGCTTTCAAGTTTGAAACACAGTAATTCTGTAATCTTATTCAAATTTGCAGCCGATACTTTTTTAACGGCTGAACCTTCCAGTGATCTATCGTGCTGCATCAGCTCTCGATACAACTGCCAAGAGTCCACACACGAAAGCCTCTTAATGACACCTTGTACCAACCTCGCCTTGACCGGGTCAAGCTGCCACTCGGGGATGCGCTGGCCACGGTTTCCGATGCTCAGCGTCAGGAGCTTGCCCGCCTTGATCTCACGGTTAATCTGGTCGCGTGATTTACCAGCTAACCGCGCAAACTGCACCACCGGCAGGTTATCGGGTGCCTCAAAGGCGTTGATCATTTCCATGCGTTCGCGTTGCAGCTCCGAAATGGCCACTTCGACAACCGGCTCAGGGGATGGTTTTGGGGGAACCGCTGGCAGGCGGTACATCGGCTCACCGGCCATAACCGGCAGAATGCCAGCGGTCATCGGGGCGTTCTTCGGGCTGTCGAATGGATTGTCGCTATCCCCGAGAAGAGGCATGCCGTCGAAACGGATCGTCAGATGACTGCTCGCCGCGATCATCTCACCTTGCTCGAGGAGGTCTAGTCGATCCGCCCAATCCTGCATCATCTTGCGCCGGGGCTCGACATACATAGCATGGTTGTAGGCTGCACTAACCTGATTCGGGTCACTGTGCGATAACTGTGCGTCGATCCAGATTTTGGGATAACCGAATTCATTGAGGGCTGTCGAGATGGTTCCGCGAATACCATGCCCGGTGAGCAGGTCCTTGTAGCCTATCCGCGTCAAAGCATAGTTGAGAGTGTTCTCGCTGATACGTTTTTTCAGCTCGCCACGGTGCGAGAGCAGATAGC
Source organism: Pseudomonas poae (assembly GCA_004000515.1). Lineage (GTDB taxonomy): Bacteria > Pseudomonadota > Gammaproteobacteria > Pseudomonadales > Pseudomonadaceae > Aquipseudomonas > Aquipseudomonas cremoris. Next base: position 6,590,302 of record CP034537.1, read on the forward strand.
GCTGAGCGGGTTTCATCTGCTCAAGCAGATAATCAATGATCTCCTTAGCCTGAACGGACAGCGGTACGATGTACGGAGGGATATCCTGAGACGCTTGCCTTTCTTGCGCATATCGAGCTGAAGTTGCTTGACCACTTCGGGTGGGATGATCCACAAGCCCTGCTCAATGTCAAATTGGTCAGGTGTCGCCAGACGCAGTTCACCCGTACGTACGCCGGTCAGGAATAACAGGCGAATACCGAGTTGCGTAGTGATCGCTCCGCGGTAGCGCCTCACCTTCTGTAAAAATTCCGGCAGTTCGGGAAGGCGCAGGAAGGGGTTATGGATGACCGGCGGCTTGGGAACAGCGACCACATCTAGATCAGAGGCTGGATTGCTTTCCAGTCCGTCCACTTTCACCATGGCATACCGGAACAACTGATTGAACCAGGTCCGTACTTTCTCGGCCGTCGTGTGAGCTTTGCGCTGTTCAATCCTGGCCAGGACATCCAGCAGATCACTACGACGAATCTCGTAGATAGGCATCTTGCCCAGGCTTGGCATCACATCCCTATCGAAGATGCGCATAATTTGCGACAGGGTACTGCTACGACCTTCCTTCAGTTCAAGCTTGCGGTGTTCAAGCCACATGATAAAGGTAGCCTTGAAGCTGTTCTCATCTGCCAAGCGGACAGCGCGCCGTTTTTGTTTGCGATCGAGTTTCGGATTGATGCCCCTTGCCAGCAGGGCTCGCGCTTGGTCTCTGACGGCCCTGGCCTCCCTGAGACTAACCTCAGGATAAGTCCCTAGCGACATGCGCTTTTGTTTACCGGCCCAGCAGTAGCGAAAGTGCCAAGATCGGCTGCCTTGCTCTGAGACAGCCAGGGAGAGGCCATCGAGATCGCCCAGAGTGTATGCCTTGCCAGTCCTCTTGGCTTGGCGAACGGTTGCATCTGAGAGTGCCATGTTTCCAGCTCCTAACGTTGCGTTAGAGCCAGATCCTCTTCTCACTTACCGCTCCATCCCAGCAACAATACGGAACGCAGTATTCCCGGATAGATGGACTAAAAAATGGACTAAAACGTCCTGGATACCCGTGGATTTCAGTGGACCGCGCTGGAACGAAAAAAGGACCCGAAGGTCCTGATTTCAACGACTTACAGACGTTAGTGGATGTCTGTAGATCATAAATTGGAGCGGGAAACGAGACTCGAACTCGCGACCCCGACCTTGGCAAGGTCGTGCTCTACCAACTGAGCTATTCCCGCAAATGGCGTCCCCTAGGGGACTCGAACCCCTGTTACCGCCGTGAAAGGGCGGTGTCCTAGGCCACTAGACGAAGGGGACACGCTACTGAAACACATGGTGTGTATTCCAGTGCCCAGAGGTTAAATCCGAAGATCATGCCCTGGTTTCACTCAGTGCCGCCCGAGAGCAACACTGCTTAAATTGGAGCGGGAAACGAGACTCGAACTCGCGACCCCGACCTTGGCAAGGTCGTGCTCTACCAACTGAGCTATTCCCGCAAATGGCGTCCCCTAGGGGACTCGAACCCCTGTTACCGCCGTGAAAGGGCGGTGTCCTAGCCACTAGACGAAGGGGACACGCTACTGAAACACATGGTGTGTATTCCAGTGCCCAGAGGTTAAATCCGAAGATTATGCCCTGGTTTCACTCAGTGCCGCCCGAGAGCCACACTGCTTAAACTTGGAGCGGGAAACGAGACTCGAACTCGCGACCCCGACCTTGGCAAGGTCGTGCTCTACCAACTGAGCTATTCCCGCATATGGCGTCCCCTAGGGGACTCGAACCCCTGTTACCGCCGTGAAAGGGCGGTGTCCTAAACCACTAGACGAAGGGGACACACGTACAACATTCACTACTCGCCGCGTTTCGCTGTGTGCTTTACGCTTTAAGTGGCGCGCATTCTATGGATGGATTGAAAGGTCGTCAACCCCCAAGGATAAATTTATTAAAATCAATGACTTCGACCTGCTTTCCGAGCCTCTACAGGGATTGTACCCGTCTGGACCTTGACGCCTATATTCTGACGCGCGACAAGGCGCTATAGTTCGCCTTAGCAAATGATGGCAATGTGCATCTACGCAGGGAGCCCCGCGTTAAAAGCTTACCTATATAGAAGAATCTACCTGGGCAACTGGTCGATCAGTCCTATCCGCCGGATGGCCCAATCACTACACTCCACAGCAAACCCTATAAAGAGGTCACACCGGTGACACCACTCATGATCACCCTGCTGGTAATAGCCGGGATCGTAATACTGATCGCCATTGGCTACATGAGCCATGTGGTGGAAAACAACAAGCTGGAGAAGAAGCGCACCGAGATCGAGCTCAACGATCGCCTGCGCCGTTGCGGTGAAATCACCGAGACCTTCCCTGGCCAGTTGATGACCCCGTCGCTCAAATTGTTGCTGACCCGCCTGGAGCTCAACGTCAACCAACGCCTGCTCCACCTCAACAAGAGCAGTGCACCGGTCAAGGCGCGCATCACCGAGTTGAATGCACTGGTCGCCCAGGGTGAGTCGATCCCGGTCAACAACCCGCCCGCCCCAATCCAGACCGAAGCCAAGGCCAAGGACGTACGCTTCCTGCTCGAAGCCCTGCACGGCCAAGTGACCCGCGCCGCCCAGGACGGCTTCCTGCCGACCAACGAGGCCAAGCACTGGATCAAGGAAATTCGCCATATCCTCGTGCTGTTGCACATCGAGTTCTTCAACAATCTCGGCCAGCATGCCTTGCAGCAAGGCCAACCGGGCCAGGCCCGACTGGCATTCGAACGTGGCGTGCAGTACCTGCGCAAACAACCGGAGCCGGTGATCTACAGCGCACAACTGCGACAGTTGGAGGCACAACTGGCGCGCGCCAACTCCACCGTGCTGACCAACAGCAAGCCTGCCGAAGACGAGGTCAACGAATTGACCGAAGGCATGAAAGTGGTCGAAACCGACGCCGAGTGGAAAAGAAAGTCATCTACGATTGATCGTCCGTGTCGCCTATGGCGAACATTGTTCGTCATAGGCCATCACTTTGCATCTATCCCCCCGCCTCCTTCTAGCGTAAAATGCCCCTCACTCCGTGAAGTCAGAGGCTCGCTATGCCTGTCGCCGTCATTGATGGACAACCGCTGCACTACATCGACCAGGGCACCGGCCCTGTCGTCCTGCTGGGTTCAAGCTACCTGTGGGGCCATGACATGTGGACGCCGCAGATCGAAGCCCTCTCGCAACAGTACCGCGTGATCGTCCCCGAACTATGGGGCCATGGCGAATCCGGCCCATTGCCGGCACACACCCGTTCCCTAGACGATCTGGCACGCCAGGCCTTGGCCCTGCTGGACCAGCTGGATATCGCGCAGATCAACCTGGTGGGCCTTTCGGTTGGCGGCATGTGGGGCGCACGCCTCGCGCTGCTTGCTCCAAAGCGGGTAAACAGCCTGGTACTGATGGACACCTACCTCGGGGCCGAACCCGAGGCCACGCGTCAGTACTACTTCTCGCTGTTCAAGATGATCGAGGACGCAGGCGCCATCCCCGAACCGCTTTTGGATGTGATCGCACCGATCTTTTTCCGCCCGGGTATCGACCGTGAATCTGCGTTGTATCAAGACTTTCGCGCGTCGTTGCAGGCGCACTCCCGCGAGCGCCTGCTGGACAGCATCGTGCCATTGGGCCGGCTGATTTTCAGCCGTGAGGATGTGCTGGAACAGCTTTCGCACCTGGATGCCGACACCACTCAAGTGATGTGCGGCGAGCATGACAAGCCCCGGCCACCCACCGAAGCCGAGGAAATGGCAGAGCTGATCGGCTGCAGCCTGATCCTGATCCCGGAAGCAGGCCATATCAGCGCCCGGGAAAACCCGGAATACGTCAACGAAGCGCTGCTGACCTTCCTGGCCAATAACGCCTGACCGCCCTGCCCTTTGATCGTCGCGTGCTGGCGGCGATCAAAGGCGGAAATGGCCCACCATGCCTTTCAGTTCCGCGCCCAACTGCGCCAGTTGGATGCTCGATGCGGCATTGCCTTGCATGCTCAACGCTGACTGATCGGCGCTGGCACGGATGCTGGTGACGCTGCGGTTGATTTCTTCGGCCACCGAACTTTGCTGCTCGGCCGCTGCGGCAATCTGCTGGTTCATCTGCTGGATCAACGACACAGCCACCGCGATGCTGCCCAGGGCGCTTTCAGTTTCCAGGGCATCACTGACCGCCAGCTTGACCAACTCGCCACTCTGTTGAATCTGCTGCACAGAAGACTGCGCGGCGCCGCGCAAGGTGCTGACCAGACGCTCGATCTCCTCGGTGGACTGCTGAGTGCGCTTGGCCAGTGCCCGCACCTCATCGGCCACCACGGCAAAGCCGCGACCTTGCTCACCGGCACGAGCGGCTTCGATGGCAGCGTTAAGGGCCAGCAAGTTGGTCTGCTCGGCGACGCTCTTGATTACACTCAACACCGTGCCGATGTTCTGGATTTCTGCACTCAGGCTTTCGATGCTGGCGCTGGCACGGGTGCTGGACGTGGCCAGCAACTCAATGCGCTGCAAACTCTGACGCACGACCTGCTGGCCGCTGTCGACCTTATCGTCAGCGGTCTGCGCGGCTTGGGCGGCCTCTTCGGCATTGCGCGCCACGTCATGAACGGTGGCGGTCATCTGGTTCATCGCCGTGGCCACCTGTTCGGTTTCTTCCTTCTGACTGCTGACCTCGACATTGGTCTGCTCGGTGACACTGGACAGTGAATGCGCCGAATTGGCCAGTTGCTCGATACCGGCTTGCAGGCCACTGACCATATGGCTCAGGCCATTGCCCATCTGCTGCATCGCTTGCATCAACTGGCCGATTTCATCGCGGCGGCTGACCTCCATGCGCCCGCTCAAATCACCCGCTGCAATCTGCTGTGCCACCGCAATCACACTGCGCAGCGGTGCGACGATCAACCGGGTAATCACCCACGCTGCAATCAAGCCCACCAATAAGGCCAGGGCCGACGAGCCGATGATGAGGACCGCGCTTTTCTTCAACTGCGCCTGCATCGACTGGTCTTCGGCCTCGTAGGCCTGGTTGACCCGGCTGACCACTTGGGCCGCCCGATCATTCAGTTGTTTGTAGACCACCTTTTCCTGGGCCAACAGCCCGGTGTATTCGCCGAGTTTTTCGCTGAATGCCGCGATATGGCCGGAGACTTCATTGAGCACCGTCTGATAGCCGGAGTCCTTGACCGACGTTTTCAACTGCTCGACCTGGGCCAGCGCCTGGTCGGCCTGCTCGATCTTGCCTTGCTCGGTGTCGTCTTCACTCACCTTGCGGCTCTGGTCCAGGCGCACCCGCGCTTCGTTCATTGCTTGCAGCATCAAGCGCGAAACCTGGCTGACCTGGCCCGCCTGCTCGATAAACTCGGCGCCCTCCTTGCCTTGGCTTTCCTTGAGACCATAGGCGCCGTCATCCGCCAGCCCGGCCTGCAACACGTCAAGGTTATTGGCCACGCTGGACACTGACCAACTGGCCATTTCCAGTGCCAGGTCCTTGGTCTGGGTCAGCTCGACAAACTCATCGAACGCCTTGCGATAGGCAGCCAAGGCTTGCTCGACATCGGTCATCACGGGCACGTTGGCCGCCGACTGGGATTTGAGACTCGCCGCCAGGGCCGCCAGGGCATCGACACTTTCATGCAAGGCGTCGACGGCCTTGGGGTCGGCATGCAGCGCATAGTCCTGCTCGATCAGGCGCACCTTGAGCAAACCGCTGTTAAGCGACGACATGGCCTTGAGGCCTTCGAAACGCTGGCCAACGGTTTGCAGGGACCACACGCCGATAGCCGCCACGAGCGCAGTCAGCAGCAGCACCAGGGTAAAACCCAAGCCCAGTTTTTTGCCATACCCAGGTTGGCGAAACGTCGTTGCACGGCCGAAATCATTGCACTTGCATCCTCTTGCAATGGCAGATGCCATCAAGCCCGATTTACCTGAAGTGAGATTGGCAACCCCAAGGCACTGAGCACAAGACGCTGGCGCCGGAATAATGGCAAAAAGCTACATACTCGTCGTTTTCAGGATGGTCGAGGTCGATCTGGCAGGCCCACGCCACGAAACAACGCGAGCGCCCTTTGATCCCCCGCGTAAGCCACATTGATGCGCATCCATTCACTGTGCTCCCCGGTCGGACTGAACAACGCACCCGGCGACAACAACACCCCCAGCCGCCGGGCACACGCCTGCAACCGCGAACGGTGAGCCTCTGCCGGACGCACCCACAGGAACATGCCACCGGCTGGCACTGTGAACACCTCCCACTCCTCATCTTCCAAGACCTGCAGGGTGGCCGCCATTTCAGTGTTCAAGCGCTTGCGCAAGCGCTGGACCCACTTGCGATACGTGCCATTGGCCAACAAGGTCGCGACCACCGCTTCGGCAAACCGTGATGTGCCGAAACCGGTCAGGGTCTTGAGGCTGGCCAATTGCGCGATGATCGCCGTACTGGCGCTGAGGTACCCCACGCGCAACGCACTGCTCAAGGTCTTGGAAAAACTCGCGATATAGATCACCCGGTCATCGTGGGGCAACGCGGCGAGTCGTGTGCAACTGGCGTGCTGCAGGTCGCCGAGCACGTCTTCTTCGATGATCAGGAAGTTCTCGCGGCGCGCCAGCTCCAGCAAGCGCTCGGCGACTGCGCGGCACAGGCTGGAACCCGTGGGGTTGTGATAGAGGCTGTTGATAAACAGGCACTTGGGACGATGCAGCAGCAACAGCGCTTCGAGCTTCGGAATGTCTGGGCCGCCACGGGTGCGTGGCACTTCCAGCAACGTGACGCCCTGAAATGCCAACTGCTGGTAGAGGTTGCCGTAGCCGGGGGTTTCCACCACTACACAATCACCGGCCCGAAGCAACGTACGTATCAGCAAGTCCTGAGCATGGCCGGCACCTGCCGTAGTGAGGATACAGTCAATGCTGGAGGCGATATGCAGCCGGTTCAAGCGTTTGAGCAGTTGCTCGCGCAACGAGGGCAGGCCCAACGGAGTGCTGTAGTTGAACAGGCCGGCGGTGTCGGTGCGGGTCACTTCGCGAATCGCATAGCTGATGTTATCGCTTTCGCGCCAGGCGTCCGGCAACCAACCGCAACCCAGCTTCAACTCACCTAGCGGGCTATCGGTGAAGTCGCCCCACTGCTGCTCCGCGCCTTCATACCAATGACCTTGATGTTCGGCTGAGGGCTGAGCCACCACAAACCCGGAGCCTTGCCTGGCAGCCAACAAGCCTTGGGCGACCATGCGCTCAAAAGCTTCGATCACACTGGACTGGCTGAGCAAGTTATCCAGGGCCACTTGCCGAATGGACGGCAGTCGCGTACCGGGGCTCACCCCGCTCTTGCGGATCCACTCCGCCACCGCACTGACGATTTGCTGCACCACCGGTACAAGGGCTTGTCGATCGATCCCTAAATCCATGAGCCACTCACTTCAACTGTCTGTTATTCAACCCGAAGCAGTTAAGCACAGAAGGCCAGGATTACCGGTCGCTAAAATTCATTAAATCATTGATTTTATTAGATTATTTACCTAATGATACACATTCGGACAAGGCACTTTGCCAGCCATGGAAAAACCCCACAGCCCCCTAATCCTTTTCGAATAGGGGGCGACGCGAGATCCTAGATAGCCGTGGCGCCGCCGTCCACAGCCAACGCCTGGCCAGTGGTGAACGCTGCCCCGTCGCTGCACAGGTACAGCACCGCGCTGGCGATTTCCTCGACTTTGCCAATGCGCCCCACCGGGTGCATGGCAGCGGCAAATTCCGCCTTGCGCGGGTCGGCTTCATAGGCACGCCGGAACATATCGGTATCGATCACTGCCGGGCACACAGCGTTGACGCGGATTTTCTTCTTCGCGTACTCGATGGCTGCCGACTTGGTCAAGCCGATCACCGCATGCTTGGACGCTGCGTAAATGCTCATCTTCGGCGCCGCCCCCAGCCCTGCTACCGAGGCGGTATTGACGATCGCCCCACCACCCTGGGCCAGCAGCAGCGGCAATTGGTGCTTCATACACAGCCAAACACCTTTGACATTGACGCCCATGATGGCGTCGAACTCGTCGAGGCTGCCGTCCGCCAGCTTGCCCTTCTCAATCTCGATCCCGGCGTTGTTGAAGGCATAATCGAGGCGACCGTAAGCGCTGAGGGTCTGCGCCATCAGTTGCTGCACATCCGCTTCCAGGGTGACGTTGCAGCGTACAAACAGGGCTTCACCTCCGGCCTGCTGGATCAGCGCTACGGTACCCTCACCGCCCGCCGCATCCAGGTCGGCGACCACTACCTTCAAGCCTTCGGCGGCGAACGCCAACGCAGTGGCGCGGCCAATACCGGCGGCGGCGCCAGTCACCAGGGCGACCTGGCCGGAAAACGTCATGCTCATGGAGGGATATCCTGTGGGAAAAGTTACGGTGTACCGAGTCTAGCCAACGCCTCCACTGGCACGTCAGCACTATCAGAGGGCCGGTTTTCACTGCATGAGTCACAGTGATAAAGCTGACTGACCGACTATCAACAACACCTATCGAGGAGCATTCGCGCCCCCGGTAGACCTTGCTCCCAGGCCGTTCAGGGTCTATCACTCTAGGTTCATTTCCAGAAGAGTCCCTGCCATGACCGCCCAGACCAACCGCCAATTTCTGCTTGCCAAACGCCCGGTCGGCGCGGCCACGCGGGAAACCTTCACCTACCAGGAAGTGCCGGTCGGCACACCCCAGGACGGGCAGGTGCTGGTGCGCAACGAATACCTGTCCCTCGACCCCGCCATGCGTGGCTGGATGAATGAGGGCAAATCCTACATTCCCCCGGTCGGTATCGGCGAAGTGATGCGCGCACTCGGTGTAGGCCAGGTGATTGCCTCGAACAACCCGAAATTCGCTGTCGGCGACTACGTGAATGGCGCACTGGGCGTGCAGGATTACTTCCTTGGCGAGCCGCGAGGTTTCTATAAAGTCGATCCGAAACTGGCGCCGCTGCCACGTTATTTGTCCGCCCTGGGCATGACCGGCATGACGGCCTACTTTGCCCTGCTAGACACCGGTGCACCGAAGGCCGGTGAGACCGTGGTGATCTCCGGCGCGGCCGGTGCGGTGGGCAGCATTGCCGGGCAAATCGCCAAGATCAAAGGCTGTCGCGTGGTGGGCATCGCGGGCGGCGCCGACAAGTGCAAGTTCCTGGTCGATGAACTGGGCTTTGACGCGGCCATCGACTACAAAAACGAAGACGTGCCCGCCGCCCTCAAGCGCGAGTGCCCTAAAGGGGTGGATGTGTATTTCGATAACGTCGGCGGCGATATTCTCGACGCCGTACTCAGCCGCCTGGCACTGAAAGCACGGGTGGTGATTTGCGGAGCCATCAGCCAGTACAACAACAAGGAAGCGGTGAAAGGCCCGGCCAACTACTTGTCACTGCTGGTCAACCGCGCGCGCATGGAAGGTTTTGTGGTGATGGATCACGCCGCCAACTTCGCCGCTGCCGGCCAGGAGATGGGCGGCTGGATGGCGCAAGGCAAGCTCAAGAGCAAGGAAGATATCGTGGAGGGGCTGGAGACGTTCCCGGAGACGTTGATGAAGCTGTTCAACGGGGAGAACTTTGGGAAGTTGGTGTTGAAAGTCAGCTGACACACCTTGGACAAAAATGTGGGAGCAAGCCCGCTCCCACATTTTAGACCGCTGAAAGTTAGGCTATCTCGGCAACCACTGCCGCCAACGCCTTCGCCGGATCTGCCGCCTGGCTGATCGGACGGCCAATCACCAGGTAGTCCGAGCCCGCATCCAATGCCTGACGCGGGGTCAGGATACGGCGCTGGTCATCCTGGGCGCTGCCAGCAGGGCGAATGCCGGGAGTCACCAGTTGCAGCGACGGGTGGGCCGCCTTCAAGGCCTGGGCTTCCAGCGCCGAACACACCAGGCCATCGAGGCCGGCTTTCTGCGCCAGGGCCGCCAGGCGCAGCACTTGCTCCTGTGGCTCGATGTCCAGGCCGATACCGGCCAGGTCTTCACGCTCCATGCTGGTCAACACGGTCACGCCGATCAACAGGGGCTTGGGGCCGCTACGCTGTTCCAGCACTTCGCGGCAGGCGCTCATCATGCGCAGACCGCCGGAGCAGTGCACGTTGACCATCCACACGCCCATTTCGGCGGCGGCCTTCACCGCCATGGCGGTGGTGTTGGGAATATCGTGGAATTTAAGGTCGAGGAACACTTCGAAACCTTTGTCACGCAAAGTGCCGACAATTTCTGCAGCGCAACTGGTGAAGAGTTCTTTGCCGACCTTGACCCGACACAGCTTCGGGTCCAACTGGTCAGCCAGCTTCAGTGCGGCGTCACGAGTGGGGTAATCCAGGGCGACGATGATAGGAGTCTGGCAGACGGACATTGGAATGGGCTCTCAGGCAAGTCGAAATCGGCGCGGATTGTAGCGCAAGCGGCGCCGTTGCGGGATCCGATGATCGGTAAATACTGACCAAGCGCCTTTGGGCGGGCATTTCAGCCAATTATTTCAAAGCTGATACATTCACGACATGCCCCCAACACGCCCCACGGCTAGCCTCGCTCGCACGACCCACCGTCCAGCACTACCAGCCATGGGGCTGGCCGTCTATGCTGACCGCAACAACAGGGCAGAAGATCGCACTATGCATACCCCTACCGTCTCTGTACACGAAGAGCAAAAAGGCGCAGTGATCGCCGACGAAAAGCGCTGGAATACCCGTGCGTTGATCGTCGATGACGATGTGCCGATCCGCGAACTGCTGATCGACTACCTGGCACGGTTCAATATTCTCGCCACCGGCGTGACCGACGGTGCCGCAATGCGCCAGGCCATGCAAGCCGAGACCTTCGACGTGGTGGTGCTCGACCTGATGCTGCCGGGCGAAGACGGCTTGTCACTGTGCCGCTGGCTGCGCGCAGAGTCGGACATCCCGATCCTGATGCTCACCGCCCGCTGCGAACCCACCGACCGCATCATCGGGCTGGAACTGGGTGCCGACGACTACATGTCCAAGCCCTTCGAACCGCGAGAGCTGGTCGCGCGGATCCAGACCATCCTGCGTCGTGTGCGTGATGATCGCACCGAACAACGCGCCAATATTCGCTTCGATAACTGGCGCCTGAACAGCGTCCTGCGCCAACTGGTGGCCGATGATGGCCTGGTAGTGCCGCTGTCCAACGCCGAATTCCGCCTGTTGTGGGTGTTTATCGAACGCCCTCGCCGGGTATTGAGCCGTGAACAACTGCTGGATGCGGCCCGCGGGCGCTCCATCGAAGCATTCGACCGCAGCATCGACTTGCTGGTCTCGCGCCTACGGCAAAAAACTGGGGGATGACCCCAAGGCACCGCAGTTGATCAAGACCGTGCGCGGTGAAGGCTACTTGTTCGACGCCCGAGATATCGGTTGATGCGAGCCCCCTTCAACACGCTGTTCGGTCGGCTGTTCGGTGTGTTGCTGGTGGCGATCATCCTGGCCCATGTGCTGGCCATCGCGTGGTTCCGCCATTACGGCCCCCCGCCACCGCCGCCTAAGGAAACGTTTGTCGAGCAACCTGACGGCACCATGAAGCCGCTGAACAAGGAGCACCATCGGCCCTGGTTTGGTGGCCCGGTGGTACCGCTGACATTCCAGTTCATCTCGCTGATCATCGCTGCCTGGTATGGCGCCAAGCTGTTGAGCCGGCCGATCCAGCGCCTGAGCGATGCCGCCGAACGCCTCAGCCTGGACCTCGACAGCTCGCCGCTGGAAGAAACCGGCCCCCGCGAGGCACGCCAGGCGGCGTATACCTTCAACCTGATGCAGCGCCGAATCCGTGAGCAAGTCAGCCAACGTGCGCGCATGTTGGGCGCCGTCTCCCACGACCTGCGCACCCCGCTGTCACGCCTCAAGCTGCGCCTGGAACAGATCGAAGACACCAAGTTGCAGGGGCAGATGCGTCAGGACCTGAACGACATGATCGGCATGCTCGACGCCACCCTGAGCTACCTGCATGAACAGCGCACCAGCGAAACCCGGCATTTGTTGGACGTGCAGGCGTTGGTGGAGTCCATGAGTGAAAACGCCCAGGACCAAGGCTCCGACGTGCAATTTTCCGGCACCTGCGCACCGCTGCAGGTGCAACCGATGGCTTTGCGTTCGTGCCTCAACAACCTGATCGACAACGCGTTGCGCTATGCCGGTACGGCGCAGGTGGAATTGGAAGACAGCCGCGAAGCGCTGGTGATTCGTGTGATCGACCACGGGCCAGGCATTGCTGCCGACAAACGCGAGGCGGTGTTCGAGCCGTTCTATCGGTTGGAAGGCTCACGCAACCGTAATTCCGGCGGCGTGGGGCTGGGCATGACGATTTCCAAGGAGGCGGTGGAGCGCCTTGGCGGTCGCCTGAGCCTGGAGGAAACCCCAGGCGGCGGTTTGACTGCAGTGATGTGGCTGCCCAGGGCCTAATGGTCTCCATCAATCAGTTAGATCGATTTATCTTCCCGGCGGCCTTGGGCTTGGGTCGCGCTCCAGTCCATCAGCAGGCTGTACGCCACCGCCAACAACGTCGGGCCGATAAACAGGCCGATAAAGCCGAAGGCGATCAACCCACCAAACACCCCGAGCAACACAATCACCAGCGGCAAGTTACCGCCACGGCTGATCAAGTACGGCTTGAGCACGTTGTCCACGCCACTGATGATGAACGTGCCCCATATGCCAAGGAATACTGCATAGGTGTAGTCGCCCTTCCACGCCAGCCAGGCCGTGGCCGGGATCCACACCAGCGGCGGGCCCATGGGAATCAGGCTGAGCAGGAAGGTCACGATGCCCAACACCAGCGCGCCCGGCACGCCGGCGATCAGGAAGCCGATCAACGCCAACAGCGCCTGGGCGGCGGCGGTACCGATCACGCCGTTGACCACGCGTTGCACGGTGCCCGCCACCAGCTCGATGTAATAGCCGGCACGCTCACCGATCAGACGCTCCAGCAATCGGTGTACAAACATCGCCAGGCGTGGCCCATCGCGGTAGAAAAAGAACACGAACACCAGGCTCAAGGTCAATTCAAGGATGCCGCCGCCGATCTGCGCGCTCCGGGCCAGCAGCCAGTTGCCCACCTGGCCCAGGTAGGGTTTGAGCGTGACCATCAGGGCCGCGCCCTGTTGGTCGATGCTGTTCCACATCCCGACCAGGCGCTCGCCGACAAATGGAATGGAGCCCAACCACGTGGGCGCCTCGGGCAAGCCATCAACCTGGATATCCTTGATCAGGCCGACGGCGTCACGCACATGGTCCGCCAGGTTGAACCCCAGCCACACCAAAGGCACCGCCACCAACAACATCCAACCTAACGTGAGGATGCCGGCCGCCAGGGATTCACGGCCACCCAGCCAGCGAGTGAGCAGGCGCATCAGCGGCCAACTGGCAAACGCCAGCACCGCGCCCCAGAACAGCGCCGACCAGAACGGCGCCATCACCCAGAAGCTGGCACCAAACAGCACCAGCAGCAGGATTTGCACCAGCAGGCGATCGTTATTGAGCATGGGGTTTCTCTAGAAGAAGACGGTAGGAAGACAGCTTAGGCGAACGGCGCGGGTCCGTTCGCCTTGTGATGCTTAGCGTATCAGATGCAGGTGCAGGCCCTTTGCATCACCTGTGCCGGTTTCCATCCGTGCAGCGCGCACACCGCTGTCGATCAGGCCCTGGCGCCACGCTTCGGCGGTCGGCCCGGTCAAACTGACGCGCAAGGTGGCGTCGAGGTTCAGCCCGCGTGATATCAAGGTCAGCCAGGTAGCATCAGGCTCGGTGCCCAACGTCGGGAAATCCAGCTCGCCCGTGCTTTTCAGTTCGCGCAGCAAGGTCGCGGAGGTGGGCAGCAGATCGCCCAGCGGAGCGCTGGCATCCAGTTGTTCTACATGCAAATAGGCGCGACGGTTGCCACGGGTGATGCCGTACAGCGCCACCAAGGAGTTGTCCTGCGGAGCGGCCAGGCGTAACAGCAGGTATTCCTGCTGGCCATCGGCACCCACCAGCTTGGCGTTGCCGAACACCTCATTGGCCCACAGGCTGCTTTCCCCGCAGTCACGTGCCTGGCACCAGAACAGCAATTGTGCGCCCTTGGCCTGCAACGCTTCACGCGTCGCAGTGAAGGCTGCGCTGGAGCTGTGTTCGGGAGGGAGTTCATAGGTGATCGCCGTGGCTTGGCCACGTGCAGTGGCTTGACCTTCGTAGCGCAACTGGCCGCTGATCTTGCGAATCGCGCCCATGGGGTAGATGCGTTCTTTTTCTTCGGCGGGGCGGTAATCGACAATTTGTGCGTCGACCTGGCGGGTCACGGTGGGCAGGTCCTGGCTGCCCGGCACGTCGGCGGCGAACACCAATGGGCTGAGAAGGCTCAAGCCCAGGATACGGAAACATCCGTTAGGCACGCTCATCGGATCAACGCGCCCTGGCCATCGGAGGTCGCAGCGGTACTGACTTTATTCATGGTTGACTCCCTTTCAATCCGCCCAGCCTCGGCAGTTGACCGCCCCAAGTCAAGGCACGGAGAAGAACCGATTGAAACAGTCTGCAACAAGGAGCGCACCGGGCTCGTCATTCAGGTGTAAATGATGGCCGCCAGGTAACGTGGTCACGGTAAAGGGTAGCTGGGAAAGCAATTCGGGATGTTTCGCCAACATGCCGTCAGCAGCAACCACCAACTGCGTAGGGCAAGCCACTCGCCGCACGAAAGCCATGGCCTGTTCGTCTGTCAGACGCATCGGCGAAGCCAGGGTCAGCCGGCTGTCGGTACGCCAGGTGTAACCGCCCGGTACAGGCATCAAACCGCGCTGGGCCAGCAGTTCGGCAGCTTCACGACTGACGGCCACCACGCCTTTTCATCCGTGCCTCGACGGCACGATCCAGGGTGCTGTAGACGGGTTTGCGCTTGTCCTGCAGGTTCAATTGCGCCTGCAGCGCCATGCCCAACCGCTCGGCAGCGTTCTCGCCAATGGCGGTCGGTGGGATAACGCCGTCGATCAAACCCAGGTGCGTGACTCGCTCCGGTAACGCGCCGGCCAACACCAGGGACACGATGGCGCCGAGGGAATGGCCAAGTAATGCAAAACGTTTCCAGCCCAGTTGTTCGGCGACCTGCAACACATCATAGACGTAATCCAACAAGGCATAACCGGCGCCTGTAGGACGATGCGCCGAATGCCCATGCCCCGCCATGTCCAAGGCTACGATACGCAAACCCGCCAGCTTAGGCGCCAGCCGCGCAAAGCTGTTGGCGTTGTCGAGCCAGCCATGCAGGGCGATCACGGGCAAACCGTCCTCGGGGCCAAACAGGTGAGCTGCCAACTCAATGTGCGGCAGGCTCAGGCGCACTTCCTCGACCGGCGTGCTCATGCGCAGTTGCGCTCGCGGGCTTCCCAGCGGGCGAACAGGTGCTTGATCAAGGTCGCGGTGTCCTGGGGGCGTTCAAGCGGAAACATATGCCCGCCGGGCATGGTCAGCATCTCGCCCATGGGCAGGCGGTCCACACCGCTGGCATGGTGACGCATCACTACGCGGCTCTGGCGACCGCGCACCACCGCCAGCGGCACCTTCAATTGGCGCACCTGGCCAGGGCTGGTGTGGGGCACGCCACGGTAGATGCTGATTTCGGTGGCCGGGTCGAAGCGCAGGCGCAGGCGGTCGCCGACTTGCAGCAGGCCATGTTGCAGGTAAGCGTCGAAGCATTCGGGGTCAAAACCACGAAACAGCGTCTTGCCAGCGAAGTAGCTGCGCGCTGCTTCCAGGTCGCTGAACTCTTCACGACGGCCCAAAGTACGCCCAGCAGGTGTCAGCCGGTCGATAAAACCAAAACGCTTGGCTGCACGGATCACCCAGCGATCGGCGCGGGTCAGCACCGGCGAGTCGAGCATCACCACCCCGCGATACAACTGCGGGCAGCGCATGGCCGCGTGCAGATGCAACACCCCGCCCAGGGAATGGCCCACGCCCCACACCGGTTCCGGTTGCAGTTCCAAATGGTGGATCAGTTCATCCACCAGGTTCTGCCAGTTATCGTCCACCGGAAACCTGGGGTCGTGACCGTGCTGTGGCAAATGCGCCACCGCGTACTCAGGGGACAGTGCGGCAAACAGCTTGCCGTAGGTGGCCGAGGGAAACCCATTGGCATGGGCGAAAAACACGTGCTGCGACATACCGGACCCATCTACAAGAACAGACATCGATTGTCCCTATGCCTGGGCAGCACAGCAATGACTGTAACTGCCAGGAATGATGACACTCACGCCACGCCTATCGCGCCGGCGGATTCTCGCCCAGCGGCACCACGGCCATGGTCAGGCGCGAAACGCAGCTGGCCTTGCCATCTTCCGTGGTCAGGCGGATATCCCAGACGTGGGTGGTGCGGCCGATATGGATCGCCCGCGCCACCGCTGTCACCGCCCGCTGCGCACACCGCGCAGGTGGTTGGCGTTGACCTCCAGGCCCACGCAATAGAACTTGCTGGGGTCGATGCACAGATACGCCGCCATCGAGCCCACACTCTCGGCCAGCACCACCGACGCGCCGCCGTGCAACAGGCCGTAGGGTTGATGGGTACGATGGTCGACCACGATGCTGGCGGTCAGGGACTTTTCGTCAAAGCTTTCAAAGCGAATGTCCAGCAGCTCACCGATGGTGTTTTTCTGGATCGCATTGAGCTGTTCGATATTAGGTTGCGTGCGCCACAGGCTCATGAAGGTGTCCTTGTTGGTTTTATGATGAGATTAATCCTGCCACAGAACAGATTCAGAGCGCTCACTCCAGGCTTGAAAGTGTGCGCCGTAAGTCGACTCGATCACGTTGCGCTTGATCTTCAAGGTCGGCGTCAGGAAACCGTTTTCCACCGCCCAGCTGTCCTTGACCACCACCAGTTGGCGCAAGCGCTCATGTTTATCCAGCGCTTGGTTGACCTGCTCCAGCCAGCGTTCAAGGCTGGCGCGCAGCGCTTGCGGGGCTTCGTCTGCCGCCGACAACACACACAAACCGATCGGCGCGCTGAGGCCATCACCCACTACGCACACCTGCTCGATGCGCGCATGTTCGGCCAGGCGATTTTCAATCGGCGCGGGGGCCACGTACTTGCCCTTGCTGGTCTTGAAGATTTCCTTGAGTCGACCGGTCAGGCGCAAGCGACCGTCTGCGTCCTGTTCGCCCTTGTCGCCGGTACGCAGGAAGCCATCGGCGGTGATGGTTTCGGCGGTTTTTTGCGGGTCCTTGAAGTAGCCGAGCATGGTCGCACCGCTGCGTACCTGCACCTCGCCCAAGGGGTCGATACGCACTTCAACGCCGGGGCATGGCAAGCCTATCCAGCCTAGGGTCTGCTGGCCGGGGCGACACACATGGGAGTAGCCACAGCTCTCGGTCATGCCATACACCTCCAGCACATCCAGGCCCAGGCATTGATACCAGCGCAGTAAAGCCTCAGGCACGGGCGCGGCGCCAGACAACGCGATACGTAACGCGTCCAGGCCCAGCCCGGCAAGCACCTTGTGGCCCACACACTTGCCGATGAAGGGCAGGCGCAACAGGGTGTCCAAGCGTTTTTCCGGAATCTTGGCGTAGACGCCCATCTGGAACTTGGTCCAAATTCGCGGCACGCCAAACAATGCGGTGGGACGCGCCCTACGCAGGTCTGCCAGAAAGGTATCGAGGCTTTGCGCGAAAAACACCGTTTGCCCGGTGTAGATCGAGGCCATTTCCACAAACATCCGCTCCGCCACATGACACAACGGCAGGTACGACAGCAGCCGGTCCCCCTCCCCCAGCCCAAACAGCTCGGTGCCACGGGTGGCGGCAAAGCCCAGCGCGCCGAAGCTATGCATCACGCCCTTGGGCAGGCCGGTAGTACCGGAGGTGTAGATAATGGTGGCAAGGTCCGACGGTGCAGGCGTGGGTTCGTCCTGGATCGGCGAGCACGCCTGCAGGTCGGCCCAGCGGAAGTCGAAGTTGCCGAGCGGGCACAGCGGCAGGCTGATGGTCGGCACCCCACCGGCACGCCAGGTGCCATGGCGGGCCAGTCGTCGAGCTTGCCGATAAACGCCAGCGCAGCCTCGGAATGGCTGAGCACATGGGCGACGGAGTCGGCGGTGAGGTTGGGGTACAGCGGTACGGACACATGCCCGGCCATCCAGATCGCCAGGTCGGCAATGATCCAGTGCGCGCAATTCTTTGAAATCAACGCAATATGCGAACCCTGGGGCAGCTCCCGGGCGCGTAGCCAATGCGCTGCGCATCGGGCCTGATGGCCCACTTCGCCCCAGGTGAGGGTTTGCACCTCGCCATCGCCCACGGGCTGGACCAGAAAGGTTTGGCGCGGATGTCGCGCTTCACGTTCGAAGAAGACCTGCAACGGCAAACGAAAAGCAACGGGCATGGGACACGCTCCTTTGTGGTCCGACAATAGCCAACCAAGCACTTGCTTGGCTGACTATATAGCACACACAAAGCAGCGATAAAGCCTACGGATGCTTCACACTGACCAGGCTCATCAGCCCCGCCAGCGGGAAATCCCCTTCCAGTTCCGCCAGGCTGGCGGTGTGCATCGGCTGCGGCTGACGCGGGTGACCGTGTTGCAAAAAGCTGATCAGGCTGCCGACCAACGGTTGATGGCTGACCAGCAGCACATTGTCATCCGTGTCGAGCTTATCAAGCACCTGCGACGGGTTGCCCTCAGGCGTCAGCCACGGCACGGTGCGAATCTGCGGCTCGAAACCCAGTGCATCGCGCACCAGGTGTGCGGTTTGCTGCGCACGCACATACGGGCTGGCGATGATTGCACTGAGGGGCTGGCCGATCAGGTGCGCAGCACTGCGCAACACTTCGCCACGACCATGTTCGGTGAGGTTGCGCTCGGCATCCGTGCGCGCATGCCCTTCGGCCTCACCGTGGCGCAAAATCCAAAGCTTCACAGTTTCGGCTCTTCATCACGCGCTGGGTGCGGCGCTGGCGGCACGCTGTGGGCGGCCTCGCCCTCCGGCGCACGCGGGGTTGGCCAATCGGCGAATGGCCACGGCTTTTGTTCGGTGTGGAAGCTGCCAAAGCGACCGATCTGCGCAAGGAACTGGCTGAGGCTGTCGCCAAAGTTCATCAGGCCCAGGTTCGGCGCGCTGTACACCAGGCGGTAGATCAATTGCACGATCACCAAGGCGCCGAGCAGGAACTGCGCCACCTGCCACACCAGGGCAAAGACCAGCATCCAGAGGATGCGCAAGACAATGGATTCGTACTTGGGGGCTGCTTTTGGATCATTCATGGCGCGTTCCTCAGTTGAAACCACTGGTGGAAATAAAGTCGACGTCGGTTTTCGGCTCGGCCCGCATCAACAACTCGATGACCTGGTTCAAGGTGCGCCCTTCAAACAGGATCGCGTGCAGCCCAGCGACCAGCGGCATATACACACCGACTTCCTGAGCCTTGGCCTTCAGCACCTTGAGGGTGTTGACCCCTTCGGCCACTTCGCCCAGCCGCGTAACGGCGTCTTCCAGGCTCAAGCCCTGGCCCAGTGCAAAACCGACCTGGTAATTGCGGCTTTTCGGCGACGAGCACGTCACGATCAAATCGCCCACGCCCGCGAGGCCGAGGAAGGTCATCGGGTTGGCACCCTGGTTCACCGCAAAACGCGTCATCTCGGCTAAGGCGCGGGTGATCAACATGCTTTTGGTGTTTTCGCCCATGCCCAGCGCGACTGCCATGCCAGCGATGATGGCGTAGACGTTTTTCAATGCGCCGCCCAGCTCGACGCCGAAGCGATCGTTGCTGGCATACACGCGGAACGTGCGGCCATGCAGCACCGCTTGCACACGCTCACACAGCGCTTCGTCTTCACTGGCGACCACGGTGGCGGTCAATGCGTGCTCGGCGACTTCCCGCGCCAGGTTCGGCCCGGACAACACGCCAATCCGCGCTTGTGGAGCGATCTCTTCAAGGATTTCACTCATCAACTTGAAGGTCTGCGCCTCGATGCCCTTGGTCAGGCTGACCAGCAGCTTGCCGGCCAAAAGGTCGGCATGGGGTGCCAGCACCGAGCGCAAGGCACTGGAGGGCAACGCGACAAAACTCAGGTCGCAGTCGTTCAGGGTGGCCAGCAGGTCCGTCACGGGTTCGACCGCCGGGTGAATCTTGATGCCTTTGAGGTAACGCGGATTCTCGCGGTGCACGCGAATGGCCTCGGCCTGCTCGGGATCACGCATCCACTGGCGCACTGAATGGCCGTTTTCGGCCAGCAGGTTAGCCACGGCGGTACCAAAACTTCCGCCTCCCAGGACCGCAATAGGGCGCTGTTCAGTCATATGCAATCCGTTAATCCATACCAGTGGCGATGGCGGCATTATACGGGGCGACCCGCTTGCGGCCAGCCCCGTGTCAATTCACACGCTTGTCGGAAAATGCCACATTTGTATGATGTAAATGCAAGTCCTGCGACTGGCAAAAGACACCACCTCAGTTAACATGGGCGGCTATCCGCAATTATCAAGGCCGTGCCGTGTATTTGGGCCCTCCTCCCCGTTCATCCCTGTGGTTGATGTTGATGTGCAGCGCACCCGCGCTGGCCGACGATCTGTTTCTCGACAACCAGCCGCTGCCCCAGGTTTTGACCGCCACGCGCCTCAAGCAATCGGCCGCCGCCGTCCCTGGCAGCATGACCGTGATCGACAGCGAACTGATCAAGGCCAGCGGCGCGCGAGACATCAGTGAACTGCTGCGCCTGGTGCCCGGCATGATGGTCGGCTACACCACCGGCAACCAGGCGGCGGTGAACTACCACGGCACCAGCGCCAGCGATGCGCGCCGCATGCAGGTGTTGATCGACGGCCGCTCGGTGTACCGCGCTGGCCTGGCCACCGTGGACTGGAGCGACATCCCGGTCGCCATGGAAGATATCGAGCGCATCGAGGTGTTCCGCGGCCCCAACACCGTTAGCTACGGCGCGAATGCCTTGATGGCGGTGGTCAACATCCTTACGCGCTCGCCAGCCAACAGCCACGGCACGCGGGTGAAGGTGGTGCGTGGCGAACGTGGCATCAATGACTTCTATGCCAGCCAGGGCGTGGGCTGGGAAACCGGCGATCTGCGCCTGTCTCTCTCAGGCCAGCAAGACGATGGCTTCGACAGCGACGCCGCCGGTGCCGACCGTCGTGACAGCCGCCGCCTCAACCGCTTCAGCCTGGCAGTGAGCCAAACCCTGAATGCGCAGCAAAGCATCGATTGGCAGCTGGATGCCAAGGAAGGCACCAACCAACGGCCTTATACCTACATGCCGGTATTCGCCGGGATTACCGAAGGTGGTAATAATTCCGACGTCACTGCCAAGGACTATGCGGGCTCCCTGCGCTGGAACTTCGATTTCAACCCCGATCACAGCCTCTATATCCAGGGTTCGGCCCAACAGTGGGACCGTCGACAAATCTGGAAAGCCTGCGACGCCAAGATCTCGTTCAGCCCGCAGTTGACCCAATTGTGGCAACTGAACCCCAACTACGCCGAACGATTGGCCCGGCATATGGACATCTACAGCCAAGGCAGCGCACCACCCGGCGGCGCGGCTGAGCAAGCGCTGGCCAATACCGTGCTGGATCAATGGCGTGATGGCGCCAGCCAGAGCGTCTGCGGTGACATCGACCAAAGCACCCGTGAAAGCCGCTACGACCTGGAGGTTCAGGACACCCTCAGCCTGTCCGACAGCTTGCGGCTGGTCAGTGGTGTGAATTACCGCTACGACCGCGCCGACTCCGACACCTATTTCAATGGCACCCTGGACGACACCACCTGGCGCCTGTTCGGCCAACTGGAATGGCGTGCCAGCGAACACTGGCTGCTGCAAGGCGGCGCCATGTTTGAAGACACGCACCTGAGTGGCAGCTCGCTGACACCACGGGTAGCGGTCAATTACTTGATCAACCCGCGCCACGGCCTGCGTGCGGTGTACTCCGAAGCGATCCGTTCGCCGGACATGTTCGAGAACAACGTCAACTGGAGCTATCGCGTCACCAATCTCAGCTCTCCGGCCTTTGGCCAGAGCAGCGGGCAATACTTCGTAAAGACGCGGGGCCCTGGCAACCTCGATAAAGAACTGATGCGCTCGCGAGAATTGGGTTACAACGGTTTCTTTGCCGACATTGGGCTGAGCATGGACGTGAAACTGTTCTATGACGAAATCACCGAAATGATCAGCTCACCTTTGCGCAACAACCAATACATCGCCAGCAATGCAAATAGCTCGCGGTTTACCGGAGCCGAGTCCCAGTTCGACTGGCGCCTGAGCAACGCCGACCGCCTCCGACTGACCTATGCTTACGTGGATGCCACCACCAGCAATCCGCTGGACAAAATGCAGACCGCGCGCAACAGTGGCTCGGCCGGCTGGCTGCGTGAATGGGGGCAAGGTTGGTCCAGCGCGCTGTTCTACTATGGCGACGACGCACTCAACAGATATCGCTTCGAACGGGTCGACCTGCGGGTGGCCAAGCGCATTGCCTTGGGCAACGCCAACGTGGAGCTGGCCGGCATGTTGCAACAACGCCTCGATAACCAGCCCACCACCTGGGCCGACAACGTTTATGACCACCGCCACGTCCTCTACTTCAGCGCGGAGTTAGAGTTCTGACATGGGCAACTCGTCACGGATGACCTTCTTCTTTATCTACACGCTGTTGCGGCGCGGGCTGTTGCTTGCCTGCCTGCTGCTGGCGACGCCGGCGTGGAGCGCCGAGATCCTGCTGACCGCCGCCGAAGACGGTGACGGGGTGCAAGCCTTTGCACAAGCCCTTGCCCAGCAACGTCCCGAAGACCGCGTTACCTTCAAGCCCCTCAAAGACTTGCCGGCCCCCAGCCGGCTACCGGCCAACACGCGGCTGATTCTGCTGGACCTGCCCGGCCTTGACTGGCGCTTGCAAGAAACCCAGGGGCCGCCGACGCTGGTGTTGCGCATCAGCCGGCTACAAGCCCACCAACGCTTGGGTACCACGCAGCCCCCGCGCATCAGCTTGCTATGGAGCGACCCACCGCTGGACCGCCAACTGCGGCTGATCGCCAACGTCCTGCCCCAGGCGCGGCGCATTGGCGTGCTTTACGGCGCCGAGAGTGAGTTCCTGTTGCCCGAACTGCGCCAGTACGCCACGCCCATGGGCTTGGAGGTCGTGCCCCAGCGTTGGGACAACATCAGTGACAGTCGCCCGCTGCAAACCCTGTTCAGGAACAGTGACGTGTTGCTCGGCCTCGACGACCCCCAACTGTACAACCCGAAGACCGCAAAGAACCTGCTATTGAGCAGCTACGCCCAGCAACTGCCGCTGGTGGGGCCGAATGCGGGCTTTGTGCGTGCCGGTAGCCTGGCCAGCACCTACAGCGACCAGAGCGACTGGCTGGCCGTGCTCAATCGTTTGCTGGACCAACCACCAGCAACTTGGCCACGCTCGCTGTACCCGGATCACTTCAAAGTCGTGGGCAACCCGCAAGTCGCACGCTCATTGGGGATCGAACAGGTAGACGAGTCCAGCGTCGCCGCCCGATTGGACGAAGGAGAGAAACGCCCATGACCTTGCGTCGACGTTGGGATATCAACACCGCACCCAGCTCATCACCTTGGGCCCGGCGCTGTTGCTGACGTTGCTGTTGATCAGCTTCTTCACCTTCGTGCGCATCCAGGATTTGCGTCAGGAGCTGGACCACACCGGCCAACTGATCGCCAACCAACTGGCCCCCGCCACTGAATACGGGGTGATCTCCGGCAACAACGATGTGCTCGACAGCCTGCTGCGTGCCACCTTGGCCACACCTCACGTGCGTTTCCTGGAGATCCAGGACAGCAGCGAAAACATCCTGGTGTACGTCGAGCAGCCGTCGGAAAAACACGATCGTTCGCTCTCGGTAAAAGTGTTCCAGGCGCCAATTCGCCTGCAACATATCCAGCTGGGCAATGACTTTTTCCAGGACAACCTCAACGAACCCAAGGCGCCCCGTGCGGACTATTTGGGCCGCGTGATCGTCGGCATGTCCAACGATGCGTTCAGCCAGCGCCAGCAGGAAATCCTGTTCAAGGCCGGTATCCTCGCGCTGTTCGCCCTGCTGTTCACTTTTTTGCTGGCTCGGCGCCTGGCAGCCAGCCTGTCGCAGCCGATCAGCGCCATGGGCAATGCGGTGAAGGCGATCCAACAGGGCGACTACACCACGCCACTGCCGATCGTGGACGACTCGGAACTAGGCGACCTGGCGCGGCATATCAACAACCTCGCCGAAGGCCCTCAACCACGCCAGCCGAGAACAACAACAGGCCATGGCCCAGTTGATCCAGACCCGCGAAGAAGCCGAGCGCGCGAACAACGCCAAGTCGGATTTCCTGGCGATGATGAGCCATGAGCTGCGTACACCGATGAACGGCGTACTGGGCATGCTGCAGCTGCTCGAAACCACCGAGATGACTGAGGAGCAGACCGAATACGCGGCGCTGGCCTCCGAGTCCACCGAGCATTTGCTCAAAGTGATCAACGACATTCTCGACTTCTCGCGCATCGAACGCGCAGCCCTGGAGCTGGAACACATTCCGTTCAACCTCGCGGACCTGATCAACAGCTGCGCCCAGGCCTTCCAGCACAGCGCCCAACAGCGTGGCTTGGCGCTCAACCTGCCGATCCCACCCGGGCTGGCCACGCTGCGCGTGCAGGGTGATCCGACACGTATCCGCCAGATCCTGGTGAACCTGATCGGCAATGCGCTCAAATTCACCGAACACGGCAGCGTCACGGTCGAACCGCAGTGGCAGACCCTGGACCACGAGCTGGTGTGGTTCACCTGCACCGTGCGCGACAGCGGCATTGGCATTTCCGCCGAGCGCCTGGAGCTGATGTTCGATGCGTTCCAGCAGGCCGACAGTTCCATTTCAAGACGTTACGGCGGTACCGGCCTGGGCCTGCCCATTGCCCGCACCCTGGCCGAACGCATGGGCGGCACGCTTCGCGCACAGAGCGAAGAAGGCCGTGGTTCGGTGTTTACCCTGGAAATTCCATTGGCCATCGATCAACAAAGTTCGCCGGTGATTGCACTGGATGCGGAAGGCAAAAACGGTGCGGGCGATGGGCGCCATGTGTTGTTGGTGGAAGACAATCCCGTCAACCGTACTGTGGTCGAAGCGATGCTGCGCAGCCTGGGCTTCGAAGTGAGCCTGGCCACTGACGGTGCCGAAGCGATTCGCAGCGCCGAGAGCCTGATTTTCACGGCAATCCTGATGGACTGCCGCCTGCCGCTGATCGACGGCTACGAAGCCACCCGGCAGATCCGCCAGTTGCCGGGCTGCTCCGACCTGCCGATCATCGCGCTGACCGCCAATGCCTTGCAGGGCGACCGTGAGGCTTGTATCGCAGCGGGAATGAACGATTACCTGGCCAAGCCGTTCAAACGCACCGATTTGCAGAAAATCCTGCAGCGCTGGGTACAGTAGCGCCGCGCCATCAGCCAACTGCGACTGGCGTGAAAGACGAAAGTGCGGCAGTCTTAGGCACCCGAACGGGCCGATAAACAGGCCCGGTTTAAAATTTCAGTGAACAAGTGTACATTCAGTGCCTTGCCGCTGTGACTTTCACTACAACGCAATAGTCTATGTGTAGGCTGCCGGTATGAGGCGTAACGCTTCAGTCGGTTCGGGAAGATTTACCCTACCCTGCCGCATGGGATTATTGAGGAGCTCGCATGACCAAACAAAACGCCTTTACTCGGGAAGACCTGCTGCGCTGCAGTCGCGGTGAGCTGTTCGGCCCAGGTAACGCGCAACTGCCCGCCCCAAATATGCTGATGGTGGATCGCATCACCCATATCAGCGAAGAGGGTGGCAAGTACGGCAAAGGTGAATTGGTCGCCGAGCTGGATATCACCGGACCTGTGGTTCTTCGCCTGCCATTTCGAAGGCGACCCTGTTATGCCAGGTTGCCTGGGCCTTGACGCCATGTGGCAGCTGGTCGGTTTCTTCCTCGGCTGGCAAGGCCTGCCGGGCCGCGGCCGCGCCCTGGGTTCGGGCGAAGTGAAGTTCTTTGGCCAGGTCCTGCCGACCGCCAAGAAAGTCACCTACAACATTCAGATCAAGCGCGTCCTCAAGGGCAAGTTGAACCTGGCCATCGCCGATGGTTCGGTGAGCGTCGACGGTCGCGAGATCTATACTGCCGAAGGCCTTCGGGTCGGCGTATTCACTTCCACTGACAACTTTTAAGGGTTATCCGCATGCGCCGCGTCGTTATCACTGGTCTGGGCATCGTTTCTTGCCTGGGCAATGACAAAGAGACCGTCACCGCTAACCTGCGTGCAAGTCGCCCTGGCATCCGCTTCAACCCGGAATATGCCGAAATGGGTCTGCGTAGCCAGGTTTCCGGCTCCATCGACCTGCCCCTCGAAGAACTGATTGATCGCAAGATCTACCGCTTCGTCGGCCACGCTGCCGCCTACGCCTACCTGGCCATGAAAGACGCCATCGCCGACTCCGGCCTGAGCGAAGATCAGGTGTCGAACGTACGCACCGGCCTGATCGCAGGTTCCGGCGGCGCATCGACCCTGAACCAGATGGAAGCGTTGGACATCCTGCGCGAAAAAGGCGTGAAACGCGTTGGCCCGTACCGTGTAACGCGGACCATGGGCAGCACCGTTTCGGCCTGCCTGGCCACGCCATTTGCAATCAAGGGCGTGAACTACTCGATCTCCTCGGCTTGCGCCACCAGTGCCCACTGCATCGGTACTGCGGTTGAGCAGATCCAGCTGGGCAAGCAGGACATCGTCTTCGCCGGCGGCGGTGAAGAAGAGCATTGGAGCCAGTCGTTCCTGTTCGACGCCATGGGCGCGCTGTCTACCAGTACAACGAAACCCCGGAAAAGGCCTCCCGCGCCTACGACGCCAAGCGTGACGGTTTCGTCATCGCCGGCGGTGGCGGCATGGTGGTGGTCGAGGAGCTGGAGCACGCTCTGGCCCGTGGCGCCAAGATCTACGCGGAAATCGTTGGCTACGGCGCGACTTCCGACGGCTACGACATGGTTGCGCCAAGCGGTGAAGGCGCCATCCGCTGCATGCAGATGGCAATGTCCACCGTTGATACCCCAATCGACTACCTGAACACCCACGGCACTTCGACTCCGGTCGGCGACGCCAAGGAAATGGAAGGTGTGCGTGCGGTATTCGGCGACAAGGCCCCGGCCATCAGCTCCACCAAGAGCCTGTCGGGTCACTCCCTGGGCGCCGCTGGCGTTCACGAAGCGATCTACTGCCTGCTGATGATGGAAGGCAACTTCATCGCCGGCTCGGCCAACATCGATGAGCTGGACCCAGCAGTTGCTGACATGCCGATCCAGCTCAAGACCGTTGAAAACGCCAAGATCGACACCGTGATGAGCAACAGCTTCGGCTTCGGTGGCACCAACGCCACCCTGGTGCTGAAACGCTGGCAGGGTAAGTAAGACCTGTAGCTTGATTGCATGAAAAAGCCCCGACTGGTTCGGGGCTTTTTTATGGGCGGGTGGATTTGAGACCGAGCCGCCTTCATCGCAGGCAAGCCAGCTCCCACATTTGGAATGCATTCCCCTGTGGGAGCTGGCTTGCCTGCGATAGGCCGCTTTGGTTCTGAGCCCTACACAGAAAACCGCGCCACCATGGTGTTCAACCCTACAGCCAACCGCGACAATTCCTGGCTCGCCGCACTGGTCTGGTTCGCCCCGGTAGACGTCTGGTGCGCCAGGTCGCGAATATTCATCAAGTTGCGATCCACCTCCCGCGCCACCGCCGCTTGCTGCTCCGACGCACTGGCAATCACCAGATTGCGCTCATTGATCAGGGTGAACGCCGACGCAATCGCCTCCAACGCCGTCCCCGCCGACTTGGCAATATCCAGCGTCGCGTGGGCCCGCGTATTGCTCTGCTGCATGGAACTGACCGCCTGATCGGTACCCTGCTGAATCCCGCTGATCATCAGCTCGATTTCCTGGGTCGACTGCTGCGTGCGATGAGCCAGTGCCCGCACTTCATCAGCCACCACCGCAAAACCGCGCCCGGCATCCCCAGCCCGCGCCGCCTCGATGGCAGCGTTCAGCGCCAACAGGTTGGTCTGTTCGGCAATCGAACGGATCACATCCAGCACTTTACTGATGCCATAAACCTTCTGCGCCAAGTCCTCGACCTGGTTCGCGTTTGCCGTCACATCCGAGGCCAGCGCTTCAATCGACACCACCGTCTGCTGCACCTGTTCACGCCCCTGCTGGCGATGCGGTCGGACTCACGGGAGGCTTGGGAGGTGGCCACGGCATTGCTGGCCACTTCTTCCACCGCCGCCGTCATCTGGTTGACCGCCGTAGCCGCTTGCTCGATTTCCTGATTCTGCTGATACAGGCCGCGTGTCGCATCCTCGGTCACGCAACTGAGCTCTTCAGAGGCGGAGGCGAGTTGGTTCGAAGACTCGGCAATCTGGCGGATAGTGTCCCGCAGGTTCTCCTGCATGCCCTTGAGCGCCTGCTGCAGGCGTGCTGGCTCATCCTTGCCAGTGACGCTGATCTCACCTGTCAAATCGCCACTGGCCACGCCCTGGGCGACTTTCAATGACTGGGCCAGCGGCAGCACGATGCTGCGCGTCAGCCACACGGCCAGGCCGATGGTGATCAGTGCCGTGAGCACGATCATGCCCACTACCCAACTGCGCGATTGGCTGAATACGCTCTGCGCCAGGCTGGCTGCTTGGTTGGCGTTGGCTTTATTGAGGTTGACCAGGTCGTGCAAGGTAACGGCCATCTCGTCGGCAAGCTGGTTCATCTCGCCGTTGACCACCTTGATCGCGTCGTCCAACTGATTGGCCTTGGAAAACCCCATGACCTGTTCCTGACGCTGCAGGTATTGCTGCTCCTGGACCTTGAACCGGTCGAACAGTGTGCGCTCCTCGGGCAGCACGATCAGCGCCTCATACAGGCTCTGTGCATGGTGCAGGCCACTTTTGAGGTCGCCGAGCTTCTGCTCATTCTGCGCCAGCGCCTGGGGATCGCGGTTGAGCAGAAGGCGCAACGTCAGCGCACGCACCCGCAGCAGGTCCTGGCTCATTTCCCCCACCGCCATCACGCTGGGCAGCCAGTTGTTCTCCACCTGGTCTGACTGCTGGCGCATATTCGCCATCTGCAACAGGGCAAAACCGCCCAGGGCGAACACCATCAACGCCAGCACGCCAAACCCCAACCCAGCGCGAGGGGCGATGTTCAAACTTCTGATACTCATGCCTTGGCTCCTTCCAAATGCGCTGCATCCGATTGCAGCTGGCTCTTGAAAGGTATCGGCCCGTTGGCTTTTTTTGCGTAAGACGAAAACGCGATATCAACGTGCGCAACAATCGCGCCGACATTGATTGCACAAAACACGGAACACCCCAGTGCCAGCATGCTCTATAACTGCATGACACTTCATCCTGCCACCTCGTGAGGTTTGCCATGCCTGTTACCGTCAATACCCTGAACCACGACAACTTTCGCCACAGCGTGAATATCAACAACCACGAGCTCTTCACCGACTTGCCCAAGAGCCTGGGCGGCGACGACTCGGCGCCCTCCCCCACGATTACTTCGACGCGGCGCTGGCCTCCTGCAAGGCGCTGACCGTCAAGCTCTATGCCCAGAAGAAGGACATTCCTCTCACCGGCGTGACCGTGGAAGTCACTCACGACAGCACCGAGGAGCAAAGGGCAAGTACAGGCTCAACGTCAAGCTGACCCTCAAGGGCGTGCTCACCGACGAACAACGCGATGAACTGCACCGCGTGGCAGATCGCTGCCCAGTACACAAGCTGATGACTACCGCCGAGGTCACCATCGAGACAAAACTCTCGGAAG
The DNA here is from genome assembly GCA_004000515.1 of Pseudomonas poae. Classification (GTDB taxonomy): domain Bacteria; phylum Pseudomonadota; class Gammaproteobacteria; order Pseudomonadales; family Pseudomonadaceae; genus Aquipseudomonas; species Aquipseudomonas cremoris. The sequence continues at coordinate 6,620,163 of CP034537.1, forward strand.
GCGCCTTCAGCCAATAACGCCAACCTCCCGTCGAGCGGGTTATGCTCAGTGGCATCCAACCCGCTCAGACAGGGATGCACCATGACCACCCTCACCGTGATCCGCCCTCGCCCCGAAGACGTCGAAGGCCAACCGATCCTGCGCCCGCTGCCCTCGCGGGAATGTCGCAGCGTTGGGCCATTTGTGTTTTTCGACCACATGCTGCTCACCCGCTACGCGCCAGGCAGCGGCATGAATATTCGCCAGCACCCGCATATCGGGCTCTCGACCCTCACCTACCTGTTCGAAGGCACGCTGCAACACAAGGACAGCCTGGGCTCGGATCAGGTCGTACACGCCGGTGACGTCAGCTGGATGACCGCCGGCAGCGCGATAGCCCATGTCGAACGCACACCGGATGCCGTCAAGGCCGCAGGTTTCAGCCTGCACGGCCTGCAAGTGTGGCTGGCCTCGCCGAAAGATCACGAAACCGGGCCCGGCCATTACAGCCATCACCCGGCCGCGAGCCTGCCGATCAGTGACAACCTGGGCGTGCAGATCCGCTTGATTGCCGGCAATGGCTTCTGCCTCAAATCGCCTGTGCCCGTGCTATCGCCCACGCTGTACGCTGACGTACTCATGCAGACGGCCACGACCCTGCTGATCCCGGATGAACATGAGGAACGGGCGGTGTATGTGCTGGAAGGTGAAGCGCAGTTGGACGGAGAATCGCTGGAGGTGCACAGCCTGGTGGTATTGCCGGCGGGTCAGGAGATGGCGCTGTTTGCCGAGACGGATTGCCACCTGGTGGTGTTTGGCGGGGCGCCGTTGGATGGGCCACGGCGGATCAATTGGAATTTCGTGGCGAGTGACCCTGCCATGATCGAGCGGGCACGGCAGCGCTGGGCGGCTGGGGATTGGCCGACGGTGCCGGGAGAGTCAGAGAGAATTGAGTTGCCGGTGAGATAGCATTCGCGAGCAAGCCCGCTCCCACATTCGAATGTATTCACACATCAAAATGTGGGAGCTGGCTTGCCTGCGATAGGGCCAGAACAGGTGCTGGAGACCTAGCCCCGAACACTTCATCCAACAGATCATGCATCGACTTGAACGCCCGCTTGGCCGTCTTCGCGTCATACATCATCTTGCCCGGCACGTTCGCATGCGGGTCAGTAAAGGAATGCACCGCACCGCCGTAGCTCAGCAATTGCCAATCCACACCGGCCGCGTTCATTTCGTCTTCGAACGCCGGCAACTGGGCTTTCGGTACCAATGGGTCGGAAGCACCGTGCAGCACCAGCACCGAACCCTTGACGTTTTTCGCGCCTGCCGGGTTCTGGGTGTCGATCGTGCCGTGGAACGATACGGCCGCCTTCAATGGCGCACCGGTGCGCGCCAGCTCCAGCGAGCAGAAGCCGCCAAAGCAGAATCCAAAGGTCGCCAGCTTCGAGGTATCCACCTCGGCCTGGCCCTGCAGCTGTTCAAAGGCAGCCTGCAGGCGCTTGAGCAGCTCTGGGTTGTCATTCTTCAACGGCATCATCGCCGCACCGGCTTCATCGCCATTCGACGGACGCACGGTTTGCCCGTACAGGTCGGCGATCAGCACCACGTAGCCTTTACTGGCCACGCTCTTGGCGATGTCCTCGGCACCCGCACTCACACCCATCCAGTTCGGCGCCATCAGCAGGCCCGGCAATGCACCCTTGTGGCTGGCATCGAACGCCAGGCGGCTTTCATAGGACTGGCCATCAATCTGATAGACCACGGAACGCACAGTGACTTGGCTCATCATTTACTCCAGTTGAGGTGCTCTAGAACAAAAAACCCGCCGAAGCGGGTTTTTCTACAACAGTGTCAGACTGACAGTTCAACCAACAGCTTGTTGAGACGGCGCACGTAGGCGGCCGGATCTTTCAGGCTGTCACCCGCGGCCAGGGCCGCTTGGTCGAAGAGGATATGCGACAAGTCGCCGAACCGCTCTTCACTCTGTTCGCCATCGAGCTTCTCGATCAGCGGGTGAGCCGGGTTGAACTCGAAGATCGGCTTGGAATCCGGAACCTTCTGACCGCTGGCTTCAAGGATCTGACGCATTTGCATGCCCAGGTCCTGCTCGCCAATGGCCAGGATCGCCGGGGAATCGGTCAGGCGGTGCGAAACACGCACTTCGCTGACAGCCTCGCCCAGGGACGCCTTGATCCGCTCAACCAGGCCTTCTTTGGACTTGGCGACTTCTTCGGCTTCTTTCTTCTCTTCTTCGGAGTCCAGGTTACCCAGGTCCAGGTCGCCACGGGCGACGTCGACGAAGGACTTGCCGTCGAATTCGTTGAGGTAGCTCATCAGCCACTCATCGATACGATCGGTCAGCAGCAGCACTTCGATGCCTTTCTTGCGGAAGACTTCCAGGTGCGGGCTGTTCTTGACCTGCGCGTAGGTTTCACCGGTCAGGTAGTAGATCTTGTCCTGACCTTCCTTGGCGCGTGCCAGGTATTCGGCCAGGGACACAACCTGCTCGCCGTCATCACCTTGAGTCGAGGCAAAACGCAGCAGGCCGGCGATTTTTTCCTTGTTGGCGAAATCTTCGGCTGGGCCTTCTTTCATGACCTGGCCGAAGTTTTTCCAGAAGCCCTTGTATTGCTCAGGCTCGTTCTTCGCCAGTTTTTCCAGCATGTCGAGGACGCGCTTGGTCAGCGCCGACTTCATGGAATCGATGATCGGGTCTTTTTGCAGGATTTCCCGCGACACGTTCAGCGACAGGTCGTTGGAGTCCACTACACCTTTGATGAAGCGCAGGTACAGCGGCAGGAACGACTCCGCCTGGTCCATCACGAACACACGCTGTACGTAGAGCTTGAGGCCTTTCGGCGCTTCACGCTGGTACAGGTCGAACGGAGCACGGGCAGGTACGTAGAGCAGCGAGCTGTATTCCAGCTTGCCTTCGACCTTGTTGTGGCTCCAGCTCAGCGGGTTCTCGTAGTCGTGAGCGATGTGCTTGTAGAACTCCTGGTATTCCTCGTCCTTCACTTCGGTACGAGGACGGGTCCACAAGGCGCTGGCACGGTTGACCACTTCCCATTCCTGGGCTGGGGCCTCTTCGCCTTCTGCAGCAGCCTGCTCTTTCGGCAACTCGATCGGCAGTGCGATGTGGTCGGAGTACTTCTTGATGATGTTGCGCAGGCGCCAACCATCAGCGAACTCGTCTTCACCGTCTTTGAGGTGCAGCACGATGCGAGTACCACGGTCAGCCTTGTCGATGGTGGCGATTTCAAATTCGCCCTCACCTTTGGAGGACCAGTGCACGCCTTCGCCGGCGGCGAGGCCAGCACGACGGCTGAATACTTCAACCTTGTCGGCAACGATAAAGGCCGAGTAGAAGCCCACGCCAAATTGGCCGATCAGGTGCGAATCTTTTTTCTGGTCGCCCGACAGATTCTTCATGAAATCAGCGGTGCCGGATTTGGCGATGGTACCCAAATGGGTAATCGCATCTTCACGGCTCATGCCGATACCGTTGTCTTCGAGAGTGACGGTCTTGGCGTCTTTGTCGAAGCTCACACGGATTTTCAGTTCGGCGCCACCTTCCAGCAATTCAGGCTTGGACAGGGCTTCGAAACGTAATTTGTCGACAGCGTCAGAGGCGTTCGAGATCAATTCGCGAAGGAAAATTTCCTTGTTGGAATACAGCGAATGGATCATGAGGTGCAGCAGTTGCTTCACCTCGGTCTGGAAGCCCAGGGTTTCCTTTTGAGTTTCCACACTCATGGTCATCAAACTCCAATTGGATGGCAGTGGCCGCTCCCTTGAGGGTTAGCGGCGGGTTGTCATCAAAGTTGGGGGCTAAGACTAGGATTTCAAGGGCGGCCTGATTCCTCGATCTTGAAATGCGCGCGGGCCGTGGCAATCGGCTCGGCCGAGGTGCTTTGCCAAGCGGTGATTGCCACATTGGCCACCCGTCGTCCCTGACGCCACACCTGGCATTTGGCGTAGGTGTCGCGAAACTGGCCGGCACGCAGGTAATCCAGGGAGAAGTCGATGATTTTAGGCAACCCCGGCGCGCCCGTGAACACCAGCAAATGCAGTGCAGCCGAGAGCTCCATGAAGCCGGCGATCACCCCGCCATGCAGCGCCGGCAATATAGGGTTACCAATATTGTCCTTGCTGGCCGGCAGGCGAAACAGCAATTCATCCCCCTGCCGCGTGCATTCGATGCCGATCAGTCTGGCGTAGGGGATCAAATCCAGCAGTGCATCGTAATTGCCGCGCTCATGGGCCTGCTCCAAGCGGGTCTTGAATCGATGCGTCATGCCTGCTCTCCCTTGATCGTGCTACCCAATCCTTGCGTACCTTTGAGCCGCTTGCCCATGCGCATGAACGTGCCCACCACATGGGCGATGGGTTGTTGTGGGTCATCCTGATAGGCAAAGCCGCGAGTGAAAATCACGTCGGTGGTCACCCGATAGCATTGGGCAAAGCCATACACGGGCTTGTGCGGTTCGGCTGGGTGCATGTAGTCGATGCGCAGGTCGAGCGTTGGGCACACCTCGAATTCCGGCAGCACGCACAGGGTGGCCATGCCGCAGGCGGTGTCCATCAATGAGGTCAAAGCGCCACCATGGATGACGCCGGTATGGGGGTCGCCGACGAGATGCGCGGCATAGGGCATGATCAAGGTGATGCCCTCTCGCTCGCGCCATGGGCGCAAATACCCAGCACCTGACAATGGCGCAAGGCCGACACAAAGCGCGTCGCGCGCTCTAACAAGGGATTTTCGGTCATTCGTTCCAGACTCTTATTAGTGTTGAACGGCAGAAAAGACGGTACCGGTGAAAGTTCCTTTGGGCCGGGGCTTTATATATCTGTGAAATATAAGGAACTAATGCTGAACCCTTATGCTCGAAAGGCCAGTAGATATCTTCAATAAGGAGAAACACCCCATGCGCAAGACTTTAGCTATTTCCATGATGCTCGCCGCTGCCCTCGGTCTCGCTGCCTGCGACAAAAAATCCGAAGACAAAGCCCAAGACGCCGCTGCACATTCCGAGCAAGCTCAGAAAGACATGGCGAAGGCTCAGGATAAAGTGAACGACGCTGCGAAAGAAAACGCCGATGCTGCCAAAGCTCAGGCTGAATCGAACGAAGCCGCCGCAAAGAAGCAGCACCTGCTACCCCAGCTACCGGTTCTTGATACCGCGCGTTGAAATAGCTTCGCTGTGAAAAGCCCGCTTAGATAGCGGGCTTTACTTTGCCTGCTGTTTTTAGTCCCGACGTTAATGCACTGAATGGATTAAGCGGGCTCTTTGATAGGGTCCTGCGACGGCATATCGGTGGGCGTATAGACCATGACTTGCAGTACGTCGGAATGAAACTCCCGACGGTACAACACCACCACTACCCCGCTGCTCATCAACATGAATAGCCAGGGGCTGACAAACCACGCCAGCATGGTCATGCCGAAGTAATAAGAACGCAGGCCAAAGTTGAACTGGTTGGCCGCCATGGATATCACCCGCGCCGCCCTCAGGGCAAACGCCTTGCGCTCCTGCTCCGACACGTGCCGCTCGCCAATCATAGGCGCAGAACCTACCAGCACCGCCGCAAAGTTGTACTGGCGCATACACCAACTGAACGTGAAGAACGCGTAGACAAACACCAGCGCCAGGCACAGCAGCTTGATTTCCGACATGCCTTGGGACGCCTGCTGCACCATCGGAATATCCGCGAGCAACGATACAGCCCTCTCGGAAGCGCCGAGCACGGTAAGAATGCCAGCAAGGATAATCAAGGTGCTGGAGGCGAAGAACGAGGCGTTGCGCTCCAGGTTGCCAATCACGCTGGCGTCGGCGATGCGGTTGTCCCGCATCAGCATGCGGCGCATCCAGTCTTCGCGATACAGGTGCAGCACACTGGCCAGGCAAGCAGTATCCCGGGCTTTCCAGGTGGCATAACGGGTGTAGCCGCCCCAGCACAGGGCAAACCAGAAGGCGGCGAGCAGGTGGATCTGGTTGGTTTCGACGAACGACATGCGGGTCCTTGTACAACGCAAGAATGACGAACGCGGTCAATGTGGGAGCTGGCTTGCCTGCGATGGCGTCTGCCCAATCATTTATGCGCTAACGGATATACCGTAATCGCAGGCAAGCCAGCTCCCACATTAACCGCGTTTCAATGATGGAATTGTTCAGCATGTTCGACGCTAGCCCAGGTAAAAAGACACTGCCAGCCACCCATAAAAAATGCCCCGTATCGATTGATACGGGGCATTTCCGTACAGCGTGAAACCCGCTTAAGCGATCACTTCGCTGCGCTTGCCCAACATGCGGTCAATTACCACCGCCACTACCAGCACCATCACCGACGGCACCAGCCACGCAAGGCCTTGCTCGCTCAGCGGCAGGTTGGTCAATTGCGACGGCATCCAGCCCGCCAAGCCTGCGCCCTTGAGCGCATCAATGCTGCCAAAAATGAACGACACCAACATCACCGGCCCAACGATGCGGCCCTGCTCCTGCCAGAAGTCTTTGCAGAAGCTCAGGGCTACCAGCACGATGCACGGCGGGTAAATCGCCGTAAGCACCGGGATGGAGAACGCGATCAACTTGGTCAGGCCCAGGTTGGACACGAACAGCGAGAACAACGCCAGGATCACCACCAACGCCTTGTAGGACAGCGGCAGAATGCGGCTGAAGTACTCGGCGCAGGCACAGGTCAGGCCCACTGCCGTTACCAGGCATGCCAGGGAGATCAGCACGGCCAGGAAGCCGCTGCCCAGGGAACCGAAGGTGTGTTGCACGTAGGCGTGCAGTACCGCAGCGCCGTTGCTGGCACCGGCGGCAACCGCATGGCTGCCCGCACCCAAGCGGAACAGGCTGATGTACACCAGCGCCAGGCCCACACCGGCAATCAGGCCGGCGATGATCGCGTAGCGAGTGATCAGCTTCGGCGATTCAACGCCACGGGAGCGGATGGCGTTGACGATCACGATGCCGAATACCAGCGCGCCCAGGGTATCCATGGTCAGGTAACCATTGATAAAGCCTTGGGAGAACGGTGCAGCCACGTATTCAGGGGTAGCAACGCCCACTTCACCGGCTGGCAGGGCAAACGCGGCAATACCGAGTACGGCTAGAGCAATGATTTTCAACGGTGCGAGGAATCGGCCTACGGTGTCCAGCAGTCGACCTGGGTACAGGGACACGAAGAACACCACCAGGAAATACACCGAGCTGTAGAGGAACAGCGCCAGCGGGCTTTCGCCAGTCAACGGCGCCAAACCTACTTCAAAGGACACGGTCGCAGTACGCGGGTGGCGAACAGCGGCCCTACCGCCAGATACGCCGCCGCCGCGAGCAGACCACCGGCGATCTTGCCGATCGGGCTGCTCAACGCGTCCATACCGCCACCGACCTTGGCCAGGGCGATCACGGTGACCACCGGCAAACCCACTGCGGTGATCAAGAAGCCCAGCGCTGCCATCCAGACATGAGGCCCGGACTGCAAACCAACGATAGGCGGGAAGATGATGTTGCCGGCGCCCACGAACAGGGCAAAGGTCATGAAACCCAACGCCAGGACATCCTGGCTTTTCAACACTTTCATTTCGGGAAATACCACACTACTGAATCGGAATTTAGAGAGGGATTCCCTGTGGATGAGGGAAATACTGCCAGCCCTTATGGGGGCCGACCGGTCTAGCGCGGGGCTTCCTTTTGGGAGGCACACGCATAAAGAGGCGGCTAGGTTACAGAAATCGACTGACAAACGCACTGTTGCGGGGCGAACTGTCCGATAAGCGACATTCAAATGTCGCGTTTTCATACCTAATTTGGCAATACGGACAAACATGTGGGAGCGGGCTTGCTCGCGAAGGTGGTGGCTCAGTCAACTTATGCTTCGACTGACACACTGCATTCGCGAGCAAGCCGGCTCCCATATTTTGATCTTCACCAGGTCCGAAACGCACAAAGGCCACCCGAAGGTGGCCTTTGCTTGGTAAAGCGTCAGCTAAGCGCGAGGCTTACTTGACAGCCCAACCGGTCAGCTCGGACAAAGCCTTGCCGATGTCTGCCAGCGAACGCACGGTTTTAACGCCTGCGTCTTCCAGGGCAGCAAACTTCTCGTCTGCAGTACCCTTGCCGCCAGAGATGATTGCGCCAGCATGGCCCATGCGCTTGCCAGCAGGGGCAGTCACACCAGCGATGTAGGAAACAACTGGCTTGGTCACGTGTGCCTTGATGTAGGCAGCCGCTTCTTCTTCAGCCGAACCGCCGATCTCACCGATCATGACGATCGCTTCGGTCTTCGGGTCTTCCTGGAACAGCTTCAGGATGTCGATGAAGTTCGAGCCTGGGATCGGGTCACCGCCGATGCCGACGCAAGTCGACTGACCGAAACCGGCGTCAGTAGTTTGCTTGACAGCTTCGTAGGTCAGGGTGCCGGAACGGGAAACGATACCGACTTTACCTGGCAAGTGAATGTGACCTGGCATGATGCCGATCTTGCATTCGCCTGGAGTGATCACGCCTGGGCAGTTAGGGCCGATCAGGGTAACACCCAGCTCGTCGCACTTAACTTTAGCGTCCAGCATGTCCAGGGTAGGAATGCCTTCGGTGATGCAAACGATCAGCTTGATGCCGCCGAATGCTGCTTCCAGGATGGAGTCCTTGCAGAAAGGAGCTGGAACGTAGATCACGCTGGCGGTGGCGCCAGTGGCAGCTACAGCATCTTTCACGGTGTTGAACACAGGCAGACCCAGGTGCTCGGTGCCGCCTTTGCCTGGAGTTACGCCGCCAACCATCTTGGTGCCGTATTCGATGGCTTGCTGGGTGTGGAAACTACCTTGCGAACCGGTAATACCCTGGCAGATAACTTTGGTGTCTTTATTGATCAGGACGCTCATTATTTGCCCTCCGCAGCTTTGACAACTTGTTGAGCAGCGTCGGTCAGGCTGGTAGCCGCGATGATGTTCAAACCGCTTTCTGCCAGTACTTTAGCGCCCAGTTCAGCGTTGTTACCTTCAAGGCGAACAACAACCGGGATTTTAACGCCGACTTCTTTCACTGCACCGATGATGCCTTCGGCAATCATGTCGCAACGAACGATGCCGCCGAAGATGTTGACCAGTACTGCAGCGACGTTGGAGTCGGACAGGATGATCTTGAACGCTTCGGTAACGCGTTCTTTGGTAGCACCACCGCCCACGTCGAGGAAGTTGGCTGGTTTGCCGCCATGCAGGTTGACGATGTCCATGGTACCCATGGCCAGGCCAGCACCGTTGACCATGCAACCGATGTTACCTTCCAGGGCTACGTAGTTCAGTTCGAACTTGGCAGCGTGCGCTTCGCGCGGATCGTCTTGCGACGGATCGTGGAAAGTCTTCAGCTTAGGCTGACGGTACATGGCGTTGGCGTCGATGTTGATCTTGGCATCCAGGCAGTGCAGATCGCCGTCAGCCTTGATCACCAGCGGGTTCACTTCCAGCAGGGCCAGATCGTGATCCTGGAACAGTTTGGCCAGACCTACGAAGATCTTGGCGAACTGGGCAACTTGCTTGCCTTCCAGGCCCAGCTGGAAAGCCAGCTCGCGACCCTGGAATGGCTGAGCGCCAACCAGTGGATCGATAGTGGCTTTCAGAATTTTTTCTGGGGTTTCTTCGGCGATCTTCTCAATGTCCACGCCACCTTCGGTGGAAGCCATGAACACGATGCGACGGCTCGAACGGTCAACGACAGCGCCCAGGTACAGCTCTTTAGCGATATCAGTGCACGATTCAACCAGGATCTTGGTGACTGGCTGGCCATTGGCATCAGTCTGGTAAGTCACCAGACGCTTGCCCAGCCACTGCTGTGCGAAGGCCTTGGCGTCTTCTTTGCTGCGAACCAGCTTAACGCCGCCCGCTTTACCGCGACCACCAGCGTGGACCTGGGCTTTGACAACCCACTCGGTGCCGCCGATTTTGTCGCAAGCTTCTGCTGCTGCTTCCGGGGTGTCTACTGCGTAGCCCTTGGAAACTGGCAGGCCGTATTCAGCGAACAGCTGCTTACCCTGATACTCGTGAAGATTCATGCTTTTACCGTCTTCGTTAGGTACTGCGCATTCGGCGCTGCGCTCATTATGAGTGCCGCGCCACCTGTGACTGCTGCTTGCGCAACTTGCGGGGCTCAAGGCCCGTAAAGCTGCGCAAGGCTGCGTCCAGCGGATATTCCGCGGTGAGTCTTGCGCGCAAGGCTCACGACGAGCAACTCCGCCGTGGTTTCTTATTATCTCGCTTAGCGCTTCTTGCGGTTGGCGATGTGGATGGCGCCGCCATTCACTGCCAACGCAGCTTCGTGCAACGCTTCGGACAGGGTCGGATGGGAGAAGACCATCATGCCCAGGTCCTCGGCACTGGTGCCGAATTCCATACCGATTGCGCCTTGCTGAACCAGTTCTGCAGCGCTTGGGCCAATCACGTGGACGCCCAATACGCGGTCAGTCTTGGCATCAGCGATGACTTTGACAAAACCACCGGTGTCGTTGGCTGCCATGGCACGGCCAGAAGCGGCAAACGGGAAGGTGCCGACGTTAACTTCAACGCCTTCAGCTTTCAACTGCTGTTCGTTCTTGCCGACCCATGCAATTTCCGGGTGGGTGTAGATAACCGATGGGATCAGGTCGTAGTTCATCTGGGTTTTGTGGCCCTTGATGCGCTCGACAACCATGATGCCTTCTTCGGAAGCCTTGTGCGCCAGCATCATGCCGCGAACCACGTCACCGATGGCGTAGACGCCAGGCACGGTGGTAGCGCAGTGATCATCAACGTGCACGTAGCCGCGCTCGTCGAGGGTCACGCCGCTGTCAGAGGCCAGCAGGTCGGTGGTCACTGGACGGCGACCAACAGCTACGATCAGCTTGTCGAAAGTGATGGTTTTTTCGCCATCTTTGTCGGTGTAGTTAACAACTACTTCTTCACCGTTAACTTTCGAACCGGTCACGCGAGCGCCCAGCTTGATGTCCAGACCTTGTTTGGTCAGGGTTTTCAGTGCTTCTTTGGAAACAGCGGTGTCGGCAGCCAGCAGGAACGTGTCCAGGGCTTCCAGCACGGTCACTTCGGCACCCAGGCGGGACCATACCGAACCCAGTTCCAGGCCGATCACGCCAGCGCCGATCACGCCCAGACGCTTTGGCACAGCTTGGAATTCCAGGGCGCCGGTCGAATCAACGATGACGTTGTTGTCGACTGGAGCAGGTGGAATGTCGATTGGGCGCGAACCTGGAGCCAGGATCACGTTTTCGGCTTCGATGACTTCAACCGAACCGTCTGGCTTGGTGATTTCGATCTTCTTGCCGGCCAGCAGCTTGCCGTGGCCTTGCAGGGAAGTTACGCCGTTGGCCTTGAACAAGGTGGCAACGCCGGAAGTCAGGCCTTTAACGATGTTGGCTTTACGGCCGACCATTGCTGGCACGTCCATGGTCACGCCAGCATGGTTGATACCGTGGATCGCGAAGCCGTCTTGGGCTTCGTGGAATTTCCAGGAGCTGTCCAGCAGCGCCTTGGAAGGAATGCAACCAACGTTCAGGCAAGTACCGCCCAGCGCCAGTTTGCCTTCCTTGTCGGTGTATTTTTCGATGCAAGCAGTCGAGAGGCCCAGTTGTGCGGCCTTGATAGCGGCAACATAGCCGCCAGGACCTGCACCAATCACTACGACGTCAAATTTCTGTGTCATGAAAATAGATCCTCTATTTGCGACAAGCTTTTAGCCGCAAGCCGCAAGCCAAGCTGCTTTTTCTTACAGCTTGTAGCTCGCAACTTGCAGCTGCTTCAATCAGATATCCAGCAGCAGACGAGCCGGGTCTTCCAGCAGGTTCTTGATGGTCACCAGGAAAGTCACGGCTTCTTTTCCATCGATCAGGCGGTGATCGTAAGACAGTGCCAGGTACATCATCGGGCGGATAACGACTTGGCCGTTGATGGCCATCGGACGCTGGATGATGTTGTGCATGCCCAGGATCGCAGCTTGCGGCGGGTTGACGATCGGGGTCGACATCATCGAACCGAAGGTACCACCGTTGGTGATGGTGAAGGTACCGCCGGTCATCTCGTCGATGGTCAGCTTGCCGTCACGGGCTTTCTTGCCGAAGCCAGCGATGCCGCCTTCGATTTCAGCCAGGCTCATCAGCTCGGCGTTACGCAGAACCGGTACTACCAGGCCACGGTCGCTGGAGACAGCAACGCCGACGTCAGCGTAGCCGTGGTAAACGATGTCGCCGCCGTCGATGGAAGCGTTGACTGCCGGGAAGCGTTTCAATGCTTCGGTGGCCGCTTTCACGAAGAACGACATGAAGCCCAAACGTACGCCGTTGTGGGACTTCTCGAACAGGTCCTTGTACTTCGAACGCAGCGCCATGACTTCAGTCATGTCGACTTCGTTGAAAGTGGTCAGCATCGCCATGTTCGACTGTGCTTCAACCAGACGCTTGGCCACGGTTGCACGCACACGGGTCATTGGAACGCGCTTCTCGGTGCGGTCGCCAGCGGCGAACACAGGAGCAGCGGCAGCCGGGGCAGCAGCCTTGGCAGGTGCAGCGGCTGGAGCGGTTTTCTTGGCTTCAACAGCAGCAACCACGTCTTCCTTGGTGATGCGACCGTCTTTGCCGGTGCCTTTGACGGAAGCCAGGTTGATACCGTTCTCTTCAGCCAACTGACGAGCAGCTGGAGCAGCGATCGGGTCTTCAGCGCCAGCAGCCGGGGCGGCGGCAGGAGCCGAAGCAGCCGGTGCAGCGGCAGCAGGAGCGGCGGCAGCAGCGCTGCCCTCTTCGATCGAGCCCAGAACCTGGTTCGACAGAACGGTAGCGCCTTCTTCGGCAACGATTGCGCCCAGCACGCCGTCAGCTTCGGCCAACACTTCCAGAACGACTTTGTCGGTCTCGATGTCGACGATCAGGTCGTCACGCTTGACGGCCTCACCTGGTTTCTTGTGCCAGGTGGCAACGGTGCCATCGGCAACCGATTCCGGGAATGACGGGGCTTTGATTTCGATAGCCATTATCTGTGTGTCCTTAAAATTCGGTTTCAGTCAGCGCGAAGGCGTTAAACAGTGAAAGCATCTTGCAGCAGTTTTTCCTGCTGCTCGGCGTGCATCGACGCATAACCACACGCAGGTGCAGCAGAAGCATCACGACCGGCGTACTCCAGGCCCAAGCCTTGCTTGTGGTTGCCGATGCTACGACGCAAGTGATGCTGGCTGCTGTACCACGCGCCCTGGTTCATCGGCTCTTCCTGGCACCACACCACATTGGTGAGGTTGGTGTAAGGCGCGATGGCCTCCATCAGGTCGTCTTCCGGGAACGGGTAAAGCTGCTCGATACGCACGATGGCGATGTCTTCGCGGCCTTCGGCACGGCGTTTTTCCAGCAAGTCGTAGTAGACCTTGCCACTGCACAGGACCAGACGAGTCACTTTGGCCGCATCCAGCGTGTCGATTTCCGGGATCACGGTCTGGAACGAACCATCCGCCAGATCTTCCAGGGTCGAGATGGCCAATTTGTGACGCAGCAGCGATTTCGGAGTCAGCACTACCAGCGGCTTGCGCAGCGGGCGGATCACCTGACGACGCAGCAAGTGGTAGATCTGGGCCGGGGTAGTCGGTACGCACACCTGGATGTTGTGCTCGGCGCACAGCTGCAGGTAACGCTCCAGACGGGCCGAGGAGTGCTCCGGACCCTGACCTTCATAACCGTGTGGCAGCAACATGGTCAGACCGCACAGACGGCCCCACTTGTGCTCGCCGCTGGTGATGAACTGGTCGATAACCACCTGGGCACCGTTGGCGAAGTCGCCGAACTGGGCTTCCCAGATCACCAGCGCGTTTGGCGTAGTGGTCGAGTAGCCGTATTCGAACGCCAGTACGGCTTCTTCGGACAGGAACGAATCGTACAGGTCGAAACGTGGCTGGCCTTCGTACAGGTTCTGCAACGGGATGTAGGTGCCCGCGTCTTTCTGGTTGTGCAGCACAGCATGACGGTGCGAGAACGTACCACGGCCGATGTCCTGGCCGGTCATGCGGATCGGGTGACCTTCGAACGCCAGGGTCGCGTACGCCATGGTTTCGGCGTAACCCCAGTTGATCGGCAGGCCGCCGGCTTGCATCTTCTGACGGTCTTCGTAGATCTTCGCAACCTGGCGCTGAACCACGAAGCCTTCCGGAATTTCCAGCAGCTTGGCGGACAGTTCCTGCAGGGTCTTCAGATCGAACGAGGTGTCGTGACGCGCAGTCCAGGTGTGACCCAGGTACGGACGCCAGTCAACGAACAGCTCTTTGTTCGGCTCTTTGACCAGGCTTTTTACTACATGCAGACCATTGTCCAGCGCGTTGCGGTATTCATCGATCTTCGCCTGAACACGCGCGTCGTCAACCACACCGGCCTTGGTCAGGCTTTCGGCGTACAGCTCACGGGTAGTGCGCTGCTTGGTGATCTGCTGGTACATCAACGGTTGGGTGCCGCTAGGCTCGTCCGCTTCGTTGTGACCGCGACGGCGGTAGCAAACCAGGTCGATGACCACATCACGCTTGAACTGCATGCGGTAGTCGATCGCGAGCTGGGTCACGAACAGTACGGCTTCCGGATCATCGCCATTCACATGGAGGATCGGCGCCTGGATCATCTTCGCAACGTCGGTGGCGTACTCGGTGGAGCGCGCATCCAGCGGGTTGCTGATGGTGAAGCCAACCTGGTTGTTGATGACGATGTGAACGGTACCGCCGGTCTTGAAGCCGCGAGTCTGCGACATCTGGAACGTTTCCAGGACCACGCCTTGACCGGCGAATGCCGCGTCACCGTGGATGGAAATCGGCAGGACCTTTTCACCGGTAGTGTCGTTACGACGATCCTGGCGAGCACGGACCGAACCCTCGACCACTGGAGAAACGATTTCCAGGTGGGATGGGTTGAAGGCCATGGCCAGGTGAACTTCACCGCCGGTGGTCATTACGTTGGACGAGAAGCCCTGGTGATATTTAACGTCACCCGAACCCAGTTCAACTTTCTTCTTGCCTTCGAATTCGTCGAACAGTTCACGCGGGTTCTTGCCGAAGGTGTTGACCAACACGTTCAGGCGACCACGGTGAGCCATGCCGATCACGATTTCCTTGGTGCCATAGGAACCGGAACGCTGGATCAGCTCGTCGAGCATCGGAATCAGGCTTTCGCCGCCTTCCAGGCCGAAACGCTTGGTGCCCGGGTATTTGGTACCCAGGTATTTTTCCAGGCCTTCGGCAGCTGTCACGCGCTCAAGCAGGTGGCTGCGTACGTCTGCGGACAGAACCGGACGGCCACGTACGCCTTCCAGGCGATGCTGGAACCAGTGGCGTTGCTCGGAATCGGTGATGTGCGTGAACTCAGCGCCAATGGTGCGGCAATATGTCTGCTGCAACGCTTCGTGAATTTCGCGTAGGCTCGCTTCCTCTTTGCCGATGAACAGGTCGCCGGCACGGAAGGTCGTATCAAGATCGGCATTGGTCAAGCCGTAATGATTGATCGACAGGTCAGCAGGTGCAGGACGCTTCCAGAGCCCCAGCGGGTCAAGCTGGGCCGCCTGGTGGCCGCGCATCCGATAGGCCTGGATCAGTCGCAGCACTTCAACTTGCTTCTTCTCGTGCTCACTGCTCACGCTACCGGCGGAAACCGGTTGGGCGCGGCGCTGGTTCTTTGCCAGCAGCACGAACTGATCGCGAATTGTTGCGTGCGATACATCGGTGGCAGCGTTGCCGTCTGAAGACAACGTCTGAAATTTGGTGCGCCATTCTTCTGGCACAGCGTTAGGGTCGTGCAGGTAGAGCTCATAAAGCTCTTCCACATAGGCAGCGTTACCACCTGAAAGATAGCCGCTGTTCCACATGCGCTGCATCACGCTTTCTTGCATGCTTGGTCACCCTCGATTTGGGGACACCACCGGCGAAAACACCGAGTTTGCTTGCAAAAGGCCAAGTGCAGCGACCAAAACAAGCCACTTAGGATCACGCTGATAGTTCGGGTACCAACCCGAATGCCCCTGCTTGTCTCATTTCTTCAAAATAAGAGCTGCGGCTTTGTAAGTCGCTGCTCAAGTTAAAACTACGGCGCCGGTTGAAGCCTGCGCCGTAGCATTTACGGGCACAACGGTCCTGCCTTTACTACAACGTCAGTTACACGCCGCTCTGCAGCAGCATGTTACGGATGTGACCAATGGCCTTAGTCGGGTTCAGGCCTTTGGGACATACGTTGACGCAGTTCATGATCCCGCGGCAGCGGAATACGCTGAACGGGTCATCCAGCGAAGCCAGACGCTCGGATGTCTTGGTGTCACGGCTGTCTGCCAGGAAGCGGTACGCTTGCAGCAGGGCAGCTGGACCCAGGAACTTGTCCGGGTTCCACCAGAAGGATGGGCAAGAGGTCGAGCAGCAAGCGCACAGGATGCACTCGTACAGACCGTCAAGCTTCTCACGCTCTTCCGGAGACTGCAGACGCTCGATGGCCGGAGCCGGCGTGTCGTTCTGCAGGAACGGCTTAACTTTCTCGTATTGCTTGTAGAAGATGCTCATATCGACGACTAGGTCACGGATAACCGGCAAACCTGGCAGTGGACGAACGATCAGCTTGTTGCCTTTAACCACGGCGGACAGCGGCGTGATGCACGCCAGGCCGTTTTTGCCGTTGATGTTCATGCCGTCGGAACCGCACACACCTTCACGGCAAGAGCGACGATACGAGAAACCTTCGTCCTGCTCTTTGATCAGTGCCAATACATCCAGCACCATCAGGTCTTTACCACCGGTATCGACCTGGAATTCCTGCATGAACGGCGCAGCGTCCTGATCAGGGTTGTAGCGATAAACACTGACTTTCAACATGGCAGCCACCCTTAGTAAGTCCGAATCTTCGGTTCAAACGTCGGAACCGTCTTCGGCGAGAAGTTCACGGCACGCTTGGTTACGCGCTTGTCACCCGGGAAGTACAGGGTGTGGCACAACCAGTTTTCGTCGTCGCGATCTTCAAAGTCTTCACGGGCGTGGGCACCACGGGATTCTTTACGAACCTCGGCAGCGATTGCGGTCGCTTCGGCAACTTCCAGCAGGTTTTGCAGCTCAAGGGCTTCGATACGAGCGGTGTTGAACGCCTGGCTCTTATCGTTGATCTTGACGTTGGCGATGCGCTTGCGCAGGTCAGCCAGCTGGGCAATACCCTTCTGCATGTATTCGCCGGTACGGAATACACCGAAGTAGTTCTGCATGCAGCTTTGCAGCTCGCGACGCAGGGTAGCCACGTCTTCGCCATCAGTGCGCTCGTTCAGAGCGTTCAGGCGCGCCAGGGCAGCTTCGATGTTGGCGTCGGTGGCGTCATCGTATTCGATGCCGTCGGTCAACGCTTTTCCAGGTGCAGGCCAGCAGCACGACCGAATACCACCAGGTCGAGCAGCGAGTTGCCGCCCAGACGGTTGGCACCGTGTACCGACACGCAAGCCACTTCGCCTACAGCGAACAGACCGTGGATGATTTCGTCTTCGCCTTCGGCGTTCTGGGTGATCGCCTGACCATGAATGTTGGTCGGCACGCCGCCCATCATATAGTGGCAAGTCGGAACAACCGGAACCGGAGCAACCACCGGGTCAACGTGAGCAAAGGTCTTGGACAGCTCGCAGATACCAGGCAGGCGGCTGTGCAGTACTTCTTCGCCCAGGTGATCGAGCTTCAGCAGTACGTGGTCGCCATTCGGGCCGCAGCCGTTGCCGGCGATGATTTCCTTAACCATCGAACGAGCAACAACGTCACGACCTGCCAGGTCTTTTCGCGTTCGGAGCATAACGCTCCATGAAACGCTCGCCGTGCTTGTTGATCAGGTAACCACCTTCACCACGGCAACCTTCGGTAACCAGTACACCAGCGCCGGCGATGCCAGTCGGGTGGAACTGCCACATTTCGATGTCTTGTACCGGTACGCCAGCACGCAATGCCATGCCGACGCCGTCACCGGTGTTGATCAGGGCGTTGGTGGTCGACGCGTAGATACGGCCTGCACCGCCAGTCGCCAGAACAGTAGCCTTGGCGCGGATGTAGGTGGTTTCACCGGTTTCGATGCAGATGGCGATCACACCGACGAACTCGCCTTGTGCGTTCTTCACCAGATCGACAGCGTAGTACTCGTTCAGGAACGTGGTACCGGCTTTCAGGTTGCCCTGATAAAGGGTGTGCAGCAGCGCGTGACCGGTACGGTCGGAGGCCGCGCAAGTACGGGCAGCCTGGCCGCCTTTACCGTAGTCTTTGGACTGACCGCCGAATGGACGCTGGTAGATACGGCCTTGTTCGGTACGGGAGAACGGCAGACCCATGTGGTCCAGCTCGAACACTGCAGCCGGGCCTTCCTGACACATGTACTCGATAGCGTCCTGGTCACCGATATAGTCGGAACCCTTGACGGTATCGTACATGTGCCAGCGCCAGTCATCGTTCGGGTCGGCGGAGGCGATGGCGCAGGTGATGCCACCCTGGGCCGATACGGTGTGGGAACGGGTCGGGAACACCTTGGTGATCACGGCAGTCTTGTGACCGCCCTGGGCCAGCTGCAGCGCAGCGCGCATGCCAGCACCGCCGCCACCAATAATGATGGCGTCGAATGAAATAGTTGGAATGTTAGCCATGAATCAGATACCCCAAAGAATCTGCACACCCCAGACGAAGTAAGCGAACATCGCGACGCCGCAGACTGCCTGGAAGAGAAAACGTACTGCAGTCGCGGACTTGCCCAGCGCCATCGGCGTCAGGTAGTCGGTCGCGATGGTCCACATGCCAACCCAGGCGTGTGCGCCCAGGGCTACAAGGGCCAGCAGACTGAAGATTCGCATCGCATTGTGGGAAAACAGGCCGTGCCATTGCTCATAGCTAATGCCTGGATTTGCGACGAGGTATCCGATCAGGAAAATGAAATAAGCCGCGAGAACGACCGCAGACACACGCTGTGCCATCCAGTCATAGAGGCCCGAACGCGAAAGGTTCGTAACGCTGGTTACCATATCCAAACTCCTGCCAGAACGATCAGCACCACGGAAATGGCGATGATGATTTTCGAGCCCAGGCGGCCGCCTTCCAGCGTCTCACCGATACCCGCATCCATGATCAAGTGGCGCACACCGGCTACCAGGTGATACAGCAGAGCGGACAGGAGGCCCCATGCTACGAACTTGGCCAGCGGGCTGGTCAAGCATGCCTTCACCTCGGCGTATCCTTCCTCGGAACCCAGGGATTTGCTCAATGCATAAAGCATGATGCCCAAGCCCAGGAACAGGATGATGCCGGAAACACGGTGCAGGAACGACGTAACGCCGGTGATGGGGAGTTTGATGGTCCTTAGGTCTAGGTTTACAGGTCGTTGGCTATTCACGGCTTTTTTTCACACTGAAGAGCCCCTAACAATCAGGGCAAAGTTGTTGGGGAGTGCACTGGTCAGGTAAGCACCACCCAGGGAGTGCGACCCCCAATGAAAGCAAGCCCAAAAGCCCTTGGCGGTCGGTGGCCGAGTATAGACAGTTAGGTTACTAATGACAACGCGCTCACCTCACCTTAATAGCTGATTGCGCTGGCGGGATAAAAGGCGTAAATGGCAGTCAATTTCGAGGAAAAAGTACGGTTAAAGCCTTCTGGTGCAAGACTTTAGGCAAATTGACATCTGGATTTATATCAATATAGTGGTGCGGGCCCTGCGTGGGGGGTCTGTCTGATGATTTGAAGCATAAATAGGAGGCCACATGGCTGACAAAAAAGCGCAGTTGATCATCGAGGGCGCAGCCCCCGTCGAGCTGCCCATTTTAACCGGCACCGTTGGTCCCGATGTTATCGACGTACGGGGCCTGACGGCCACGGGCCGTTTCACATTCGACCCAGGCTTCATGTCGACCGCCTCTTGCGAGTCGAAGATCACCTATATCGATGGTGATAATGGCATTTTGCTGCATCGCGGTTACCCGATCGAGCAACTGGCCGAGAAATCGGACTACCTGGAAACCTGCTACCTGCTGCTAAATGGCGAATTGCCAACAGCCGAGCAGAAAGCCCAGTTCGTCAGCACCGTAAAGAACCACACCATGGTTCACGAGCAGTTGAAGACGTTCTTCAACGGCTTCCGTCGCGACGCCCACCCGATGGCCGTCATGTGCGGTGTGGTCGGCGCCCTGTCGGCCTTCTATCACGACTCCCTCGACATCAATAACCCGCAGCATCGCGAAATCTCCGCGATCCGCCTGGTTGCCAAGATGCCGACCCTGGCCGCAATGGTTTACAAGTACTCCATGGGCCAACCCATGATGTACCCGCGTAACGACCTGACGTACGCAGAAAACTTCCTGCACATGATGTTCAACACGCCGTGCGAGATCAAACCGATCAGCCCGACGCTTGCCAAGGCAATGGACCGGATCTTCATCCTCCACGCCGACCACGAACAAAACGCATCGACCTCTACCGTGCGCCTGGCAGGCTCGTCGGGTGCCAACCCGTTCGCCTGTATCGCCGCCGGCATCGCCGCACTGTGGGGCCCTGCCCACGGCGGTGCGAACGAAGCCGTATTGACCATGCTCGATGAAATCGGCGATGTCTCCAACATCGACAAGTTCATCGCCAAGGCCAAGGACAAGAACGATCCGTTCAAGTTGATGGGCTTCGGTCACCGGGTCTACAAGAACCGCGACCCACGCGCCACCGTCATGAAGCAGACCTGCGACGAAGTGTTGAAGGAACTGGGCATCAAGAACGATCCGCAGCTCGAACTGGCCATGCGCCTGGAAGAGATCGCCCTGACCGACCCGTACTTCATCGAACGCTCGCTGTACCCGAACGTCGACTTCTACTCGGGGATCATCCTCAAGGCGATCGGCATTCCAACCAGCATGTTCACCGTGATCTTCGCCCTGGCGCGGACCGTGGGCTGGATCTCCCATTGGAAAGAAATGCTCTCCAGTCCGTACAAGATTGGCCGCCCGCGCCAGCTGTACACCGGCTACGAGTCGCGTGACATCACCAAGCTGGAAGATCGCAAGTAAGCATTGCTTAGTTGCACTGAAAACGGCCTCCCTTAGTGGAGGCCGTTTTTATTTGTGCGCTTGTAGTGAGCGGGCTTGCCCCGGTACAGACCGGGGACATCGTTTACATTTCTAACCGGGGACATGGTTTACAGGTTATTACGCATGATCAGGAGGTAACTGATCATGCCCTGGAACCAAGAGTCTCCCATGGATCAACGAATCAAACTGGTCATCGACTGGCTTTCTGGTGACTTCACCAAAAGCCAGTTAGCTCGGCGCTTCGGCGTCAGTCGGCCGACTGTAGATAAATGGATCTCCCGTCACGTTGAAGGAGATTTAAAGTCGTTGGCAGAGCTATCTCGACGACCCCATAACAGCCCAAACAAGACTGACGATGAGATCTTGGCTCGCATAGTGGCGATGAAAGAAGCCCACTATGAATGGGGGCCGAAGAAGCTTGTCAGGCTATTAGGAATCGATGATTCGTCGGTCGCCTGGCCATCTCCAAGCACGGCAGGCCAATGGCTTGACCGTCTTGGGCTGGTCAAAAACGACGTTTCAAACGACGGCACAGTACCGGTCACAGGGAAATGCGCGAAGCCAACGAGCCCAACAATACGTGGTGCGCTGACTACAAAGGGCAGTTCAAGATGCTCAACGCCCATATGTGCTATCCCTTAACTGTTACAGACCATGCCTCTCGTATGATTTTTGGCGTGCAGAGCTCACTCCAGGATCATGACCAAGCCTGTAAAACAAGCATTTGAGAGGCTTTTCCATGAGTACGGAATGCCTGAAGTCATTCGCTCTGACAACGGCGTTCCTTTTGCGTCTCCAGGCCTGGCAAGAATGTCCACACTGGCCGTTTGGTGGATCCGTTTGGGTATATATCCGGAGCGAACCATGCCGGGAAGACCGGACCAAAATGGCCGGCATGAACGGATGCATCGCAGTATGAAGTTGGAGCTGCCGATTGGGAAAAACCTGGTTGAGCAGCAGCTTTTTCTAGAGCACTTTCGACATGAATTCAATTACATACGCCCCCACGAGGCGCTCGGCATGAAGCGCCCAGGAGAGCTGTATGTGCCGTCTAATCGACCTTATCCAGGATGCTTGCCGGATGTGGAATATGCGGCGGAAATGAAAGTACGAAGCGTAAGGAAGAACGGCTCGATCATGTGGAAAGGAAAGTTGGTGTTTGTTAGCGAAGCGCTATCAGGAGAACGGATCGCGCTCAAGGAAGTTGAAGAAGATGTTTGGGATCTGTACCTGTGTGATTATCCCTGGGGAGGCTTGGACGAGGAATGAGCCGCGTCCAAGCCTCAAATGTGTAAACGATGTCTCCGGTTTCAGATGTAAAGGATGTCTACGGTTCTACACCCGCGCTGGGTGGCGAAGCCGCCCCAACAAGGCAGCCGCGATACTTCAGAAAGACCGCGACGCCTGGATTTGGGGCGGCTTCGCCACCCAGCGCGGGGCAAGCCCGCTCACTACAACCAACCCTCACCCAGTATTCAGACAAAAAATGCCCCGGCTTTTCAACCGGGGCATTTTCCTATCCAGCTACAACCTTAGTGATTAACCGCCCCACTCGCCCCCAGGCCAGTCTGCGAACGCACAAACTGCGGGAAGTACAGCGCACGTTCTTTCTCTGCCGCCGCCGATTTGTCGGTGATGGAGAAGAACCAGATGCCGACGAACGCGATGATCATCGAGAACAGCGCCGGGTACTCGTAAGGGAAGATGGCTTTCTCATGGTGCAGGATCGAGACCCAGATGGTCGGGCCGAGGATCATCAGGCCAACGGCACTGATCAAGCCCAGCCAGCCGCCAATCATGGCGCCACGGGTAGTGAGGTTTTTCCAGTACATGGAAAGCAGCAGCACCGGGAAGTTACAGCTGGCAGCGATCGAGAACGCCAGGCCCACCATGAACGCGATGTTCTGGCTTTCGAACAGGATACCCAGGCCGATTGCCAATACACCCAAGGCTACGGTGGTGATCTTCGACACGCGAATCTCATCTTTCTCGTTGGCCTTGCCTTTCTTGATCACGCTGGCGTACAGGTCATGGGACACCGCCGAAGCACCGGCCAGGGTCAGGCCGGCAACCACTGCAAGGATAGTGGCGAACGCCACGGCCGAGATGAAGCCCAGGAAGATACTGCCACCCACAGCGTTGGCCAGGTGCACCGCCGCCATGTTGTTGCCACCGAGCAAGGCGCCTGCCGCATCTTTGAACGCCGGGTTGGTGCTGACCAGCAGGATCGCGCCGAAGCCGATGATAAAGGTCAGGATGTAGAAGTAACCGATGAAACCCGTGGCGTAGAACACGCTTTTGCGAGCTTCTTTAGCGTCGCTCACGGTGAAGAAGCGCATCAGGATATGTGGCAGGCCAGCGGTACCGAACATCAACGCCAAGCCCAGCGAGAATGCCGAGATCGGGTCCTTCACCAGACCGCCAGGGCTCATGATCGCTTCACCTTTAGGGTGAACCTTGATCGCCTCGGAGAACAGCATGTTGAAGTCGAAGTTGACGTGCTTCATCACCATCAGCGCCATGAACGAGGCACCGGACAACAGCAACACCGCCTTGATGATCTGTACCCAGGTGGTCGCCAGCATGCCGCCGAACAGCACATACAGCACCATCAGGATGCCTACCAGGATCACCGCAACGTGGTAGTCCAGGCCGAACAGCAGTTGGATCAACTTGCCGGCACCGACCATTTGCGCGATCAGGTAAAACGCCACCACCACCAGCGAGCCGCATGCCGACAGGCTGCGGATCTGGGTCTGGCCCAGGCGATAGGACGCCACGTCGGCAAAGGTGTACTTGCCCAGGTTACGCAGGCGCTCGGCGATCAGGAACAGAATGATCGGCCAGCCCACCAGGAAGCCGATCGAGTAGATCAGGCCGTCATAACCGGAGGTGTACACCAGTGCGGAAATCCCCAGGAAGGACGCCGCCGACATGTAGTCACCGGCAATCGCCAGACCGTTCTGGAAACCGGTGATCTTGCCGCCGGCCGCATAGTAGTCGGCCGCCGATTTATTACGTTTGGACGCCCAGTAAGTGATGCACAGGGTGGCGCCGACAAACGCGACAAACATCACGATGGCCGACACGTTCAGGGGTTGTTTGTGCACTTCACCGGTCAAGGCATCCGCAGCCCAAAGGGCCGGAGCAAAGAACGATGCGCCGAGTATTGCCAGTAGACGACCGATCATTGCGCAGCCTCCTTGAGAATCGCAGCGTTCAGGTCGTCAAATTCGCCGTTGGCCCGGCGGACATAGATACCGGTCAGGACAAAGGCAGACACAATCAGCCCGACGCCCAGGGGAATGCCCCAGGTAATCGAAGAACCTGGGCTGAGCTTGGCGCCCAGTATTTGTGGCCCGTAGGCGATCAACAGGATGAAAGCGGAGTAAAGCCCTAGCATGATCGCCGAGAGAATCCAGGCGAACCGTTCCCTTTTCCTTACCAGCTCCTTGAAACGCGGGCTGTTTTGAATCGAGAGGTAAATGCTGTCGTTCATTGTTTTTATCCTCGCAGCACAGCTTTTTTATTATTTTGGAACGTATCCACTGTATGCGGCTGCCGTAGAGGTTCCAGACGACCTTAGTCTTAGATCGAGTGTAGCGAGGGGTTGTGAGAACACAGGAAGATTTACGGAGGGTGAAATCAATGTGGGAGCGGGCTTGCCCGCGATAGTGGTGTACCAGTCAACAGATGAGTGACAGATATACCGCTATCGCGGGCAAGCCCGCTCCCACATTTACAGGGTATTGGTTACTTAGCGGTCCATTCAGCTACGCGCTCAGGGTGCTTGGCCACCCAATCCTTGGCCGCTGCATCAGGCTTGGCGCCCTCTTGGATCGCCAGCATGACTTCGCCGATTTCGTCCTTGGAGGCCCACTGGAATTTCTTCAGGAAGGCCGCGACTTCCGGCGCTTTCTTCTCCAGGCCCTTGCTGCCGATGCTGTTGACGGTTTCAGCAGCACCATAAATCCCTTTCGGATCGTCGAGGAAGCGCAGTTTCCACTTGGCGAACATCCAATGTGGCACCCAACCGGTGACCGCAATGGATTCCTGTTTGTCTTCGGCACGGGTCAGTTCGGCGATCATCGCTGCGCCCGAGCTGGCTTGCAGCTTGTAGTCCAGACCGTAGGCCTTGATGGCTTCGTCGGTCTTGAGCATCACGCCTGAGCCGGCGTCGATGCCGACGATCTTGTTCTTGAAGGTGGTGTCGTTCTTGAGGTCTTCGATGGACTTGGCTTTCACGTACTCCGGCACGATCAGGCCGATCTTCGCATCCTTGAAGTTGGGGCCGTAGTCGACCACTTTGTCCTTGTTCTTGGCCCAGTATTCGCCGTGGGTCACGGGCAGCCAGGCGGAGAGCATGGCATCGAGCTTGCCGGTGGCTACGCCCTGCCACATGATCCCGGTGGCGACGGCTTGCAGTTTCACGTCATAACCGAGCTTTTCCTTGATCACCTCAGCGGCCACGTGGGTGGTAGCCACGCTGTCGGACCAGCCGTCTACATAGCCGATGCTCAGGGTTTTGCTGTCGGCGCTGGCCAGTGTGGAGCCCATCGCAACTACCAGAGTGGCAGCTGCGCCCAAGAGTCGTCGCATCTTCATAGTACTTCCCCGAAAGTGCTGCGCCCGACGGATGCCGAGCGACGTCAACCTGTTGTTATGTGGTGCACCGCGCCCCCTTCACGCGCCTCGATCCGGCTGCTGCGACATCAGTGGAGTGCTGACGCCTTGATCATCAACCCGGCGCAGGCTTCGACCTGCTCTGTCAGCGACCTCATGCAAGCAAGAAACGACATCACATAGCCAGCAGGACGTTTTGTAGGACTTGACGTCAAAATCCCGCCCGAACTTTGCATGTCAAAATTATGCAGCCCCACTGGGATGGGCCAAATCCGGGTAAGATGCGCGCCTTTGCTCCCCCAGATAAGTCGACCATGCCTGCGACCGCCCGCTTCCCTGCCCTGCCCTATTTCTTCGCCTTGATCCTTGGCCTGCTGGCCCTGGTCGGTTACTGGTATGGCCTCGGCCGTCCCGTGGTGTTACCGGATGTAGCCAGCGCCAGTCACAAAATGCAATGTGCGTCCTACACGCCCTTCGATAAAGACCAATCTCCTTTCGACCAGCCGTTCACGCTGCGCCCAGAGCGCATGGACGCCGACCTGGCGCTGCTGGCTACCCGCTTTGAATGCATCCGCACCTATTCCATGACCGGCCTGGAAGCCCTGCCGGACATGGCACGCAAGCATGGCTTGAAGGTGATGGCCGGCGCTTGGGTCAGCAGTGATCCAGTGGCGACCAAAAGGAAATCGACGAACTGATCGCCGCGGCCAATGCCAACCCGGATGTGGTCACTGCTGCGATCGTTGGCAACGAAGCCTTGCTGCGCAAGGAAGTCACCGCCAAACAGTTGGTGGCGCTGATCCACACCGTCAAAAGCCATATCAAGCAACCAGTGACCTACGCCGACGTGTGGGAGTTCTGGCTGCAACACCCGGAAATCGCCCCAGCGGTGGACTTCCTCACCATTCACCTGCTGCCGTATTGGGAAGATGACCCATCCGGCATCGACCAGGCCCTCAAGCATGTGGGCGATGTACGCCAGACTTTCGGCAACAAGTTCGCGCCCAAGGATGTGCTGATCGGCGAAACCGGCTGGCCCAGCGAAGGCCGCCAGCGTGAAACCGCAGTGCCGAGCCGGGTCAACGAAGCCAAGTTCATGCGCGGTTTCGTGGCCATGGCCGAAGCCAATGGCTGGCACTACAACCTGATCGAAGCCTTTGACCAACCCTGGAAGCGTGCCAGCGAAGGTGCGGTGGGGGCTACTGGGGCCTGTTCGATGCAGACCGCCAGGACAAGAGCATCCTCGCCGGGCCGGTGACCAACGTGCCGTACTGGCCGCTGTGGCTTGGGGTGGGCGGGATCATCCTGCTGGGCACCTTGGCATTGGTGGACGCGTTCGCAGCACACGGGCCGCGCTGCTCCTGCCGCTGCTGGGCGCGGTGGCCGCCTGCTCCATCGGTACTTGGTCGGAACTGACCCGCGTCACGGCGCGCTTCAATGATGAGTGGGTGTGGGCCGGCTTGCTGGTCGTGCTGAACCTGCTGGTGCTGGCCCACGCTGCGCTGGCCTTGAGCGCTCGCCAGGGCTGGCGTGAACGTACGTTCAACTGGCTGGAACAACGTGCAGGCTGGCTGGTGGCGATCGCCGGGTTTGCAGGGGCGGTGATGATGCTGGCGCTGGTGTTTGACCCGCGTTACCGCAGTTTCCCAAGCGCGGCACTGGTGTTGCCGGCGTTGGTGTACTTGGTTCGTCCTGTGACTGGACCACGCCGTGAAATTGCCCTGCTGGCCTTTATCATCGGTGCCGGCGTTGCGCCGCAATTGTACCGTGAAGGTCTGATGAACCAGCAGGCTTGGGGCTGGGCGGTGGTTAGCGTGTTGATGGTCGGGGCTTTGTGGCGTTGCTTGAGGGTGCGCAAGGCTTAACACCGCTATCGCAGGCAAGCCAGCTCCCACATTTTGACCGTGTGAACCCGATCAAAGATGGGAGCTGGCTTGCCTGCGATGAGGTCCAGTCAGACGCCCCGAGGCTTCCTGACCAACCGCAACCCCGCCACCACCACCGCAAACACCGCAAAGGTCGTGTTGTACAACGCCAGCGCCGGTAACCCGAACACCATCCCCAGTACTGCCAACCCCCAGCCCACTCGCCCCGGCACAAAAACGCCAGCACCGAGGTGATCAGCGCGGCCCAGCCCAGCACCTTGAAGTGAATCATCAAGCCCAGGTTCGAACGCAACTGGCATTCCCAGCGACCGGCTTCATCGGCGCAGATCCCCACCCAACTGCCATCCTCCATAAAGCCATAACGCGCGCCATAACTGGCGGCCAGCCACAGCGGCAGGGCAATAAGCAGCAGAATCAATGGCAAACGACGGGACATGGGGGACTCCAATAGGCAAAAACGGCGCTCAGCTTAATGCCCTGGCAACCGTTAGCAAGGCGCATACACACAATTAGTGTTCACCAAAGCGTGGCAAAGTGTATCGTCTGGCTACTATTACCCCGATTCCGACGTTATTTTCCGACTTTTCGTGCCGAGTGCTGGCACTTCGGTGACAACGCGGTGGTCATAGCCTGCGAACTTCATTAAGCACGTTTCCTCTTAGGGATTAAGTCATGCTCCGTTCCTTACGCTGTGCTGCCCTGCTGGGCAGCCTTTTTCTGAGTGCGTCAGCACTGGCGGTCGATATCGACCAAGCCAGCTATGGCTACCCTTTGACCAACCCGTTTGAAGCGACCATCGCGACCACCCCGCCGACCTGCGGCCCAAATTGCCGCGTGATGACGAGATCAACCAGTCCGACTACACCCTGAACATGCGCCCCGAGCGCGAGTTCAGCCTGCCGGACAACTTCTGGGCGGTGAAGAAGCTCACCTACCGCATCGCCAAGCAAGACCGCGCTGCGCCGCTGATCTTCCTGATCGCAGGCACCGGTGCGCGGTATGACAGCAGCCTCAACGAATACCTGAAAAAGCTGTACTACCAGGCTGGTTACCACGTGGTGCAATTGTCGTCGCCCACCAGCTTCGACTTCATCAGCGCCGCTTCGCGCTTCGCCACCCCGGGGATCACCCAGGAAGACGCCGAGGACATGTACCGCGTAATGCAAGCCGTGCGCGCGCAAAACGCCTCGTTGCCGGTGACCGACTTCTACCTCACCGGCTACAGCCTGGGCGGCCTGGACGCAGCGTTCGTGGCCAAACTGGACGAAACCCGCCGCAGCTTCAACTTCAAGAAAGTGCTGTTGCTGAACCCGCCGGTCAACCTCTACACCTCGATCACCAACCTCGACAAGCTGGTGCAGACCGAGGTCAAGGGCATCAACAACACCACCACCTTTTATGAGCTGGTGCTGAACAAGCTGACCCGCTACTTCCAGCAAAAAGGCTACATCGACCTTAACGACGCGCTGCTCTACGACTTCCAGCAGTCCAAGCAGCACCTGACCAACGAACAGATGGCGATGCTGATCGGCACCTCGTTCCGCTTCTCGGCGGCTGACATTGCCTTTACCTCGGACCTGATCAACCGTCGCGGCCTGATCATTCCGCCCAAATACCCGATCACCGAAGGCACCAGCCTCACGCCGTTCCTCAAGCGTGCGCTGCAATGCGACTTCGACTGCTACCTCACCGAGCAGGTGATCCCGATGTGGCGCGCCCGCTCCGATGGCGGCAGCCTGCTGCAACTGGTTGACCAGGTCAGCCTGTACGCCCTCAAGGACTACCTGCACAACAGCCCGAAAATCGCGGTCATGCACAACGCTGACGACGTGATCCTCGGCCCAGGCGACCTCGGCTTCCTGCGTAAAACCTTCGGCGATCGCTTGACCGTCTACCCGCTGGGCGGCCACTGCGGCAACCTCAATTACCGCGTCAACGCCGACGCCATGCTGGAGTTCTTCCGTGGCTAAATATCTTCTGCTGCTCGCCGCCTTGATGTGCGCGGGCGTGGCCAATGCCGACAACAGCAAGGCACACGAGCCGATCAAGGTCGACTCCGATGGCTTCAAGGAGCCGCTGTCCAAGCTCAAGTTCAACCCCGGCCTGGACCAGCGCGAGTTCGAGCGTTCGTCGCTCACCGCCCTTAACGTCTATGACCCGCTGGAGTCGTGGAACCGTCGGGTGTACCACTTCAACTACCGCTTCGACCAATGGGTGTTCCTGCCCGTGGTCAACGGCTACACCTACGTAACCCCAAGCTTCCTGCGCACCGGCGTCAGCAACTTCTTCAACAACCTGGGCGACGTGCCCAACCTGTTGAACAGCCTGCTGCAACTCAAGGGCCATCGTTCCCTGGAAACCACCGGGCGCCTGCTGCTCAACACCACCATCGGCATCGCCGGCCTGTGGGACCCGGCCACGGCCATGGGCCTGCCGCGTCAAAGCGAAGACTTCGGCCAAACCCTGGGCTTCTACGGCGTACCCGGCGGCGCGTACCTGGTACTGCCGATCTTCGGCCCGTCGAACCTGCGCGACACCACTGGCCTGATCGTCGACTACGGCGCGGAAACCGAGATCAACTTCCTCAACGTGTCCGAAGTCAGCTCCAACCACCCGGAAATCTGGGCCCTGCGCGCGGTCGACAAGCGCTACCAGACCAGCTTCCGTTACGGGCAGATGAACTCACCGTTCGAGTATGAAAAGGTGCGGTACATCTATACCGAATCGCGCAAGTTGCAGATCGCCGAGTAGTTCAAAGGTGAGGCAATCTCGCGGGTAACCGCAGTTCAAATGTGGGAGCGGGCTTGCTCGCGAATTACGGTGTATCAGTCACAGATGTATTGACTGAAACTCAGCATTCGCGAGCAAGCCCGCTCCCACATTTGGATAGGGTGCGTCAGTTATTTCCCAGTCGTCTGCCAGCCTCCCCCCAAACTCTGGATCAACGCCACACTGCCCTGGCTCAACTGCCCTTGGGTATCCCGCAGATTCTGCTCGGCCTGCAACAACACCAACTGCTGAGTCAGTACCGCCTCGCGGCTTACCGTACCCGCACGCAGCTGTGCCTCCTGGCTGCCGAACAACTGCTGGTTACGCGCAAACACCTGTTGGAAGGCATCGGCCTGGGTCTGCAGATGATTGATCGCCGACAGGTTGTCCTCAACGTTCTGTAAAGCGCTAAGCACAGTGCCGCGATAGTTGGCGGCGATCTGGTCATAACTGGCCTCGGCCTGCTTGACCGCCGCTTCACGCGCGCCGCCATCAAAGATCGTCTCCGCCAACGCTGGGCCCAACGTCCAGATGCGGTTGGGCAGGGAGAACAATCCACCCAACGCGCTGCCGCGATAGCCCAGCGAAGCCGTGAGGTCCAACGTCGGGAAAAACGCGGCCTCCGCCACGCCGATCTTTGCGTTGGCCGCCGCCGCCGAGCGCTCGGCGGCTACCACATCCGGTCGCCGTTGCAGCAACGTCGACGGCAAGGTCAACGGTGGCCGGGGTACGACGAAGCTGAAATCATTGCGCGGCGCCACGCTGAACTCGCTGGGCGCCATGCCCACCAGCACCGCCAGGGCGTGCTCATACTGTTCACGGTCACGCTGCGAGGTTTGCAGGTCGGCAATTGACGTGGTCAGCTGGTCCTGGGCCACCAGCAGTTGGTCATTCGTCGCGACGCCTTGGGTGAATTGGGCCTGGATCATCTCCAGCAACTGCTGGTTGATGGTCTGTTGCTGCTGCAACAAACGAACATCGATATCCATCTGGCGCAACGCCAGGTAGTTACTGGCCACGCTGGAACTGATGGACAAACGCACGCCGGCCAGCAAAGCATCGGACTGCTGCGCCGTGGCCTGGCTCGACTCGATGCCCCGACGCACCTGGCCCCAAAGGTCCGGCTCCCAGCTGGCGGTGAGCGTGGCGCTCACCGTGTTTTTCACGCCGGCGGAGGTGGTGGTGCTGGAGGTCGTGCCGTCACCGCCCTCGCCTCGCGATCCCGACAACCCCACGCCCACCGTCGGCCACAGCCCGGCTCGGCTCGATGCGGCCTGTGCCTGGGCCAGCCGATAGGCGGCCTCCGCCGCAATGATCGACTGGTTGGCCTTGGCCGACCGCGCCACCAAATCGTTCAACACCGGGTCCTGATACGCCAGCCACCATTGGCTGTCCAACGCGCCCTGGGGATTGGACACCGCGCGCTGCCACTGCGCGCCCTCCTTGAACGACTGCGGCAACGCCATGGCCGGTTTCTGGTAATCCGGCCCGACCATGCAGCCGCCGAGCATCAGGCTAACCACCAGCACGCTGTATCTGAGTTTCATGACCTTGCTTCCTTGTGCCGCCCCAGGCGTTGGGACGCCCGGTCGAGCCAGAGGTAAATCACCGGGGTGGTGTAAAGCGTCAGCACCTGGCTGAGCAACAACCCGCCAATAATCGAGATGCCCAAGGGGCGACGCAGTTCAGAGCCATAGCCGGTGCCGAGCACCAGCGGCAGTGCGCCAAGGATCGCCGCCAAGGTGGTCATCATGATCGGCCGAAAGCGGATCAGGCAGGCGCGGCGAATCGCTTCCTTGGCGGTCAGGCCAAACTCGCGCCGTTCGGTGATGGCGAAGTCGATCATCATGATCGCGTTCTTCTTCACGATGCCGATCAACAGGATCACCCCCACCAGCGCGATGATCGACAGCTCGGTGCCGGTCAGCAGCAAGGCGATCAACGCCCCGACACCTGCCGAGGGCAGCGTGGAGAGGATCGTCAGCGGATGCATCAGGTTCTCGTAGAGGATGCCCAGCACGACGTACACCGAGAGCAGCGCCGCGACAATCAGCAACGGCTCGCTGGCCACCGAGGACTGGAACACCTGGGCCGTCCCGGCAAACTGTCCGGTGATGCTGGCGGGCATGCGCAGCTGTTTCACTGCATCGTCCACCAACGCCGTGGCTTGGCCGATCGAGGTGCCAGGCGCCAGGTTGAACGAGACCGTCACCGCCGGAAAGGTGCCTTGGTGACTGATGGAAATGGCCGTGCGCGCGACCGCGTTATCTGCCAGCGCAGACAGCGGTACCAAGGCCGCCGGGCTGGCCAGGTTTGGCGCGGCGGTGCTGCCTTTGCTCGACACCGCCTGGCTGCCGGTGGGCACATAAATACCTTTGAGCGCTGACGGATCGGCCCAGTATTCGGGCGCGATTTCCATCACCACGTGGTACTGGTTGGCCGCGCGGTAGAGGGTCGAAACCTGGCGCTGGCCGAACGCGTCGTACAGCGTCTGGTCCACCGCCGACATGCCCACGCCGAGCCGCGCCGCCGTGTCGCGGTTGACCTGCACATTGGCCAGCAGGCTGTTGTCCTGCTGGTCGGTATTCAGGTCGGTCAGTTGCGGCAGCTTGTGCAGCACCGCCACCACCTTGGGCACCCATTCATCCAGGGACTGCTGGTCGTCGGCGGTCAGCGTGTACTGATACTGCGCGCCGCTTTGCCGCCCGCCCACGGTGATGTCCTGGGCCGCCTGCAAAAACAGCTTGGTGCCCGGCAAGTCGCCGAGGGTGCGGCGGATCTGGCCGATCACCTCGGTGGCGCTGTCCTTGCGTTGGTCGATGGGCTTGAGCAACACGAACATCTGCGCACTGTTGACCGCCCCACCGCCACCACCACCGACAAACCCCGCCGCCGTTTCCACGTTGGGGTTTTGCATGACCTTGTGGTTGATCGCGGTGAAGTCCTTCTGCATCGCCCCGTAGGAAATGCTCTGCGCCGCCAGGATACTGCCCTGCAAGCGCCCGGTGTCTTCCTGGGGAAAGAAGCCCTTGGGCACCAACACGTACAGCACGCCCGCCAGCACAATCACCAGCACCGTCACAAAACCCATCAGGATCGAGTGGTCGATCACCCAGCCCAAGGTGCGGTCGTAGAAACGATGAAAGCGCGAGTCCGGGTGCTCGTTGCCCTCGCGAATGTCCTTGGGCGCGCGCAGCAATACGCTGGCAAGCATCGGCGTGACCGTCAGCGAGATCACCATCGAAATCACGATGGCCACCGACAACGACACCGAGAACTCGCGAAACAGCCGCCCGACGATCCCGCCCATCAACAACAGCGGAATAAACACCGCCACCAGCGACACGCTGATGGTCAGCACGGTGAACCCGACTTCCTTGGTGCCCGCCAGTGCCGCCTGCACTCGGCTTTCGCCTTTCTCCAGGTGACGCATGATGTTTTCCACCACGACGATGGCGTCATCCACCACAAAGCCGGTGGAAATGGTCAGCGCCATCAGCGACAGGTTATTCAGGCTGTAGCCCAGGAAATACATGGCACCAAAGGTGCCGAGCAACGACAACGGCACCACAATTGCCGGCACCAGGGTGCTGCGCCAATCACGGAAGAAGCCGAACGTCACCAGGGTCACCAGCAGGATCGACGCCAGCAACGTCACTTCTACGTCATGCAGCGACGCGCGGATGGTGGTGGTGCGGTCCATCAGCAGGTCGAGCTTGATCGAAGCCGGGATCGAACTTTGCAGAAACGGCAACGAAGCCTTCACTGCATCCACCGTGTCGATCACGTTGGCGCCCGGCTGCTTGAACACCACCAGCAACACCGCCGGCTTGCCATTGGACAAGCCGAAGTTGCGCAGGTCCTGCACGTCTTCACGCACATAGCCGAGGTCGGCGATATGGATCAGGTCGCCGTTGTTCTTCTTGACCACCAACGGACCGTAATCGTTGGGGTTAAGCAGTTGGTCATTGGCGCCGATGCCATAGGAACGGTCACCCACTGCCACATTGCCCTTGGGCAGGTTGGCGTTGGATGCGCTGATCACCTGGCGCACTTGCTCCAGGCTGACACCGTATTGGTTGAGCCGGTCCGGGTTGAGTTCGATACGCACCGCCGGCAGCGCACCGCCGCCCACCGTCACATCGCCGACGCCAGTGGTCTGCAACAGGCGCTGCTCCAGCACGGTCGAGGCGGCGTCATACATCTGCCCCGGTGTGGCGCTGTCGGAGGTCAGGCTGATAATCAGAATCGGCGAGTCGGCCGGGTTGACCTTGCGGTAGGTCGGGTTGCCGGAGAGGTCGCTGGGCAAGTTGCTGCGCGCCGCGTTGATCGCCGCCTGTACATCCCGCGCCGCGCCGTCGATGTCGCGGCTGAGGTCAAACTGCATGGTGATGCGGGTCGAGCCCAAGCTGCTGGCGGAAGTCATCTGCGTGACCCCGGCAATCTGCCCGAACTGGCGCTCCAGCGGCGTGGCCACTGAACTGGCGACGGTGGTCGGGTCGGCGCCGGGTAACGAGGCGCTGACGCTGATGGTCGGGAAGTCCACTTCCGGCAGTGGCGCCACCGGCAGCAAGTTGAAGGCCAATATGCCAAACAAGGCGAGTCCCGCTGCCAGCAACGTGGTTGCAATCGGGCGATGGATAAACGGCGCACTCAGGTTCATCGCATCATTCCACGGCCGCTTGGCGACGGCTGAAACGCTCACCGAGGTTGTGCATGGCGAGGAAGATCACCGGTGTGGAAAACAACGTGAGCAACTGGCTCAGCAACAGCCCGCCGATGATTGCGATGCCCAGCGGGTGGCGCAGCTCAGAACCAATCCCCGTGCCCAACGCCAACGGCACCGCACCAAACAGCGAGGCCATGCTGGTCATCAGGATCGGCCGGAACCGCAGCTCCGCCGCCTGGCGAATCGCGTCCACCGGGCTCAAGCCTTGCTCACGCAGCAGCTCCAGGGCGAAGTCGACCATCATGATGCCGTTCTTCATGACGATGCCGATCAGCAGCACGATGCCGATCAAGCCGATGATGTCGAATTGCGTGCCGGTGATCAGCAGCGCCAGCAACGCGCCGAGCGCTGCCGACAGCAAGGTCGAGAGGATCGTCACCGGGTGCACGAAACTCTCATACAAAATCCCCAGCATCAGGTACACCACCACAATCGCCGCCAATACCAGGAACACCTGGTTGGACAGCGACGCCTGGAATGTGGCCGCCGCGCCTTCAAGGTTGGCCTGTACCGACAGCGGCAAGCCAACCTTGGCCTCGATGTCCTGCAGGCGCGTGACCGCAGCGCCCAACGTCTGCCCGGGTGCCAGGTTGAACGACACATCGGCGTAGGGGAATTGCCCCAGGCGGTTGATGGTGACCGGCGCACGCACTACGTCCATGGTCGCCATGCTCGACAACGGCGCCACCCCGCCGCCGGGAATATCCACGTACAAACCCGTGAGCAAATCCGGCAGGTTGTGCGGCGGATGGTCGGTGGCGATCACCACGTGGTACTGGTTGAGCTGGGTGTAGATGGTCGACACCTGGCGCTGGCCGAAGGCGTCGTACAGCACATCGTCGATAGCCTGTGGGGTAATGCCCAGGCGTGAAGCGGTAGCGCGGTCGAAGGTCAGTTTGATCTGGTTGCCGAACTGCATGGCCTGGCTTTGCACGTCGGTGAACATCGGGTCTTGCTTGATCGCCGCCAGCAGTTTGGTGGTCCATTGCTCCAGCTCATCCGGGTCGGTGGCTTGCAGGCCCAGGCGGTAGCTGGTGGTGGACACCGTGGCGTCCAGGGTCAGGTCCTGCACCGAGTGCAGGTACAGGCGGATGCCGGCGTCGTCGGCGTTGGCATCCGCGAGGCGGCGGATCACAGCGGTGCTGCTGTCACGTTCGCCGCGTGGCTTGAGATTGATCAGCAGGTTGCCTTGGTTGATGGTGGGGTTGGTCTGGTCGATCCCGACGAACGACGACAGGCTCTGCACCGCCGGGTCCTTGAGGATGCGCGCGGCCAGGCGTTGTTGCTCCACCTGCATCTGCTGGAACGAGATGGTTGGTGAAGCCTGGGAGATACCCTGGATCAGGCCGGTGTCCTGGTCGGGGAAAAAGCCCTTCGGCATGATCACCAACGTGAACAAGGTCAGCGCGGCGGTAAGCACCACCGAGATCAGCGTGAGGGTGCGGTGTGCCAATACCCAGTCCAGACCGCGGACGTAATGGCGGTTGATACGGTCGAAGAAATCTGGTCGGCGCTCTTCATGTTTAGACTTGAGCATGCGCGCGCACATCATCGGCGTCAGCGTCAGCGAAATCACCGCCGAAATCACAATGGTCACCGCCACCGTCATGGCGAACTCCCGGAACAACCGCCCGACCACATCGCCCATGAACAACAACGGGATCATCACCGCGATCAGCGCGATGGACAGCGAAATGATGGTGAAGCCGATCTGCTCCGCGCCTTTGAGCGCCGCCTGTAACGGCGTGTCGCCGGCCTCCAGGTAACGGGTGATGTTTTCGATCATCACGATCGCGTCATCCACCACGAACCCGATGGCGATGGTCAACGCCATCAGCGTCAGGTTGTTGAGGGAAAAGCCCAGCGCGTAGGCCACTGCCAACGTGCCAATCAACGTCAGCGGGATGGTGACGGCGGGAATGATAGTCGCCGGGATATTGCGCAGGAAAATGAAGATCACGATGACGACCAACAGGATCGCCAGGCCCAGTTCGTACTGCACATCGGTCACTGAGGCGCGGATGGTCTGGGTGCGGTCGGTCAGCACCGCGACCTTCAGGGTACCCGGCAAGCTGGCACGCAATTTGGGCAGCAGTTGTTGCACCCGGTCGACTACCTGGATCACGTTGGCGCCAGGTTGACGCTGGATATTCAGCACGATGGACGGCGTGTCGTTTGTCCAGGCGGCCTGGCGTGGGTTCTCCGGGCCTTGGGTGGAACTGGCGATCTGCGACAGGCGAATCGGCGCGCCGTTCTTGTAGGCGATCACCAGGTCGCGGTATTCCTCGGCCGACTGCAACTGGTCGTTGGCACCGATGGAATACGCCTGGAACTTGCCATCGATATTGCCCTTGGCCTGGTTGACGTTGGCGTTGCCCAGCGAAGTGCGCAAATCATCCAGCGACAGCCCCAGGCTGTTCAGCGCCGAGGTGTTGGCCTCGACCCGCACTGCCGGGCGTTGGCCGCCACTGATGGTCACCAGGCCGACGCCGGTGATCTGCGAGATCTTCTGCGCCAGGCGCGTGTCGGCCAGGTCTTCGACCTTGGTCAGCGGCAGCACGTCGGAGGTCAGCGACAGGGTCAGTACCGGCGCATCCGCCGGGTTGACCTTGCTGTACACCGGCGGGTACGGCAAGTTGGCCGGCAGGAAAGTGCCCGCCGCGTTGATCGCCGCCTGCACTTCCTGCTCGGCCACATCCAGCGACAACGACAGGTCAAATTGCAACGTGACCACCGAGGCGCCATCGGAACTGGTGGAGTTCATCGACTTGAGCCCCGGCATTTCGCCGAGCTGGCGCTCCAGCGGTGCAGTGATCGAGGAACTGACCACGTCCGGGCTGGCGCCAGGGTATTGGGTGAAGACCTGGATGGTCGGGTAGTCGACTTCGGGCAGCGCCGACACCGACAGCAAGTGATAGCCCAACAGGCCAAGCAACAGCACCGCGACCATCATCAGGGTGGTAGCAACAGGACGTTCGATAAAGGGCCGCGAAATGTTCATGTTCGACGACTCCTCACTGGGCGACGACCTTCACGGGCGATCCATCGTCCAGTTTGTCGGCCCCTTCGGTCACCACTTGCTCGCCCGGCTTGACGCCGTTGTCGAGGATCGCCGAAACATCGCCCATCGACGCGCCCGTCTTCACGTTGCGCAGGCTGGCCTTGTTGCCGTTGACCACAAACACGAAGTCGCCCTTGCTGCCGTGCTGGATCGCACGGGTGGGCACCACGGCCACCTGGCTCAAGGTGTCGGCTTTCAAGCGTGCGTTGACGAATTGGTTGGGAAACAGCGCATTGCCCGAGTCATCGAACTGCGCCTTGACCTTGATTGTGCCGGTGCTGGTGTCCACCTGGTTATCCAGCGCCAGCAGGTTGCCCGTGGCCAGCAGGGACTTTTTATTGCGGTCGTACGCCAGCACCGTGACGCTGCCACGGGCCAGTGCCTGGTTGATCGCGCCAAGGTCATCCTCGGGCACGGCAAACACCACGGTGGCCGGGTTCATCTGGGTGATCACCACGATGCCAGTGGTGCTGGTGGTGGTGACGTAGTTTCCCGGGTCGACTTGGCGCAAACCGACCACGCCATCCACCGGCGAGGTGATGGTGCAGTAGCTCAGTTGCACTTCAAGGTTCTGCACATTGCCTTGGTCAGCGGCCACGGTGCCTTGTTGCTGCTGGACCAGGGAGGCCTGGGTGTCGAGGGTTTGTTGACTGGTGGAGCCGGCCTTGACCAGATCACGGTAGCGGGCAAGGTCGCGCTGGGCGTTGGCGAGTACCGCCTGGTCATGGGCCAAGGTGCCTTTGGCCACCGCCAGTTGCGCCTTGAGCGCGCGGTCGTCGATACGGGCGATCACCTGGCCCTTGCTGACGTGCTGGCCTTCCTTGAATTCGACGCTGCTGAGGATGCCATCAACCTGGCTGACCACGGTGACACTGCGGGTTGGCGTCACGGTGCCAAGGGCGTCGATATAGACCGGCACGTCCTGCAACACCACCGGCACCACAGCGACCGGCTCACCGGGAGACGGCGGTTTGGCTTTGGGCGCGCCGCCCAAAAAATGCAGGCCCAGGGCAATCACCAACACCACCAGCACGGCGCCGATGATCCAGGCGAACGTACGTCGTTTGCGTTTCTCCACGGTTTCTCACTCGAAAGCCGAATACTAGGTTGACCTGAACTCTAGCAGCCTGCCCGACGCCTGCCTGTACTACCTTGAATGCGTTCAGCCTCAAGACAGACGATGTCTGTGTAACGCCCGTGGTACACGGGCTGCGGCACGATTCTTGAGCGCTGCGCAGCGCCGGTGCTACCATGCGCAACCGCCAGTCTTGGCAAGGAAATTCCAGGTTTATGAGCAGCATTCGCGAGCGTAATAAAGAAAAAATCCTGCGGGCGGCGAGCGAGGAGTTTGCCGACAAGGGCTTCGCCGCGACCAAAACCAGCGACATCGCCGCCAAGGCCGGGCTGCCCAAGCCCAACGTCTATTACTACTTCAAGTCCAAGGACAACCTCTACCGCGAGGTGCTCGAAAGCATTATCGAGCCGATCCTGGCCGCTTCCACGCCGTTCAACCCGGAGGGCGAGCCCAAGGAAGTGCTGAGCAATTACATCCGCTCAAAAATCCGCATTTCCCGCGACCTGCCGTTCGCCTCCAAGGTCTTTGCCAGCGAAATCATGCACGGCGCCCCGCACCTCAGCGCTGACCAGGTCGAGCAACTCAACGCCCAGGCCAAGCACAACATCACGTGCATCCAGAACTGGGTAGATCGCGGCCTGATCGCGGCCATTGACCCCAACCACTTGATGTTCAGCATCTGGGCGGCGACG
This sequence comes from Pseudomonas poae, assembly GCA_004000515.1. Taxonomy (GTDB): domain Bacteria; phylum Pseudomonadota; class Gammaproteobacteria; order Pseudomonadales; family Pseudomonadaceae; genus Aquipseudomonas; species Aquipseudomonas cremoris. The sequence continues at coordinate 6,660,038 of CP034537.1, forward strand.
CAGACGTATGCGGATTTTGACTGGCAGATTTCGGCAGTGACCGGGAAGGCCAAGCTGGATGAAGCGGATTATGAAGCGGCGGCGCAGACGATTATTCGGTTGGTGCTCAAAGGGTGTGAGCCGGACTGAGAGACCGGGGTGCCTGTGGGATTCGCGAGCAAGCCCGCTCCCACATTTGATCCGCGCCAGACATAAATTGTCGAAACACTGGAGATCGAGTGTGGGAGCGGGCTTGCTCGCGAAAGCGCCCTCCCAGACACATCCTGCCAAAAGCCTACCCATCAGCATCAACCACCCACATCTAGCCTCTCAGAACCCCCACTGAAGAGAGGCCATGGAATGCCTGAACTTGCTACCTCATACCGCCTGCGTATCGGGCGGTTCAGCGAACGCAATCGCATTTATCTGATCACCACCAACACCCACGAACGTGTGCCAATTTTCAGTAACTTTCATCTGGGCCGCTTGGTGGTTTGGCAATTTAGACTCGCTCACTATAAAGGCTTGGCGAACTCCTTGGCATGGGTGGTGATGCCTGACCATTTCCACTGGCTGGTCGAACTGCAAAAGGGCTCATTAGGCGATTTGATGTGCCAGGTGAAATCCAACAGTACCCGAAGTGTGAATGGCGCCACAGGCCGTAAAGGCCGCCTTTGGCAAACAAGCTTTCATGACCGGGCACTGCGAAAAGAGGATGACTTGGTGAAAATGGCTCGGTATGTGGTGGCCAATCCTTTGCGGGCAGGCTTGGTGAAGCGAGTTGGCGACTATCCGCTGTGGGATGCGATTTGGGTTTAGAGCAGAGACCGAGTTGCCCCTTCGCGAGCAAGCCCGCTCCCACATTTGACCGAGTTTCAACTTTGAAATGCAGTCAAATGTGGGAGCGGGCTTAAGTCACATTACAATCAAGCCGAAACCCCCGCATCCGCCAACAACCCCACCCCTCTATCGCCGTGATCGCACACTGCTCGTCAATATCCGACGTATCCCCGCTGATCCCGATCGCCCCCAGCACCACCCCATCCTGATTCCGAATCAACACCCCACCCGGTGCCGGCACCACGCTGCCCTGCCCCAGGCTGTTCAACGCCGCGATAAATGCCGGGCGTTGCTGCGCGTCCAGTGCCAGCAAACGTGAGCCCTTGCCCAGCGCAATCGCGCCCCAGGCCTTGCCGATGGCGATCTGCGGGCGCAACAGGCTGGCGCCGTCTTCCCGTTGCAGGGTGACGAGATGGCCGCCGCTGTCGAGCACCGCAATGGTCAGCGGCGCCGCCGAAATGGTGCGCCCTGCGGTGAGGGCCTGGCTGGCCAGTTGGGTGGCAATTTTCAAGGTTAAAGCGCTCATGGTGCCGTCCTTATCTTGTTATGGAAAAACGGGTGGAGACCTAAAAGATCAGATGCTCGATCAAACAAATAGAACACAATGACATTTGTTTTTGTATACAATATTTTCGCACAAACCTTCCATACGTCGAAAAATGCCTTCCGACGAACGCAAAGGCCTGCCAATAAAATGGATTGACCTGCGCAGCTCGCCGTGAATACACTTTGTCCAGACACCACTTGTATACAATTACAAAACGCAAGAGGCACCAAAACCATGAGCAAAATGAGAGCAATCGAAGCCGCAGTCCTGGTGATGCGCCGTGAAGGCGTGGACACCGCCTTCGGTATCCCAGGCGCCGCGATCAACCCGCTGTACTCGGCCTTGCAGAAGGTGGGTGGCATCGATCACGTCCTTGCTCGCCACGTTGAAGGCGCCTCCCACATGGCCGAGGGTTACACCCGCACCAAGGCCGGCAACATCGGCGTGTGCATCGGTACTTCGGGCCCGGCGGGCACCGACATGGTCACCGGCCTGTACAGCGCCTCGGCGGACTCGATTCCGATCCTGTGCATCACTGGCCAGGCCCCGCGTGCACGTATGCACAAGGAAGACTTCCAGGCCGTGGACATCACCAGCATTGTCAAGCCGGTGACCAAGTGGGCAACCACTGTCTTGGAACCCGGCCAAGTGCCGTACGCGTTCCAGAAAGCCTTCTACGAAATGCGCTCCGGCCGCCCAGGCCCAGTGCTGATCGACCTGCCGTTCGACGTGCAGATGGCCGAGATCGAATTCGACATCGATGCCTACCAGCCGCTGCCCCTGGCCAAGCCATTGGCGACCCGCGTGCAGGTCGAGAAAGCCCTGGCCCTGCTCGACCAGGCTGAGCGCCCATTGCTGGTCAGCGGCGGTGGCGTGATCAACGCCGACGCCAGCGAGCTGCTGGTGGAGTTCGCTGAATTGACCGGCATTCCAGTGATCCCGACCCTGATGGGCTGGGGCACGATCCCCGACGATCACCCGCAGATGGTCGGCATGGTTGGCCTGCAAACCTCCCATCGCTACGGCAACGCGACGATGCTCAAGTCGGACGTGGTGCTGGGTATCGGTAACCGTTGGGCCAACCGTCACACCGGTTCGGTTGAGGTGTACACCGAAGGTCGCAAGTTCATTCACGTCGACATCGAGCCGACGCAAATCGGTCGCGTATTCACCCCGGACCTGGGCATCGTGTCCGACGCCGGTTCCGCACTGACGATGTTCATCGAGGTCGCCCGCGAGTGGAAAGCCGCCGGCAAGCTCAAGGACCGCAGCGCCTGGTTGAACGACTGCCAGCAGCGCAAGGCCACCCTGCACCGCAAGACTCACTTCGACAACGTGCCGGTCAAGCCGCAACGCGTCTACGAAGAGATGAACCAAGTGTTCGGCAAAGACACCTGCTACGTCAGCACCATCGGCCTGTCGCAGATTGCCGGCGCGCAGTTCCTACACGTGTACAAGCCTCGCCATTGGATCAACTGCGGCCAGGCCGGCCCGCTGGGCTGGACCATTCCGGCCGCCCTCGGCGTGGTCAAGGCCGACCCGAGCCGCAAGGTGGTGGCACTGTCCGGCGACTATGACTTCCAGTTCATGATCGAAGAACTGGCCGTGGGCGCGCAGTTCAAGCTGCCGTACATCCACGTGGTGGTGAACAACTCCTACCTGGGGCTGATCCGCCAGGCGCAGCGTGGTTTCGAGATGGATTACTGCGTGCAGCTGTCCTTCGACAACCTCAACGCACCGGAACTGAACGGCTATGGCGTCGACCACGTCGCCGTTGCCGAAGGCCTCGGTTGCAAGGCACTGCGTGTGTTTGAACCGGGCCAGATCCAGCCGGCCTTGCGCAAGGCACAAGAGATGATCGAAGAGTTCAAGGTGCCAGTGATCGTCGAGATCATCCTGGAGCGCGTGACCAATATTTCCATGGGCACCGAGATCAACGCCGTCAACGAATTCGAAGATCTGGCACTGGTGGGCAATGACGCGCCGACCGCTATTTCCCTGCTCGATTAAGGAGAACCCTATGCCGCGTTTTGCCGCCAACCTGTCCATGCTGTTCACCGAGCAGGACTTTCTTGCTCGATTCAAAGCGGCCGCCGAGGCGGGCTTCGAAGGTGTCGAGTACCTGTTCCCCTACGAATTCAGCTCGGCTGAAATAAAGGCACATCTCGACGCCAACGGCCTGACCCAAGTGCTGTTCAACCTGCCGGCCGGTGACTGGGCCAAGGGCGAACGCGGCCTGGCATGCCACCCGGATCGGGTCGAGGAGTTCCGCGCCGGGGTCAACCTGGCCATCGCCTACGCCCAAGTGCTGGGCAACACCCAGATCAACTGCCTGGCGGGTATTCGCCCTGCCGGTGTCGATGACGAAACCCTGGAAAAAACCTTCGTCGCCAACCTCAAGTACGCCGCCGACAAGCTGCAAGCGGTGGGGATCAAGCTGGTGATGGAGATGATCAACACCCGCGACATCCCGGGTTTCTACCTGAACAACACGGCCCAAGCCCTGTCGATTCGCGAGCAGGTGGGCAGCGCCAACCTGTTCCTGCAGTACGACATCTATCACATGCAAATCATGGAAGGCGACCTGGCCCGCACCATGGCCGCGCACCTGGGTGAAATCAACCACATCCAGTTGGCGGATAACCCAGGGCGCAACGAGCCAGGCACCGGTGAGATCAACTATCGCTTCCTGTTCGAACACTTGGACCGCATTGGTTACCAGGGCTGGGTGGGTTGCGAATACAAGCCGCTGACCACCACCGAAGCCGGCCTTGGCTGGCTCAAGACCCACAACGCGATCTAACCGACACAACACAAAAAAAATGTGGGAGCTGGCTTGCCTGCGATGCAGACACCTCGGTCTTCGCGTCGCACTGCGGTGATGCCATCGCAGGCAAGCCAGCTCCCACATAACAAGAGGAATTTCTCATGGCTAAAATCGGATTTATCGGCACCGGCATCATGGGCCAACCCATGGCCGCCAACCTGCAAAAAGCAGGTCACCAACTGTTCCTCTCCGAGCACCACGGCAAGGCCCCACAAGCGTTGATCGACGCCGGCGCCATCGCCTTGGCCAGCCCGCAGCAAGTGGCCCAGGAAGCCGAGTTCATCATCGTGATGGTGCCCGACACCCCGCAGGTCGATGATGTGCTGTTCCGCGCCGACGGAGTGGCCGCTGGCCTGTCGCCGAACAAAGTGGTGATCGACATGAGTTCGATCTCCCCACCGCCACCAAGGCATTTGCCGCCAAGATCAACGGGACCGGCGCCCAGTACCTGGACGCCCCAGTGTCCGGCGGTGAGGTCGGCGCCAAGGCTGGCAGCCTGAGCATCATGATCGGTGGCGAGCCGCAGACCTTCGAACGCGCCCTGCCGCTGTTCCAGGCCATGGGCAAGAACATCACCCTGGTGGGCGGCAATGGCGACGGCCAGACCGCCAAGGTGGCCAACCAGATCATCGTTGCGCTGAACATCCAGGCGGTAGCCGAAGCGCTGCTGTTCGCCTCCAAGAACGGTTCGGATCCGGCCAAGGTGCGTGAAGCACTGATGGGTGGTTTTGCTTCGTCGAAGATTTTGGAAGTGCATGGCGAACGCATGATCAAGGGCACCTTCGATCCGGGCTTCCGTATCAACCTGCACCAGAAGGATTTGAACCTGGCGTTGGCCGGTGCCAAGGAGCTGGGGATCAACCTGCCGAACACCGCTGGCACACAACAGGTGTTCAGTACGTGCACGGCAATTGGTGGCGGCAATTGGGACCACTCGGCGCTGATCAAGGGCCTGGAACATATGGCCAACTTCTCGATCCGCGATAAGTAACACCCTCTGAAATGCAATCCAGTGTGGGAGCTGGCTTGCCTGCGATAGCGGTCTTTCAGCTAGACATTCATTGCCTGACACACCGCTATCGCAGGCAAGCCAGCTCCCACAGTGGGTCCCCATTCCAAGTCTTACATCTAATAACAAGAATCCCCGGGAGCCCGCTTATGTCGGTCGATCCGCAACACCTGCTTCGCGAGCTGTTTGCCACAGCCATCGACGCCGCCCACCCCGGCAAGTCCTTGAACCTTATCTACCTGCCGACCGCAGTGGCCGTGTGATCGTGATCGGCGCCGGCAAAGCCGCCGCCGCCATGGCGCTGGTGGTGGAAAACTGCTGGCAAGGTGAAGTCACCGGCCTGGTGGTTACCCGCTATGGTCACGGCGCCCCTGCAAGAAAATCGAAGTGGTCGAAGCCTCGCACCCGGTGCCCGATGCCGCTGGCTTGGCCGTGGCCAAGCGCGTGCTGGAGCTGATCAGCAACCTGGGCGAAGACGACCGTGTGATCTTCCTGTTGTCCGGCGGTGGCTCTGCCCTGCTGGCGTTGCCGGCCGAAGGCATCACCCTGGCCGACAAACAGACCATCAACAAAGCCTTGCTCAAATCCGGCGCCACCATTGGCGAGATGAACTGCGTGCGCAAGCATCTCTCGGCAATCAAAGGCGGGCGACTGGCCAAGGCCGCGTGGCCGGCTACGGTGTACACCTACGCGATTTCCGATGTGCCGGGCGACCAGGCCACGGTGATTGCGTCCGGCCCCACCGTCGGCGACCCGAGTACCTCGGCGCAAGCCCTGGCGATCCTCAAGCGTTACAACATCGACGCCCCCGCCTCGGTGCGTAGCTGGTTGCAGAACCCCGCCTCGGAAACCGTCAAGCCCGGCGACCCGGTGCTCGCCCGCAGCCACTTCAACTGATCGCCCGCCCCCAGCAATCCCTGGAAGCGGTGGCGGTAAAAGTCCGCCAGGCCGGGTTCAGCCCGTTGATCCTCGGCGACCTCGAAGGCGAAGCACGGGACGTGGCCAAGGTGCACGCCGGCATCGCTCGCCAAATCGTGCAGCACGGCCAGCCATTGGCGGCGCCGTGCGTGATCCTGTCCGGCGGTGAAACCACCGTCACCGTGCGTGGCAATGGCCGTGGAGGGCGCAACGCCGAGTTCCTGCTGAGCCTCACCGACAGCCTCAAAGGCCTGCCCGGCGTGTACGCCCTGGCCGGTGACACCGACGGCATCGACGGCTCGGAAGACAACGCCGGCGCGATCATGACGCCGTGCAGCTACTCGCGCGCCGAAGCCCTCGGCCTGTCGGCCAGTGATGAGTTGGACAACAACAACGGCTACGGCTATTTCGCCGCCCTCGACGGGTTGATCGTCACCGAGCCGACGCGCACCAACGTCAACGACTTCCGCGCCATTCTGATTCTTGGGAACCCGACACATGACGCCTGACAAGAAGGTCAAGATCCTCGCCACCCTGGGCCCGGCCACCGACGGCATCGATGACATCCGTGAGCTGGTGGAAGCTGGGGTGAACATCTTCCGGCTCAATTTCAGCCATGGCGACCACGCCGATCACGCCCAGCGCTATCAGTGGATTCGCCAGGTGGAACGCCAGCTGAATTACCCGCTGGGCATCCTCATGGACCTGCAAGGGCCGAAGCTGCGCGTCGGGCGCTTTGCCGAGGGCAAGGTGCAATTGGTGCGCGGCCAGGCCTTGCGCCTGGACCTGGACGAAACGCCGGGTGATCAACGCCGGGTCAACCTGCCCCACCCGGAAATCATCGCAGCGCTGGAACCCGGCATGGACCTGCTGCTGGACGACGGCAAGCTGCGCCTGCGCGTCATCACCAAGCACGCTAATGCGATCGACACCACCGTGCTCAACGGCGGCGAACTGTCGGACCGCAAAGGTGTGAACGTCCCGCAAGCCCTGCTGGAACTCAGCCCATTGACCGCCAAGGATCGGCGCGACTTGAGCTTTGGCCTGGAGCTGGGCGTGGACTGGGTGGCGTTGTCCTTTGTGCAGCGCCCGGAAGACATCCGCGAAGCCCGCGAGCTGATCGGCGACCGGGCGTTTTTGATGGCCAAGATCGAGAAGCCCTCGGCCGTGCAGCGCCTGCAGGAAATCGCCGAACTCAGCGACGCGATCATGGTCGCCAGAGGGACCTGGGCGTGGAAGTGCCGGCCGAGAGCGTGCCGCAGATCCAGAAAGACATCATCAGCACCTGTCGCCAGTTGGGTAAGCCCGTGGTGGTAGCGACGCAGATGCTTGAGTCGATGCGCTTCTCTCCGGCCCCCACCCGCGCCGAAGTCACTGATGTTGCCAATGCGGTGGCCGAAGGCGCGGATGCGGTGATGTTGTCGGCCGAAACCGCTTCGGGCGAGTACCCGCTGGAAGCCGTGCAGATGATGAGCAAGATCATCCGCCAGGTGGAAAACGGCCCGGACTACCAGGCGCAACTGGATGTCAGCCGGCCAAAAGCCGATGCCACGGTGTCGGACGCCATCAGCTGTGCGATCCGCCGTATCAGCAGCATCCTGCCGGTGGCGGTGCTGGTGAACTACAGCGAGTCGGGAAGCTCCAGCCTGCGCGCGGCACGGGAGCGGCCAGTGGCGCCGATTCTCAACCTCACGCCAAACCTGTCTACCGCCAGGCGCTTGAGCGTGGCGTGGGGCGTGCATTCGGTGGTGAACGATCGACTGCGCCAGGTGGATGAAGTGTGCTCGACGGCGTTGGAAATTGCCCAGGCCCAAGGCATGGCGCAGCGCGGGGATACGTTGGTGATTACTGCGGGGGTGCCGTTTGGGCAGCCGGGGTCGACCAATTCGCTGCGTATCGAGACGTTGATTTAGCGTCTGCCAGGGCCTCATCGCGGGCAAGCCCGCTCCCACATGGTGACGTGTGAATACAGTCGAGTGTGGGAGCTGGCTTGCCTGCGATAAGGGCAACTCGGTCTAACTGACTTACCCAAATGCACAACCCAAACTGCCCCGACTGGGCCGAAGCCCTGCTCAACGGTTTCAGCCAGATTTTCCTGCAGCGCCAGCCGCTGTGCGGCCTGCTGTGCCTGCTGGCCATCCTGGTGGGCGCCCCGGCCTTGTTCGGCGGCGCACTGCTTGGTGGCGTTGCGGGTTTGCTCACGGCACAGCGCCGGGGCTATCCCAAGGCCGAGCGCCAGGCCGGGCTTTATAGCTACAACGGTGTGTTGCTGGGCCTGTTGATCAGCCAGCATTTCGATTGGTCGGCGCTGTTGCCACCGCTGATCCTGGCGTGCGGTGGCCTGGCGGCGATGCTGACGCGGCAATGGTTGAAACACGCCGGCCGTCCCGGTGACTTGCCCGCCTACACCGCGCCGTTTGTCGGCCTCGGCTGGCTGCTGCTGGGCAGCGTGCCGCCGAGCTCGTTTGCCCTGACCGAACCGGACATGTTGTCGCTCATCAGCGCGCCTTTCACCGGGATCGCCCAGATCATGCTGCTGGATCAACCCATGGCCGGTGTGTTGATCGCCGTTGGCCTGTGGCTGGCCAGCCCGCGCGCTGCCGTATGGGCACTTATCGGGGCCTGCGCGGGTGTATTGATCGCGCTGCTGCTCGGCGAACCCACCAGCGCCCTGCTCGGCCTGCACAGCTATAACCCGGCCTTGGCCGCGCTGGCCCTGAGCCAGACACGCCGCCAACCCTGGCCGCCATTGCTCGGCATCGGCCTGGCGATCAGCCTCACGCCGGGCTTCGCAGCCCTGCAGCTGCCCGCGCTGACCGCGCCGTTTATCCTCGCTTGCTGGCTGGTGCATGCTACCCACCGGATGCTGCGCAAACCCCGCATGGACAGCCCCTTCGAATCCCCCTAGGCTTGCTCGATCTTCGATTCAGGCGATTTCCATGGACAGCAACAACTGGCGTCAACGGCTGTATGTAATGGTGTTCCAGAGCGACACCGTGGCCGGCCGACGCTTCGACTCCACCCTGCTGCTGATCATCCTCGCCAGCCTTGTGATCGTGATCCTCGACAGCATCCAGGAGGTGCACGACAACTACGCCGATGTGCTGGCCTACATCGAGTGGGGCTTCACCATCATCTTCGCCATCGAGTATGGGTTGCGGCTGTATTGCTCGCCCAAGCCGTTGCGCTATGCGTTCAGCTTTTATGGGCTGGTGGATCTGCTGGCCATCGTGCCCGGTATCCTTGCGCTGTATTACAGCGACGCGCAGTACCTGCTGATCATTCGGATCATCCGGATGCTGCGGATCTTCCGTGTGCTCAAGCTAGGGCCGTACCTCAAGCAGGCCAACTACTTGATGGCGGCGCTGCGGGGCAGCAAGCAGAAGATCGTGGTGTTCCTGGTGAGTGTGTGCACGCTGGTGACCGTATTCGGCACCCTGATGTACGTGATCGAAGGCCCGGAACACGGGTTTACCAGCATTCCCAAGGGCATCTACTGGGCTATCGTGACCCTGACCACCGTGGGCTTTGGCGACATCGTGCCCAAGACCCCGCTGGGTCAGGTGATTTCGTCGCTGGTGATGATCACCGGTTATTCGATCATCGCCGTGCCCACCGGGATTTTCACCGCAGAACTGGCCAACGCCATGCGCGGAGAACAGCTGCAACACGACTGCCCGGTGTGCAAGAAAGACAGCCACGAGCCCAACGCCGCTTTCTGTGCACGCTGTGGGAATAATCTTTTCAAGAAAATCGAATAAGCAAAGAGCGTTTTAATCTTTAAACGTCTATGCGCTGCCCGTTATAGTCGATGGCAAATTGCCCCCACTCAATCAATAACCTTCTCGAACAACAAGGAATGAGCAGTGAAAAAACTCGTTAGCGCCTCTCTACTGGCCGCCGGCCTTGCCCTGGCGGGCGCCGTCCAGGCAGCCCCCGTCACACTGCTCAACGTCTCCTACGACGTGATGCGCGACTTCTACAAGGACTACAACGCCGCCTTCCAGAAGCACTGGGAAGCCGAGCACCCGAACGACAAGCTGACCCTGCAGATGTCCTTCGGCGGTTCCAGCAAACAAGCGCGCTCGGTGATCGACGGCCTGCCGGCGGACGTGATCACCATGAACATGGCCACCGACATCAACGCCCTGGTAGACAACGGCAAACTGGTGCCGGACAACTGGGTCACGCGCCTGCCGAACAACAGCGCCCCGTTCACTTCTGCCACCGTATTTATCGTGCGCAAAGGCAACCCAAAGGCCCTGAAAGACTGGCCGGACCTGCTCAAGGATGGCGTGCAAGTGATCGTGCCCAACCCGAAAACTTCGGGTAACGGCCGCTACACCTACCTGTCGGCCTGGGGCTACGTGCTGAAAAACGGCGGCGACGAGAACAAGGCCAAGGCCTTTGTCGGCAAGCTGTTCAAGCAAGCACCCGTACTCGACACCGGTGGCCGTGCGGCGACCACTACCTTCATGACCAACCAGATCGGCGACGTGCTGGTGACCTTCGAAAACGAAGCGGAAATGATCGCCCGTGAATTCGGCCGTGATCAGTTCGAAGTGATCTACCCAAGCGTGTCCGCCGAAGCCGAGCCGCCAGTGTCGGTGGTCGACAAAGTGGTCGAGAAGAAAGGCACCCGCGTGGCAGCCGAAGACTACCTGAAATACCTGTGGTCGCCGGAAGGCCAGGAAATCGCCGCCAACAACTACCTGCGCCCACGTGATCCAAAAGTGCTGGCGAAGTACACCGATCGTTTCCCGAAAGTCGAGTTCCTGTCGGTCGAGAAGACCTTTGGTGACTGGCGTACCGTGCAGAAAACCCACTTCAATGATGGTGGTGTTTTCGACCAGATCTACAGCGGCCAGTAAGCCGCTCTAGCAGAAAAAATGCAGTCCAGTGTGGGAGCTGGCTTGCCTGCGATGCAGGCACCTTGGTGGTTCAGGCAAACCGAGGTGATGCTATCCCAGGCAAGCCAGCTCCCACATTGGGTTCTGGGCTCGGTCGTTACATCGGTGGCGTTACGCCATCCTTACCGGCTGAAATCGCTTGAGCCGTGATCGTCCCATCCGCCCCCTTCGCCGCAAACATCACCACCTTCACCCCCACCTTGAGCAAGCTGCGATCCCCCGGTTCCAGGTTCACGATCGGCACGTCATCCGGCACCACGATCTTTTGCTCGCCGCCCTTGTACTTCACCGTCAACGTGCGTCCGTTACTCACCACCAAGTCGCCAACGGTGCCGTTGGTCATGCTGCTGCCTTCTTTCAAGTCGAACGCGCGATGCCCGTCGCCGGTGCCGGCCATGGCCGGTGGGAACACGTGCACTTCCAGCGCGGTCAGGGTGCCATCAGCATTGGGCATGGCGGCGGAGCCGATGTAGCTGCCCGGCTTGATCTCGTCAATCTTGGCCAGGGTGACGGCGCGAACCTGGGTGTCCTTGGTCAGGTGCACGGTGACGTCTTCCCCGCTGTTGACCTTGACGTGCATCGCATCGCCATCAATCGCCGTAATGGCGCCCCGCACACCCACGCGCGGCGCATCAGCAGCGTGGGCCAAGCCAACGGCCATGGCGGCGGCGAGGGTTGAGGCCAGGAGCATCTTGTTCAGCGTGATCTTCATGACAGTGGATTTCCTGTTTCGGCAGTTGTGTCTGAATGTATCATTGCCGTTCGACCCGAAAGTTAACGATTCAGTCATTAATTTGCGGCATGAGTGTTATCACTGCCAGCGGCCTACTGCGCACGGGGCGATGTCTTTACTCTCGCACGCCATCCTCCTTCGCTTTTATGAGAACACCATGAACGCTACCCCACACGCTTCAAGCACCATGACCCGCGGGATGGTGATGCTGTTTGCGTTCTGCTGCGGCGCCATCGTTGCCAACATCTACTATGCGCAACCGATCATCGAGCTGATCGCCCCGGACATCGGCCTCACACCGGCCATGGCCAGCCTGATCGTATCCCTGACGCAAATCGGCTACGCCATGGGCCTGTTCTTCCTGGTGCCACTGGGCGACCTGCTGGAAAACCGCAAGCTGATGATCACCACCACCGTCGTGGCCATCGCCAGTTTGTTGGGGCGGCGTTTACCGAGCAACCGAACCTGTTCCTGCTGGTGTCGTTGCTGATCGGTTTCAGTTCGGTGTCGGTGCAGATCCTCATCCCATTGGCCGCGCACCTGGCGCCAGCCGAGTCCCGTGGGCGTGTGGTTGGCAGCATCATGGGTGGCCTGTTGCTGGGCATCCTGCTCGCGCGGCCCGTGTCCAGCGTGGTGGCCGATCACTTCGGCTGGCGTGCGATGTTCATGGCCGCCGCTGCGTTGATGGCCTTTATCAGCGTGGTGTTGCTGGTGACCATCCCCAAGCGCCAGCCCGATCACAGCGCCAGCTATGGCCAACTGTTGCGCTCGCTGGGCACGTTGCTGCGCAACCAGCCGGTACTGCGTCAACGGGCGTTCTACCAAGGCTGCATGTTTGCCACATTCAGCCTGTTCTGGACCGCCGCCCCGCTGGAACTGGCACGTAACCACGGCCTTAGCCAAAGCGAGATCGCGCTGTTTGCCCTGGTCGGCGCGTTGGGCGCTATCGCCGCGCCTATCGCCGGTCGCCTGGCCGATGCGGGCCATACCCACCGCGCCTCGCTGCTGGCCATGCTGTTTGCCGCATTGAGCTTCCTTCCGGCCTTCGTACACCCGCTGTACAGCGTGATCGGCCTGGCCGTCACCGGCGTGGTCCTGGACTTCTGCGTGCAGATGAACATGGTGCTCGGCCAACGCGCCATCTACGCCCTCGACGCCAACAGCCGCAGCCGCTTGAACGCGCTGTACATGACCAGCATCTTCATTGGCGGCGCCTTCGGCTCGGCGATTGCCAGCAGCGTGTTCGAACACGGCGGCTGGCTGGGCGTGATGTTGGTGGGCAGTGCATTCCCGCTGGTGGCGTTGTTGCGCTTCTTGAGCGCTTCGCGTGAAGCTGCCCCGGTAGCCGCGTAAACACATTATTGGTGGAAGTGGGCTTGCCTCACGAACGCACCAACTTCTCCAACGCCGCATCCGCCAGAAATGACGAGCGGCTTTTGACCTTGTGCTCGCGCACATACCGGTCAATTCGCTGGATGACATAACCGGGCAAGGTCACATTGACCTTCTCGGTTTTGCCCAGATAGGGCGAGATGTCCAGCTCCAGCATCCCCAGCCCATCCCCGCGTAGTCTGCGTGGGCGTGATGATTGGCCACCGAGGTTGGCATCGGAATCGGCCCGCCCTCTGCAGCAATCTCTTGCAGCATGATGTGCGCAACTTCCACTGCGGCGTTGTACGCCTCTTCAAAACTGTCCCCGGCAGTGACTGCGCCTGGAATATCGGGGATCTGAATGCCGGTGGCGGTGAAGTCATCGCCCCATTCGATACAGATTGGGTATTGCATGAATGCTCTCCTTAAAAATCAAACAAGCCAGCACGCTTCCGAATGCTTTCTGACGGTGCCCAAGGGCAGGTCCTTTTTGGGATGGGGCACCGGAATCGTGTAGGGGTTATAGCGATGGGTAAAAATATGATGACTGCCCGTAACCCGATCCAGCACCCAACCTGCCTCTTGCAGTTCCTTGATCAATAACCTGCTTTGCACCGCCGCCTCCTTGGCTTGGCCTGAATAAAAGTAACCCTAGAGTTATCTTTACTCAAGCACAAAATACGTGAGCCTGACTGACGGCTGTTTTACCGGATATTGAAAACTCATCGCCTCACTGCTGGAAACGCATGACACATCGAGGTCGTCGCCTTAGGCTTGAGCGCTGCCAAACCAGACAGGAACACCCGATGGACCGCCTCACCGCCATGGAAACCTTTGTCCACGTGGTCGAAACCGGCTCGTTTTCCGCTGCCGCCAAACGCCTGGGCATTGGCCAACCGGCCGTCTCCAAGAGCATTGCGCAATTGGAAGCCCGCCTGGCCGTGCGGTTGGTGCTGCGTTCCACTCGCGGCCTCACCCCGACCGAAGCAGGCCTGGCCTATTTCGAGCGTGCAAAGCGTGCAATCGATGAGGCCAACCACGCCGACGATGTGGCCCGCAGCGTTGGCGCCGGGCTGTCGGGCAACTTGCGTGTGAGCGCCGGAGTCACGCTCTCGCGCATGCACATCATCCCCACCTGGGCCCGTTCCTTGAACAACACCCCGGCCTGAACATCGACGTGATGCTCGATGACCGCAGGCTAAACCTTGTGGAGGAAGGCATCGACGTCGCCCTGCGCATCGGCAACCTGAGCGACTCAAGCCTCACGGCCCGGCGGATCGCGCAAAGCCCCTGCCGAATTTTCGGCACGCCGACGTATTTCGAGCGTTTTGGCGAGCCGCAAAGCCCGGCCGACATTCTCAACCACCAGGCGGTGATCTACAGCCTGGGGAGACGATTCGCTGGCCGTTCACACAAGGCACTCACGAACAGCCCATCGCCGCGCACGGGCGTCTGCGCGTGACCTCTTCCGAGGGCATACGCGCTGGCGTGCTCGCCCATCACGGCCTGGCCATGACCGCCGAATGGATGTTCACCCCGGAAATCGCCAGTGGTGAAGTCAGGGCCGTGTTGACGGACTGGGAACTGCCGCCACGGGATCTCTGGGCGGTGTTGCCGACGGGACGGATGGCGAGTGCCAAGGCGCGGGCGTTTGTGGAATATGTCGAGCAATTGCTGAGCGAGACGCCCTCCGCCAAACCATGACGTTCGCGTGTGGAAGTGGGCGCACCGTCCACATCAGAGCACCCGACCATCCCACCCCACGGTGACATGGGCCGGCAACGCGCCGCGATGCTCCAGCAGCCACGCATCCAACGTATGCCCCACATGCGTCAGTACCCCCTGCTGCGCCCCCGTGTCCTCGATGCTCTGCAACGCCAATGTCAGGTCATTGTGATTGCGCGGTGCCTGGGGCTGTGGCGGCATCGAACAATCCAGCACCAGCAGGTCCAGCGGCTCGCGGCGCAGCCATGCCAGTGTCGCCGGGGGAAGGCCAACGGTGTCGGTGAGGTAGGCGATGCGCCGCCCTGCCCTTCCAACAGGTAGCCCAACGTCAGTTTGGAATGCTGCAACGGCAACGCAGTGACGCTCAACGCGCCAAACTGCCGCGTCTCGAACTCGCTGAATGGCTGGCTGAAATCGAGGATGCCGGGGTGCTTGTAGAGGTCGGACAGCCCCTCTGGGTCCGCCGGACCATGCACGGGAATCACGAGCCCCTGCCCCCAGCGCAGGTGCAATAAACCCTGGGCATGATCGGCATGATAGTGAGTCTGGAAAATCCCGTTGAAGCTACGCGGCGGGAAACGTTCGGTGAGGTCGGGCAAGCCGCTGTCGATCAACCAGCGTTGCTCGCCGCATTCGATCAACGCGCTGCACGGTCGGCGCCGTAGGCGTTCATCGCTGCGGGCCAGGGCGCAGGCCGTGCACTCGCAGCCATACACCGGGACTTGCCGCGCGTCGCCAGTGCCCAGCAACGTCAGGCGCATGCCGAGTGCCCATGGTCCAGGCAGCACAGCAGGCGCTCGACTGTGTGTGCCAACGGCCCGGAGTTGTCCAACACAAACAACCCCACGCCATTACCCGCGATCAACTCGGCCGTGAAGCGCGCATTGCGCGCCAGGCGCTCTTCGATATCCGCCAACGACTCACGCCCCGCGCGATCAAGCGCTGGCGCAGCACCGCCTGGTCAACCGTCAGCAGCAACACCAGCGACGTAGGATAGCGCGCGCGGGTTCGCGCCAGGTGCGCACGCGAGCCGTTGACCAACACGTCTTCTCCCGCCGCCAACCAATCGTCGATCTCGCGAGGAATGCCATAGCACAACCCATTCGCTCGCCAGCTGAGGGCAAACTGACCCTCGGCCTCCATCGCCGCAAACTGTTCCGGGCTTACACCTTGCGCCGCCTCACCCACAGCCTCCGCCGAACGGGTGATGACGCGGCGCACAATGCGGCAACCGCGCTCGGCCAAACGCGGGCGTGCGGCATCCAGCAGGCTGTCCTTGCCCGAGCCGGACGGCCCGATGAGATAGATCAACCTGCCTGCCATCAAAACACCCTCTTCGCTTGTCGCCACACTTGTTGCACTACGGGAAGCCCTTCGCGGCTGCGGGCTTGCACCAGGTCGGCGCGCAGGCCGATGGCGATTTCACCACGATCATTCAACCCCGCCGCTCGCGCAGGCGCCAGGCTGATCATCTTGACCGCGCGCGACAGGTCACCGCCGTCCTGCTGGTCGGCCAGCACAAAAGCCGCCTGCAACAGGCTGGCCGGGTAGTAGTCACTGGAAAGTATATCCAGCAATCCTTCGGCAGCCAGGCCGGCGGCGGCCACATTACCCGAGTGCGACCCCCCGCGCACCACGTTCGGCGCGCCCATCAGAACTTTCATGTTCAGCGCCTGGCAGCCCTTCGCTGCCTCGAGCGTGGTGGGGAATTCGGCGATGGTCATGCCGTAGCGTGCCGACTCTTCCACGTGCGCCAAGGTCGCGTCGTCATGGCTGGCGACCGACAAGCCTCGCCCCAGGCAATGCTCGACGATGGCCGCACGATACCGGTCGCTATAGGCCTCGGAGTTGGCCTTTTGCAGCACGATGAACGCGTCCATGGTTTCGTCGTTCAGGTGGTACTTGCCCATGTAGTACTCACGGTACTTGGCTTCGAGCACGAACTGGCGCTGACCCGGCGAGTGGTCCATCACCGACACCAGGCGCACCAGCGGGTTTTCCACCAGGTCGCGGAAAACGCTGAGGGTGTCCGGGTGGCACAGCTCGCAACGCAGGTGCAGGTGGTGCTCGGCACGGGTCAGCCCGGCGCTTTCTGCCGAGGCGATGGCATCGAGCATCGCTGGCAGCTTTTTCATGCGGTTGCCCTTGGGGTTCACGTCGCCGATGGACACCGCGTCGAACACTGTGGTGATGCCCGCCGCGATGATCTGCGCGTCGTGGCTGAGCACCGCCGAGGTCGAGGGCCAGTCCACGCCGGGGCGTGGGGTCATGTGTTTTTCCAGGTTATCGGTGTGCAATTCCACCAGGCCCG
This sequence comes from Pseudomonas poae, assembly GCA_004000515.1. Lineage (GTDB taxonomy): Bacteria > Pseudomonadota > Gammaproteobacteria > Pseudomonadales > Pseudomonadaceae > Aquipseudomonas > Aquipseudomonas cremoris. Next base: position 6,677,208 of record CP034537.1, read on the forward strand.
GCAGCAGATAATCACCGCCCAGGTCCTGAGCCTGGGGCAACTGGCTGCGGCCTTCGGCGATGTCGACGATCTTGCCGTCGCGCAGCACCACGGTGCCAAGGAACATGCGATCAGCGGTCACCAGTTGGGCATTGCTGAGGATCTGTTCAGCGGACATGGGCGTATTCCTCTTGGGCAACGGGCATCGGGGTCATGTCGAAATGGCGGTCGGCTACCGCCTCGCGGGCGGCGCGGTCGTGGAAGATGCCGATCAGCGCAGCGCCAGCCACCTTGGCTTCGTTCATCAGTTCCAGCACCACCTGCCGGTTGTTGTCGTCGAGGGACGCGGTGGGTTCGTCCAGCAACATCACTGGCCAGGCCACCATGAACCCCCGGGCGATATTCACGCGCTGCTGCTCACCACCAGAGAAGGTGCCGGGCGCCAGTTGCCACAAGCGTTGGGGGGATATTCAGGCGCGTCAGCAACTGTTCGGCACGCGCCTGGGCTTCGGCCTTCGACCAGCCACGGGCCAGGGCCGGCTCCATCACTACGTCCAGGCACGCCACGCGGGGATCACCCGCAGGAATTGGCTGACGTAACCGAGGGTTTGCTGGCGCACCTGCAAAATGTCCCGGGGATCGGCGCCCACTAGCTCCAGCCACTCACCGGCATGCCGCACCCGGATGCTGCCACCGGCCGGTAGATAGTTACCGTACAGCGTGCGCAACAAGGTGCTTTTACCCGCGCCGGACTGGCCGTGCAGCACCAGGCATTCACCGCCCTTCACGCTGAATTCGACGCCGCGCAGCACGTTGAGCACCACGCCGTTTTGCTGGTGCAGGGTGAAGGTTTTCGAGAGGTCACGGACCTCGATCAAGACGTCTGTCATGGCTGCAATACCGAAGACACCAGCAGTTGAGAGTAAGGGTGCTGTGGATCGTCGAGGATCTGGTCAGTGAGCCCGGTTTCCACCACCCGCGAGCGACGCATCACCATCAGGCGATCCGCCAGCAGGCGCGCCACGGCGAGGTCGTGGGTGACGATCACCACCGCCAGGTCCAGCTCACGCACCAGGCCACGCAGCAGGTCCAGCAGACGCGCTTGCACCGACACATCCAGGCCGCCGGTGGGTTCGTCCATGAACACCAGACGCGGGCTGGAGACCAGGTTGCGGGCGATTTGCAGGCGCTGCTGCATCCCGCCAGAGAACGTGCGCGGCAAGTCATCGATGCGTTGCGGCTCGATTTCCACCTGGGCCAGCCACTCCAGGCCGGCACCGCGCAGCTGCGCGTAATTACGCACGCCTTGCGCCATCAGCCGCTCGCCGATGTTGGCCCCGGCCGACACGCCCATTCGCAAACCGTCCCGCGGGTTCTGCTCGACAAACCCCCATTCGGTGCGCAGCAAGGTGCGGCGTTCGGCTTCACTGGCGCTGTACAGGTCCAGCCATTCGCCGTCCTGGCTGCGGTAGCCGATGCTGCCCGCCTGGGGTGGCAAACGCCCGCTCAGCAACGAGAGCAAGGTGGACTTGCCCGAGCCGGACTCGCCGACAATCCCCAGCACTTCGCCGGGGTACAGATCAAAGCTCACGCCCTGGCAGCCCGTCTCCGGGCCGTACAACAGCGACAGGTCACGCACTTGAAGCAAAGGCTGGCTCACTGGTTGTTCTCCTTGACCCGCTGGGCGCAATACCACGTGTCGGAACACACAAAACTCTGGGTGCCGGCATCGTCCAGAATCAGCTCATCGAGGAACGACTCATGGCTGCCGCAAATGGCGCAGTTGTGCGCCCACTGCTGCACTTCGAAGGGGTGGTCCTCAAAGTCGAGGCTGGTGACCTGGGTATACGGCGGCACCGCGTACAGGCGCTTTTCGCGACCGGCACCGAACAGCATCAGCGCCGGGCTCATGTCGAGTTTGGGGTTGTCGAATTTGGGGATCGGCGACGGGTCCATCACGTAGCGCTCGTCCACCATCACCGGATAGGCGTAGCTGGTGGCGATGTGGCCGAAGGTGGCGATGTCTTCGTAGAGCTTCACGTGCATCACCCCGTAATCGTTGAGGGCGTGCATGATGCGGGTCTCGGTTTCCGAGGGTTCGATAAAGCGCAGCGGCTCGGGAATCGGCACCTGGTAAACCATGATCTGGTCGGCCTGCAGCGGCGTTTCCGGGATGCGGTGACGGGTCTGGATGACTGTGGCCTCCGGCGTTGCCTCGGTGGTGGCAATGCCCGCGGTGCGCGCGAAAAAGCGGCGGATCGACACCGCGTTGGTGGTGTCGTCGGCGCCCTGGTCAATGACTTTAAGCACGTCATCCGCGCCGAGGATCGCGGCGGTCAATTGCATGCCGCCGGTGCCCCAGCCGTAGGGCAAGGGCATCTCGCGGCCACCAAACGGCACCTGGTAACCGGGGATCGCCACGGCCTTGAGCAGGGCACGGCGGATCATGCGTTTGGTCTGTTCGTCGAGGTAGGCGAAGTTGTAGGCGGCGTCATTCATGGCTCGGGCCCTCGGCCGGTTGGCGCAGTTTGCGGATCAGCTCCAGCTCGGACTGGAAGTCCACGTAGTGCGGTAACTTGAGGTGCGAGACAAAACCCGCCGCCTCGACGTTGTCGCAGTGGGCCAACACAAATTCCTCGCGCTGGGCCGGTGAGACGATTTCTTCGTTGTATTCCCCAGCGCGCAGCGAGCGGTCCACCAACGCCATGCCCATGGCCTTGCGCTCGGCATGCCCGAACGCCAAGCCGTAGCCCCGTGTGAACTGCGCAAGCTCGGTGGCCGAGCCGACGAACTGGTTGACCATCTCGCACTCGGTCACCTCGATACTGCCCAGGCAGATGGGGAAGCCCAGCTCTTCGGGATCGATCCACACCTCCACGTCGCCAATGCGGATCTCACCGGCAAACGGGTGGTTGCGCCCATAGCCACGTTGGGTCGAATAGCCCAGCGCCAACAGGAAACCTTCATCGCCACGGGCCAGGGCTTGCAGGCGCTCGGCACGGCTGGCGGGGTATTCCAGCGGGTCGCGGGTGATGTCGGCGACGTTGGCGTTGTCGCAGGTTTCGGTCTTGATCAGGCCTTCTTTGGCGAGCAAACCGAGCACCCGCGGGCAGGCGTCGATGTGCGCATCCGGCGTGGTTTGCGGGCCGGGGTGTTCACCGTCGGCGAGCAACGCGAAATCCAGCAGGCGGTGGGTGTAGTCGAACGTCGGGCCGAGCAATTGGCCGCCGGGCACGTCCTTGAAGGTGGCCGACAAGCGCCGGCTCAGCAGCATTTGCGAGGTATCAATCGGCAGACTCGGGCTGAAGCGCGGCAGCGTGGTGCGGTAGGCACGCAGCAGGAAGATCGCTTCCACCAAATCCCCCGCCGCTTGCTTGATTGCCAGCGCAGCGAGTTCCTCGTCGAACAGCGAGCCTTCGGTCATCACCCGCGCCACGGCCAACGGCAGTTGCTGGCGGATTTGCGTCACGCTCAGTTCAGGAACGGCGGTATCACCCCGGCGTTTTTTGGCCAGCAGGCGGTGGGCATTGTCGATGGCTTGCTCGCCACCTTTGACGGCTACGTACATCAGGTGCGCTCCTCTGCGACACGGCTGCTACGGGGCAGGCCGATCAGGTGATGGCCGGCGCTGAACAACACATCCAGGCCACGGGGAAGGCTTCACGGCGCTGGCGCTCTTGCCAGAAGGCTTGTGGCACCGGCAGGGTCACCCGGCGTTGGGCCTTGATGCCGGGGCCGCGCCAAGCCAGGCCGCGACCGGCTTCCAGGTCGGTGAGCTGGACGAGCAAGGTGCAGGACTGGTCGGGGTAACGGTCATTGCCGTGGTCGAAGCCGCTGAGGTCGAGCAGGTCCGCCTCCCCAGCAACGCGAATACCGCGTCCTCACGCGTGGGGGTCAGTGGGCAGCCGCAATGGAAGGCCAGGTTGGCGCGAATCAGCGGTGTGTCGAAACTCGGTGCCAGCCACAGCGGCGTGTCCACATCCAGCAACGCGAGGCACAGGGCATAGGTGGCTGGCGCCAGCCCGTCGAGGCGCGGCGCAGACGGCAGGTGCTGGATCAATCCGGGTTCGGCCAAGGCCTTGAGCGCTGCACGAAAACCGCGCTGGGCGTCCAGTACCGGGTCGACGAAAGCCGGTTGCAACAGGTGTGCGTTCATCAGTTTTCTCCTCGCACAAGCGTGAAAAACTCGACTTTGGTGGCGGCGGTGTCGGCTTCTTTTGCGCGCGGCGTGTGGCCTGGGTATTGGCCAGCGTGGTGATCAATTCGCTGAGCCAGAGGCTCGGCTGGCTGCCCTGCAGATGCGCATCGGCCAACGCAGCCAGTTCGGCGTGGACCTTGTCGCGCCCGGCCAGGTAGCTGTAGCCGGTGCGACCGTCGGCCAGGCGCACCACGCAGCGGGTCACGCTCATTTCGCCGACGTTGAACGCCGCACCCTCGCCGCCCATGCGGCCGCGCACCAGGGTCATGCCAATTTCCGGGGCGCGGATCACGTGGTACTCGGCGTCTTTCAAGGCGGCTTCGTGGGGTAGCAATTCACTGAGCTGGGCGCGGGCAAGCACGCCAATCCAATGCTGACGCGGGGACAGATTCATCGGGGTCTCCATTCAAGTCACCACTTGGTACTGGAAGCGATCCGAACGGCTGGTGGACTGCGCCAGCTCCACCGGGTGGCCATCGCGATCGCGGGAAAGGGTGAATACGGTGAGGGCCGGCAAGTGCCGAGGCATCATCAGCAGCGCGGCTTCATCACGATTGGGCAAGCGCGCACCGATCAGGCTGTGGTGCGGGTCAGCGGCAGGTCACGTTCGCGCAGGTACTGGCGCAAGGAACCGCCGGTGTAGTCGGCCAGCAACGGCGCGCGGCTGGCGCAGTAGCGATGGCGGATCAGGCTGACGGGCTGGTGGTCGAGCTTGCGCAGGGTTTGCAGCTCGATCATCGGCGCCATCTCGGCGATGCCCAGTTGCAGCGCCTCGTCGCGGCTGGCGTAGCAGTAGCGACGCTTGAGCAACACCGCCTCGACGCCAACGCCCTGGGCCGACAATGACTGGCTGTAGGACGTCTCGGCGCCCATCGGGTAGATCAGCGGGCGGTCAAGCACCTGGGTGCCCTTGCCCTGGCGGCGCAACAGGCTGCCTTCGAACACCAACTCATCGATGGCGCGGCGCAACGTGTGACGGTTGACGCCAAAGCGCTCGGCCATGTGCACCTCGCCGGGCAGGAACTCGCCGGCGCTGTAGCTGGCCAGTTCACGGCGCAGGATATCCGCGAGCTCGCGGTACACCGGTTCTTCTTGTCTAGACAACTGCATGCTTAAAAAAGCGCCTCGCGGGCACCCCTCCGTCGTCAGATGAACTGCTTGCGCAGGCGTTGGGACAGCACGTCGATACAGCTCACCACCACGATGATCACCAGCAGCACCGCGCAGGTCTGGACGAATTGGAAAGCGCGGATGTTTTCCCACAGGATCACGCCGATCCCGCCCGCGCCGACCATGCCCACCACCGTGGCCGAGCGCACATTGGCTTCGAAGCGGTACAGCGCGTAGCTCACCCACAGCGGCATGACTTGGGGGATCACGCCGTAGATCACTTCTTGCAATGCGCTGGCGCCAGTCGCCCGCACGCCTTCAACAGGGCCTGGGTCGATGGCTTCGACGGCTTCGGCAAACAGCTTGGCGAGCACGCCGGTGGTGCTGATCCACAACGCCAGGACACCGGCGAATGGGCCGAGGCCGACGGCGACCACAAACAACATGGCGAACACCATTTCATTGATCGAGCGGAACGCGTCCATCACGCGGCGCAGCGGTTGGTGCACCCACCACGGGGTGATGTTGTCGGCGCACAAGATGCCCAGCGGCACCGAGCAGACAATCGCCAACACCGTGCCCCACAAGGCGATCTGCACGGTGACGATCATCTCCTTCAGGTAGGAGCGCCACTCGTGGAAGTCCGGCGGGAAGAAGTCGGCGGCGAAGGTCGCCATGTTTCCCGAGTAGCGGTACAGCGCCAGCGGGTTCATTTCCGCGCCGTGCCAGGCCCAGGCCAGCAGGACCAGGAACAGGCCCCAGCCGAGGTATTGCGGCCAGGTGCGTTTGCCCACGGCTTCAGCGTGCAGAGTTGTCATGGTGGTCCTCGATCTGAATGTGGGAGCGGGCTTGCCTGCGATGGCGGTCTGTCAGTCACAAATGTGCTAGCTGATACACCGCTATCGCAGGCAAGCCAGCTCCCACAGGGGTTAGCCGTTTGCTGCCGTTTTCTTGTCGAGCTCAGAGATGCGTTGCTGCAGCTTCGCCAGGTCGGCATCGATATCGGCCAGCTTCTTGGCCTTGTCCGCCGCTTCCAGCTTGTCGTCGGCACTGATGGTGGTGCGCTGTTTGAACAGCTCCAACTGGCGGATCGGCAATAACTGGTCGTCGTTGGAGGCGAGGAATTTGCCCAGCTGCATGTTCTTCAACACCGCCTTCTCTTCATCGGTGTCGCCGTAGTGGGCGAAGAAATCGCGGATCTTGGTTTTCTCGCTGTCGCTCAGCGCCTTGCTCCACACCATTGGGTCGGCAGGGATCAACGGCGACTTCCAGATCACTTTGAGCATCGCGGCCTTGTCTGGCTGGGTGACTTCCAGGCGGTCCCAGCTTTCGGTGTTGAAGGTCGCGACGTCCAACTGCCCCTTGGCCACGCTCAAGGCGTTCACTTCATGGCTGGAGTTGAGGGTGCGTTTGAACGCGGTGGCGGCATCGACATTGTTCTTGGCGAACACGTAGTAACCGGGCACCAGGTAGCCCGAGGTGGAGTTCGGGTCACCGTTGCCAAAGGTCAGGTTCTTGGCGTTCTTGAGCATGTCGTCGACGTTGTTGATCGGGCTGTCCTTGCGCACGATCAGCACGCTCCAGTAACCGGCGGCACCGTTGGCTGCAGCGGTCTGGGCAAAGATCTCGCCGTTGGAGCGGTCCACCGCTTCCATCGCCGCCTTGTTGCCGAGCCAGGCCACATCGACCTTGTTAAAGCGCATGCCCTGGATCAGGCCGGCGTAGTCGGAGGCGAACGTAGCGTTGATGGTCAGGCCGGTCTTCTTGTGCATGTCATCCAGAAACGGCTGCCAGATGCTCTTGAGGTTCTGCGAAGACTCGGTGGACATGATGCCGAAGTTGATCGCCTTGTCCGCCGCCTGGGCATTGCCCATCGCGACACTGGCCAGCAACACCGCAGACAGAAAAACGTGACCGATACGGTTCAACATGGAATGGATTCCTGTGGGTCGTGGGTAGGGTTTCAAGCGCGCGCCAGGGCCAGCCGAGGGGTGACTTCGGTACGACGGGTCTGGTCGGAAAACATCAGGCTGGTGTCCACATCGGCACCGTACAAGTCATTGAGGAAGTGACTGCTCATGGCGCTGCCCTGCCCGTCGAAATGAATGCGCCCGCCCTTGAGCGCCACGGCTCGGGGGCAATAGCGCATGGCGTAATCGACTTGATGCAGGGTCACCACCACGGTCTTGCCGTCGCGGCGGTTGATGTCGGCGAGGATCTCCATGACCTTGCGCGCCGACTCCGGGTCCAGGGAGGCGATGGGTTCGTCGGCGAGGATCACTTCAGCACGCTGGGTCAACGCCCGGGCAATCGCCACGCGCTGCTGCTGGCCGCCGGACAAGGTGGATGCACGTTGCGCGGCCAGGTCGGCCAGGCCCACGCGGGCCAGGGATTCCAGGGCGAACGCCTTCTCTTCTGCATTGAACAAGCCCAGGTTGCCGCGCCAGCGCGGCATGCGGCCCAGGCAACCGAGCAGCACGTTGTCGAGCACGCTCAGGCGGTTGACCAGGTTGAACTGCTGGAAGATGTAGCCAATGTCTGCGCGCAGCCGCCGTACCTTGCCATTCAAGCGGCCACTGGCCTGCACCTCCCGACCCAGCACCTTGACGCTGCCACCGTTGCCCTTGTCGCAACACGCCAGGCCCGCCAAGTGGCGCAGCAACGTGGACTTGCCGGAACCGGAAGCGCCGATCAGCGCGACCATCTCGCCGGCGGCAATGGTGAGTTCGAGGTCGACCAACGCGGATTTCTTCGCAAAGGTCTTGTTCAAGTGATCGACATGGATAGCGTGAGTCATGGGCTTCTCTGTCTTGTTTGAACAGCCGGGGATGGCTGCGGTTGAGTTCAAACGACAGTAGGCGCGGGCTGTGTCAGCCCTATGACTTGCACATGACTACAGGAGGGCGGCTGGATGAAGGTTTTATGAAAGGTTGGCGAGCGCCCGTACTGGGTGTACTGCCACAAGCGCATCGCATTGATTGGGCAAGATGCACTTGCGATTTTGCCGAACACGTCAGAACTTTTCCTACGGACCATTCTTGATCCGTTACGCATTATGCCGAACGAGTTGTACGCAGGCAGGCATACCCCTACCGGGTTTCCATCCCCCGGTCGCCCCGCCTGTGTGCAACTCAACCTTCGTGTCCGTTCACCCCCTCACCCATGCAGGCAAGCACATGCCGAATCCAACACAAGAACAGATAAGGGATACCGCCCAAACCGAGGCAACCAAGGAGGACATGTTCTTCGCCACCTTGGCCGGCCTGGCTGGATTTCACGCCAGCATGTCGGCGATAGGTCTTGCCCGCAGTTATATGAAGGTCTGCGATAAAAGCGGGTTAAAGATGAACCCTTACTTTGTCGAGAACGGCAAGTGCGGCCCATCGCCGAAAACCGACAGAATGCTTGCCAACCGCAAGCTGAAGGGGTTGGGGTTGCTGGAGCCCGGGTTGGGCTTGCGGCGGTAAGGCCGGCTATCGCGCCGATCCCAACGCCCCTGGGTACCGTCCTGCACACATCGGCAACTGCCTCGACAGGTGTGCATCTGCATAAGCTTTCCAAACTGCTTGGCGCCTACACACCCTTTGCAACCGGTGACGAGCAAATGGCAATGGCGGTCAAGTGGCTGCAACTGGCAATCGAAGTGAAGCTGCGAAAATTGGCGTTTCGAGGCACCGAAGCGGCACTGGCGACTACGTCGACGATTCTGTCGTTTACGGGTGTCGGTCTCGTGGGGCCCTACCGATCATCATGGTCAGCGTCCAACTTGAACTTGCCCGAATGGGTATCAGCAATAAATACGGCGTGCTGTGCAAGATCGCCGCGATGGAGTTGCAATGGGCGGCGTTTCTTGAAGTGAATGGCGACAGCGCAACGATGCCAACCATTAGTAATCCGCTGTTCCACCAAGGCGCGGATATCAAGGCGCTGGAACAACGCACGACCGTGCTCGGCGCGGCAATTACCCAACAAGCGCGCAGGCGCGGGCTCGACGCTCAAACAGGCCACAAGGGTTGGGGCCCGCCACGCGAATCATCAAGGAAATCATGGCCAAGCACACGCTCCAGGGGCAGTTTGTGGCGGGGCATGACTACCTGGCGATGATCGACGAGCCAGCGGGTTGGAATGCGATTGCGGCCAAGCTGATGAACATGTCCAGTCCTGAAATAGGTTTACACCTATTTCAGCCTCAAAACGCCCGATGCACCGCATCGGGCGTTTTGTATTTCAGCGATAGATGTGGCCGCTCGCTGTTATAGATCTGCACCGATTGATCCACCATTCGCGCGGCTTCAGCCGCATCTTTGGGCCGATGCAAGAGAAACTCAGTTTTCAAAATCCCGTTCACTCGTTCGGCCAAAGCGTTTTGGTAGCAGTCGTAACCATCGGTCATTGAACACCGGATACCGTGCTTTACATGCAGCCGCTGATAAAGCTCGGAGCAGTATTGGATGCCTCGATCTGAGTGATGAACAAGGTTTTGTTCTGTTGTTCTGCACTTGAGCGCTTTACTGAATGCCTGAATCACAGACTCCGTGTGCAAGCTTTCGTGAACATGATGCCCCACGATTTTCCGAGAGTAGGCGTCAGTCACCAAGCTCAGATAGGCCACGCCCGCTTGAGTCGGTAAGTAGGTGATATCGGCTACCCAAACTTGTTCTGGCGCCGTAGCAACTACCTGTGAAGGCCCTTCTTTCAGCAAGTTGGGGTGCCTGTGAAAGCGATGATGACTGTTTGTCGTTTTGTGATAGGCCCGCTTGCGAGGAACCAACTCTCGGCGACCCCGCAAAATGTCGAAAAGGCAGTCTCGACCGACCTTTACCGAGACTTCGGGCTCGCTATGCATGAGGTTATGAAGCTTTCGGGTTCCGAGCCTAGGTTGCCTGAGGCGCTTTTCGTGCACGAACACCATCACCTCCTGAGCCTGGAGGGCTCGGGCATTACATGCTCGAATGCGTTTGTAATACGCCTGTCGGGAAATCCCGATGAACTGGCAAGCCCGGCTGATACTCAGGTCTTGGACTTTCCTTTGGGAGAGGACTTGCCGGATCGCTTTTTTACGACAGAGACACCAAAGTCGTTCTTGAGTACATCAACAACAGCTTCGAAAAACTGAGCTTTCTGGTTGGCTTGAGCGAGTTGCTCTTCAAGCTCTTTGATTCGCTGCTCGGGCGTCAGCGGCTTGTTTGGCTCATCCATGGAAAGGGATCTCTTGGTACGAATAGACGCGCCTTGACTCCAGTTCTGTCGACCATGCCTGCGTAACCAGTTCAATACCGTCGATTTGCCCTGAATGCCGTAGCGCTCTTGAGCCTCTTTATAACTCAACTCGCCTTTTTCGACCTGGTCGACGACGGACAATTTAAAGGTCAGCGAGTAATCACGCTGACTGCGCCTTTTCCTGCATTCATTACGCCCTCCTGAGATTGGGTCAGAAGGTGTAAACCTTATTCAGGACGAGACAACATTTGAAAAAAGGCGACCCTAAGGTCGCCTTTTTTCATTGCGCGTACTTTTGCTCAACCCCGGCGGCACGCCCTGCACATTGGTTTCTTCCCACGGGCCGTTCGGGCTGATGGAGCGACTCCAGCCGTTGCTCCAGCGGTAGTAGGTGCGCTGGCGGTAGAAAGTGTCGGGCTGGTCGTCCAGCACGTAGACCTTCATGGTGCCGTCCCAGTGGCTGGCCGCGCCCGGTGGCGGGGCGAAGGTCGGCGACGAGGTGGGCACTGGTTTAGGCGGCGGAGTCACAGGGCCAGACGGTTTGGTGGTGGGCTGGGTCGACGGCCCCGACGGCGGGATGGTCGGGCCGGTTGGCGAAGGGGTGGCCGATGGACCGCACAAGCGCTCAAGCCCAATACCAGGCTGAGCAGGGTGATGCGTGCGAATGCGGTCATGGGCGTTTCCTCGAAATTACTGGTCCGGACTGTCGATGGTCAGCTGCTGCAATGCAGGGTGGTGCTGGCCAAGGGTTGGCTGCGGCCGATCCACTCACCAGCGGTCGGAAGACCGGCCCGGGATATGCGCGCAACCAGTTGGACTTCGGGGAAGTTCGACAGTTTCAACTGCGGCATCATCGCGTCGGCATCGCCCAGTTCGACGGTTATCGGTAAGTCGGCAACGGTCACGCGCTTGGCCGCCAGAGGCGCCGGCGGGCCGGCGACGGCGCGGGCAAAGATGAACACGCTGTCGCCCGGCAAGGATTTGGCCTTCACGCCGGCCGACAAATCTACGCGGACTTTCAGAACAGCCTTGGGTGCCTGGGCGACCGTGCCACCGCTCTCCTTGAGTTTTTCGGCGGCGCGATCGATACCGCCTTGCAGCGCGGCGCGGGAGCCGTCTTCCGGTGGTAGCTGGGCCAACAGGCGATTCCAGTAGTCGATGGCCTCCTGATACCGCTGGCCTTCGAACGCGGCGATACCCAACAGGCCCAAGCTGGTGACTTCCTTCGGGTCGAGCTTCAGCGCTTCGTCCGTCAGGGCCTGCACCTTGGGCGACCACTGTTTGTTGTCGGCAAAGTACTGCGCCTGGGCCCATTGGCCGAGCAGCTCCGGCTGACGACCCGCCAACGCCACGGTGCGTTCAAACACCTTGGCCGCATCGGCAGAACGGTCTTGGGCCATGTAGGCGCGGCCGAGGAAGTACAGGCCTTCGGCGGAGTCCGGCTGCGCGGCAGCGGCGCGCTCCAGGCGGTGGGTCATGTCTTCCATGGACACCGGCGGCTGGGAGAATTCGCGGGTCAGTTCGACCTTGTCGCTGGCCCCGAAATGCAGGTACAGGGCAACGCCCAGCACGGGCACGAGGATCGCGGCGAACAACGGCAGCGGCTTGCCCAAACGCGATTCGCGGGGTTTTTCCACGCCTTCGGTGTCGGCCAGCAATTCGCGGGCGGCTTCGGCGCGACCGGTGTCGAGCTGGGTGGCATTGAGCACGCCTTCGTCTTGCTGCACTTGCAGCTCGGCGACACGTTCTTGGTACAGCGCCACGTTCAGTGCGGTGCGGTCCTCTTCACGCTGGGCACGGCGCACGCGCAGTACAGGGATCAACAGGAAACTCAGGGCAATCAGTAGCAGCAACCCGGCTGCCAGCCAAAAATCAATCATCAGTCTTGGTGTCCAGCAATTGGTCGAGGCGTTTGCGCTCTTCAGGGGATAGCGCGTCGGAACCATCGGTCGGTGTGGCGCGGCGACGGCGCACGATCACGGCCATCACCACCACGCCCGCCAGCAGCAGCCCGGCGGGGCCGAACCAGAGCAGCGCGGTCTTGCCGGTAAGCGCGGGTTTGTAGCGCACGAAATCACCGTAGCGGTCGACCATGAAGTCGATGATCTGCTGGTTGTCCTTGCCCTCCCCCAACATGCGAAAGATCTCTTTGCGCAGGTCGGCGGCAATCGGTGCGTTGGAATCGGCGATGTCCTGGTTCTGGCACTTGGGGCAGCGCAGTTCCTTGGTCAAATCGCGGAAACGTTCACGTTCGGCATCGTTGGCAAATTCGTAGGTGTCGATGGCGGCGTGGGCAACACCGGCCAAGCCCAGGGCCAATACAGCGGCGGCTAACAGACGCTTCATGGCTTCGCCTCGTCGACCAGCGCCTGGTATTTGGCCGCGAGTTGCTCACGCCACACCACTTCGTCGATCACGCCGACGTACTTGTCACGGATCACGCCCTTGGCGTCGATGAAGAAGGTTTCCGGCGCGCCGTAGACACCAAGGTTCAAGCCCAGGTTGCCGTCTTCATCGCGAATATCCAACTGGTAGGGGTTGTGGAACTCTGCCAGCCACTTCAAGGCGGCGGCGTTGTCGTCCTTGTAGTTGATGCCGTAGATCACCACGCCCTTCTCGGCGAGTTTGTTCAGTACCGGGTGCTCGACGCGGCAGGAGATGCACCAGGTGCCCCACACGTTGACCAGCGCCGGCTTGCCCAGCAGGTCGGCCTGGGTCAGGGTCTTGTCACCCTGCACCGTCGGCAGGCTAAAGGCGGGGAACTGCTTGCCGATCATCGCCGAGGGCAACTCGGCCGGGTCCAGATACAAGCCGCGATACAGGAACACTGCCACCACCAGGAACAACGCCAGTGGCACAACCATCAACCAACGCTTCATACCGCCGCTCCCTGCAGGCCGAGGGCTTCACGCACCCGGCTCTTGACCTTGACCCGATACCGCCGATCCAGCGCGGCCAGCAACCCACCAAAACCGGTAAGCAAGCCGCCGAACCAGATCCAGCGCACAAACGGCTTCACATGCACGCGTACCGCCCAGGCGCCATCGCCCAACGGTTCACCCAACGCCACATAGAGGTCGCGGGTGAAACCGGCGTCGATGCCGGCTTCGGTCATCATCGAGCTTTGCACGGTGTACAGGCGTTTTTCCGGGTGCAGCACGGCCACTTCCTTGCCGTTGCGCACCACGCGCACGGTGCCTTTGTCGGAGGTAAAGTTAGGCCCTTCGAAGTGCTTGGCACCTTCGAAGATGAAGTGGTAACCGGCCAGGTCCATGGACTCGCCCGGTGCCAGGCGCAGGTCGCGCTCGGCACTGTTTTGGCTGGACAACACCACGCCCAGCGCGCACACGGCGATACCGATGTGGGCGATCTGCATGCCCCAGTAGCTGCGGGTCAGGCTTGGCAGACCTTTGATCAAACCTTTGTGGCGCGTCTTGTCGACGATATCGCGCGCACCGGCCAACAACACCCAGGCCGCCAACAGGAAGGTGGCCAGCACCGCCCAGTTGAAATCGCCGTAGGCAATACCGGCGATCACCGCCAGCGCCACACTGCCCAACAGGACCGGCATGAGCATGCCCACCAGCCATTTCACCGGGGTGTCTTTCCAGCGCACCAAAACACCGACTGCCATCACCACCATCAGCAGGCCCATCAGCGGGATGAACAACGCGTTGAAGTACGGCGGGCCTACCGACAGCTTGGCGCCGCTCAGGGCATCCAGCACCAACGGGTAAAGGGTGCCGAGCAGAATCATCGAAGCGGCCACCACCAGTACCAGGTTATTGCCCAGCAACAGGGTTTCCCGCGACCACAGGTTGAAGCCGACCTGGCTCTTGACCACCGGCGCGCGCAAGGCGAACAGGGTCAAGGAACCGCCGACCACAAACAGCAGGAAGATCAAGATGAACACGCCGCGCTCCGGGTCGGACGCGAACGCATGTACCGAGGTCAATACGCCCGAACGCACGAGGAAGGTGCCAAGCAGGCTGAGGGAAAACGCCGCGATGGCCAGCAATACGGTCCAGCTCTTGAACACGCCGCGTTTTTCGGTGACGGCCAGCGAGTGAATCAGCGCCGTGCCCACCAGCCAAGGCATGAAGGAGGCGTTTTCCACCGGGTCCCAGAACCACCAGCCGCCCCAGCCGAGTTCGTAGTAGGCCCACCACGAACCGAGGGTGATGCCGATACCGAGGAAGGCCCAGGCAACGATGGTCCACGGCCGCGACCAGCGCGCCCAGGCGGCATCAAGACGCCCGCCGAGCAGTGCGGCGATGGCGAAGGCGAAGGCCACGGAGAAACCGACGTAGCCCATGTACAGCATCGGCGGGTGCACGATCAGGCCGATGTCTTGCAGCAGCGGGTTGAGGTCATGCCCGTTCGCAGGGATCTGCGGCAGGATGCGGCTGAACGGGTTGGAGGTCATGATCAGGAACAGCAGGAAACCGATGCTGATCATGCCCATCACCGCCAGCACCCGTGCCAGCATCACTTGCGGCAATTGGCGCGAGAACACCGACACCGCGAAGGTCCAGCCGCCGAGGATCAACGCCCACAGCAGCAGCGAGCCTTCGTGAGCGCCCCACACGGCGCTGAACTTGTAGTACCAGGGCAAGGCGGTGTTGGAGTTGTTGGCCACATAGGCGACGGAAAAATCGTCAGTCATGAAGGCGTAGGTCAGACAGCCGAAGGCGAACAGCAAAAACGCAAACTGCCCCCAGGCGGCCGGCTGCGCCAGGCTCATCCACAGGCGGTCGCCGCGCCAGGCACCGAGCAGCGGCACCACGGCTTGCACGACGGCAAAACACAGGGCGAGGATCATCGCCAAGTGACCCAGTTCCGGAATAAACAGTGCGGACGTCATCACTTAACCCTCCTTGGCAGGCGTTGGCGCGGACTGGCCGCTGTCCTTGAGCGCCTTGGTGACTTCCGGCGGCATGTATTTTTCATCGTGCTTGGCCAGCACTTCATCCGCCACCACCACGCCGTCTGCGTTGAGTTTGCCCAGGGCGACGATGCCCTGGCCTTCGCGGAACAGGTCCGGGAGAATGCCGCGGTAGGTGATGGTCACGGCCTTGTTGAAGTCGGTGACCACAAAGGTCACGTCGAGGGAATCGGAAGAACGTTTGAGCGAGCCCTTCTCCACCATGCCGCCGGCGCGGATACGCGTGTCCAGCGGCGCTTCGCCGTTGGCGATCTGGGTCGGGGTGTAGAACAGGTTGATGTTCTGCTGCAGGGCGCTCAAGGCCAGGGCCACGGCAATGCCGACGCCGGCCAGGATGGCAAGGATGATCAACAGACGCTTTCTACGCAGCGGATTCACTTTTCGGTCTCCCGGCGCAGACGACGCGCCTCTTGTTGCAGGTAACGCTTGCGGGCCAGGATCGGCGCGGCGACGTTGAGGGCCAGCACCGCCAGGCAGATGCCGTAGGCCGTCCAGACATACAGGCCATGGTGGCCCATGGCGAGAAAATCACTGAAAGAAGCAAAACTCATCCGCGCGCTCCCAGGCTGCTTTGCACTTCGGCCTTGACCCAACTGGCGCGGGCTTCACGCTTGAGCACTTCAAGGCGCATGCGCATCAACAGCACAGCACCGAAGAAGCAGTAGAACCCCAGCACCATCAACAGCAACGGTGCCCACATTTCCACGGGCATCGCCGGTTTTTCGGTGAGGGTGAAGGTGGCGCCCTGGTGCAGGGTGTTCCACCACTCCACCGAGTATTTGATGATCGGGATGTTGATCACGCCAACAATCGCCAGCACCGCGCAGGCCTTGGCGGCGCTGTCACGATTACTGATCGCATTGCCCAGGGCAATCAGACCGAAGTACAGGAACAGCAGGATCAACATGGACGTTAGTCGCGCATCCCACACCCACCACGAACCCCAGGTCGGTTTGCCCCAGATGGCACCCGTGACCAGCGCCACGGCGGTCATCCACGCCCCGATGGGTGCGGCGCATTGCAAGGCCACGTCGGCCAGCTTCATCTTCCACACCAGGCCGACAATGCCGCACACGGCCAACATCACGTAGCAGGACTGGGCCAGCATCGCGGCGGGCACGTGGATATAGATGATGCGAAAGCTGTTGCCTTGCTGGTAGTCCGGCGGCGCGAAGGCCAGGCCCCAGACCAGGCCGATGCCGATCAGCAATACGGCGGCGACGCTCAACCACGGCAGCAGTTTGCCACTGATGCCGTAGAACCATTTGGGCGAGCCGAGCTTGTGAAACCAGGTCCAGTTCATTGCTGTTTCCATCACGGGTGCTGCTTGTCAGTGCAAGCAGCTCAGGGTCTTTACTGGCCAACAGTGCGTGGCCAGACCTCATTATTCGCCGACGCTGATCTTCAGGCCGGCCGCTATAGCAAAGGGTGTCAGGGTTACCGCCAGGGCGGTCAGGCTACCAAGCCACAAGAGGTAACCGGTCGCCGGCATGCCCATGAGCGCGGCTTGCAATGCACCGCTGCCCAGGATCAATACCGGGATATACAAAGGCAGAATCAACAGGGCCAGTAACAGGCCGCCACGCTTCAAGCCTACCGTCAACGCCGCCCCCACTGCGCCCAACAAACTGAGCACCGGCGTACCGAGCAACAGGCTCAGCAGCAGGATCGGCAGGCATTCGGTGGGCAGGCCCAACATCATCGCCAGCAGCGGCGAGAGCAAGACTAGCGCCAAGCCGGAAAAAGCCCAGTGTGCCAGTACCTTGGCCAGTACCAGTAGTGGCAGGGGGTGCGACGAAAGGACCCACTGTTCCAGGGAACCGTCTTCGAAATCACTGCGAAACAGCCCGTCCAGCGAGAGCAGAACCGATAAAAGTGCGGCGACCCACACCAGTCCCGGAGACAAGGTTTGCAACAGTTTAGTCTCGGGACCGACCGCCAACGGGAACAACGCGATGACGATGGCGAAGAACACCAGCGGGTTGGCCAACTCCGCCGGGCGACGGCACAACAGCCGCGCTTCGCGGGCGACCAGCAGGGCGAACACACTCATGCTGACCACCGGCCTAAATCAAGGTCGCGGTAGCCGACGGGCGTGCGATTGAGCGTGTGATGGGTGGTCAGCACGACCAGGCCGCCCCGCTCGCAGTGCTGGGCCAGGTGCTCTTCCAACTGGGCGACGCCTTGTTTATCGAGGGCAGTGAACGGCTCATCAAGTATCCACAACGGCGGGCCCGGCAAATACAAACGGGCCAATGCCACGCGGCGCTGCTGGCCAGCGGACAGGGTGTGGCAGGGAACGTCTTCGAAACCCTTGAGGCCGACAGCCGCAAGGGCCTGCCAGATGGCGTCACGGGAAGCCGGATGATGCAGGGCGCTGAGCCAGCTGAGGTTTTCTTCAGCAGTGAGCACGTCCTTGATGCCGGCGGCGTGGCCGATCCACACCAGGTTGCGCGCTAGTTCGGTGCGCTGTTCGTTCAGCGGCTTGCCATTGAGTCGAACCTCACCGGCCGTCGGCTGCATCAACCCGGCCAGCAGGCGCAGCAAACTGGTCTTGCCGCTGCCGTTGGGGCCGCTGACCTGCACCATGTCGCCGCCCGCCAGCCGCAGTTCGAGGTGTTCGAACAGCAGGCGCAGGTCGCGTTCACAGGAGAGCGCTACGGCTTCAAGAAGAGGGCTGGTCAAAAGATCGCGGGCCTTTACGGTTCAAGTCGGCGGTGCAGCGGCCGTTAAAGAGAAATGCACAATAACGGCTTTGGCGACCGATTTTAGAGAGCTGGATCAAATAGTTGTGTTGTTTTTAGCGCTCTCTTTGCAGACGGGCGGCATTATACATGCGATGCCCTACTCTAAAGAGGGCAATTTCCTTCGAGACGACGCGCGCGATGACCGGTGAGATCAACCTTCCTACGCTTCCACCCGCTCCGGCGGCCGGGCCTGCCCCGCTGCCCCCGACAGGTGAATTGCTGAAACTGCTGGAGCCGCAAATCGGCCTGATCGAGCCGGGGAAAACCGCGAACGCCGAAGTGATCGCCCTGAAACAAGGCGGTGAAGCCTTTCAGCTGTTGCTCAAGTTGACCCTGGACGGCGGCCGTCAGACGTTGGTGCAGGCCAGCAGCGCGCAACCCTTGCCACTGGGCAGCAATGTGGCAGTGAGCCAAACGCCTGCGGGCAACCTCACACTCACCCTGCAGCAAGCCTTGAGCGCCAATGTGGCCGCCCTCACCCGTATCGACACCACCCAGATGCCGGTGGGCACGTTGCTGCAGGCCAAGGTACTGACCACCCAGATGCTGCCCCAGGGCACGGCGCAACCGGCGATCTACCGCTCGTTGGTGACGGTGCTCAACAACGCCTTGGCGGGCGCAACCCTGACCGTGGAAAGCCCACAACCGTTGCGGGTGGGCAGTTTGCTCAGCGCCGTGGTGCAAAACGCGCAAACCCTGAATTTTGTGCCGCTGAGCGGGCTCAAGGATCAACTGGCCGTCACCCAGCAACTCACCACCCAGCAAAGCCGCCAAGGCTCCCTGGACGCGGTGTTCACCGCCTTGCAAAACCTGCCACGTGGCGACAGCACGTCGGCCGACCTGCGCGCAGCCGCCGACCGCTTGCTCGCCGCCTTGCCCGACCTGGCGCAAGTCAGCAACCCCAAGGTATTGGCGCAGGTGGTGCAGAACAGCGGCGCGTTTCTCGAGGCCAAGCTGCTCGCCGGGCAAAACCCGGGGGTTCCGCCGCTGGATATGAAAGGCGCCCTGCTGCGCCTGGTCGCCGACTTGCTGCCCGCCCTACCCACCAGTACCAACCTGAATGCGATCCTGGCCGCCAATACCCTGGCCCAGGTGCTGCCCAACTTTGTGCGCAGCCCGTTGAACACCCTTGGCCAGGTCAGCGCCCGCCAGGCACCTGCTGGCTTCCCGCTGCCTGAACGGCTAATGGCGAAACTCGAGGGCGAAGGTGACCTGGAAAACCTGCTGCGCCTGGCCGCCGGTGCCATCTCGCGCCTGCAAAGCCACCAGCTGTCGAGCCTGGAACAGACTGGCACCACCGCCGACGGTCGCCTGCAAACCACCTGGCAGCTGGAAATCCCCATGCGTACGTTGCAAGACATCGTGCCGCTGCAGGTCAAGTTCCAGCGCGAGGAACCGGCGCCGGACAAAGACCAGCCCGAACGCAAGGACCGTAAAGACCCCAAGCAGATGCTCTGGCGCGTCGAACTGGCCTTCGACATGGAGCCGCTGGGGCCGTTGCAGGTCCAGGCACAGTTGAGCCAGGGCAAGTTGTCGAGCCAGCTGTGGGCGACGCGCGCATTCACCGCGAGCCTGATCGAAAGCCACTTGGGCAACTTGCGGGAACGCTTGGTGACCTCGGGTATCAACGTCGGCGACCTCGACTGCCACCTCGGCACCCCCGCCACGCGGGCCAAAAACCGGACTGGAGCAACGCTGGGTGGATGAAACCGCATGAAGAACCCAACCCCGCCACGCCAGGCGATTGCCCTCAAGTACGACGGCCAGCAAGCGCCCACGCTAACGGCCAAGGGCGACGACGCGCTGGCCGAGGAGATCCTGAAACTGGCGCGGGAAAATGAGGTGCCAATCTATGAGAACGCGGAGTTGGTAAAGCTGCTGGCGCGCATGGAACTGGGGGACAGCATTCCCGAAGAGCTGTACCGCACGGTGGCGGAGATCATTGCGTTTGCCTGGACACTGAAGGGCAAATTCCCGGTGGGCTATGACCCGGATGCGGGGCCGGTGGAGCGGGATGTGACGGAGCGAGGCGACGATTACTGAGCAGTCCCAGCCAAGCACACATCCCAATGTGGGAGCTGGCTTGCCTGCGATAGCGGTGTGTCAGTCAACACATGGATGACTGTTAAAAGCTATCGCAGGCAAGCCAGCTCCCACATCAGGTCTCCACTGTCAGTCAGTTCAGGACTTCACTCAGCGGGATGAAATTGACGGTATCCCCCATTGTTAGTGTCGTGCCTTCCAACACCTCCACAAACCCTTCCGCCCACGCTGCACTGCGCAGCACGCCGGAGCTTTGGTTGCGGTAGATGATCGCCTTGCCCTGCTCGATACGCCCACGCAGGTATTCGCGGCGGTTGCCCGGCTTGGGCCATTCGAACCCCACCGGCACTTCGAAACGCAACGGCTCGACGTCCGTCACACCTTGGCGACGCAGCAGATAGGGCCGCGCCAGCAGCGCAAAGGTCACCAGCGTCGAGGCCGGGTTGCCCGGCAGGCCGATCACCGGCACGCCGCGAAAATGCCCAAAGGTCAGCGGCTTGCCAGGCTTGATCGCGAGTTTCCAAAGCGCCAGCTCGCCTTCTTCGCGCAGGGCAATACCAAGGAAGTCCGCCTCGCCTACCGACACACCGCCCGTAGACAGGATCAGGTCGACACTGCCCAAGCCCCCAGGCGGGTGCGGGTCTGCTCGAGGTCATCGGGCAAGATGCCGGCGTCGATCACTTCGCAGCCCATGCGTTCAAGCCAGGAGCACAACACGCGACGGTTGCTGTTGTAGATCTGGCCGGGACCCAGCGGCAGGCCCGGTTCGATCAGCTCGTCACCGGTGGACAGCACCGCCACACGCGGGCGGCGTATGACATCCAGGCGGTCGTGGCCGAGGGAGGCGGCAAGGCCGAGTTCAATCGGGCCCAGGCGCGTGCCAGCTGTGAGCACCAACTCGCCGACGGTGGTTTCCTGGCCTTGAGGGCGGATGTTCTGGTCGACGTGCAATGGCTCGGTGAAGCTCACACGCTCGTCGGCGTGGACCACGGCGTTTTCCTGCATTTCCACACAGTCGGCGCCTTCGGGGACCGGCGCACCGGTGAAGATGCGCACACAGGTACCGGCGGCCAAGGGCTGCGGCGCCTGCCCGGCGAAGATGCGCTGGCTGACCACCAGCGGCTCACCGTTCCAGTCCGCTACGCGCAGGGCGTAACCGTCCATGGCGCTGTTAGGCCAGGGAGGCAGATCGAGGGTGGACACCAAATCTTGCGCCAACACGCGGCCATCGCAATCAGCCAAGGGCAAGGCGTGCTGATCGCGGATCGGCGCGGCGGCGGCCATGTCCAGCAACTGTTGCAACGCCTGCTCTACCGGGATCAACGCACCGGTCTTGCCGGGCTTACCCACGGGATTCACAGGGTTGCGCCTGCTTCAAGTGCGGCACGAAATTGCACGGGCGGTGGCGGTTGTCCAACTGCTCGGCGAGGATGCCGTCCCAACCGGTGCGCACCGCATTGGTGGAACCCGGCAGGCAGCACACCAGCGTGCCGTTCGCCAAGCCAGCCAGGGCGCGGGATTGCACGGTGGACGTGCCGATATCGGCCACGGAGATCTGGCGGAACAGTTCGCCGAAACCGTCGACTTGCTTGTCCAGCAGGCAACTCACGGCTTCGGGAGTGCTGTCACGACCGGTGAAGCCGGTGCCGCCGGTGATCAGCACCACCTGCACCACGTCTTCGGCGATCCAGTGGGCGACTTGGGCGCGAATCTTGTAGAGGTCGTCCTTGAGCAACACGCGCTCGGCCAGGTTGTGGCCGGCAGCGGTGAGGCGGTCGACGAAGACCTGGCCCGAGGTGTCGGTGTCCAGGGTGCGGGTGTCGCTGACGGTCAATACAGCGATATTCAGGGGTACGAAGGGCGCATCAGCCTTGGCTTTCATGGCACGGTCCGGTTGTCGAAGAAACAGGCCGGTGTTATATCACAGGGCCCTATTTGCCTGCCGCAGCGGAACCGCCATGCCCTTCGATTCTTCGCCCCTGCCCTGTTCAATCCTGCTGCTGGCCGGTGGTCGCGGCCAACGCATGGGCGGCCAGGACAAAGGCCTGCTGGAATGGCAGGGCGAACCCTTGATCGCCCACTTGCAACGCCTGGCCCGGCCACTCACGGATGACTTGATCATTTCATGCAACCGAAATCATGAGCACTACGCCGCTTATGCCGACCAACTGGTGAGCGACGACAGCCCAGACTTTCCCGGCCCACTCGCTGGTATCCGTGCGGGACTTGCCGCTGCACGCCATGGGCACCTGCTGATCCTGCCGTGCGATGTACCCAACATCGATGCCGGACTGCTGGCCGGGCTGCGTAAGACCGCGCAACGCAACCCGCAGTTGCCGGTGATGGTGCGCCACGGCGAGTTCTGGGAGCCGCTGATTTGCATCATCCCCACCGCCCTGAGAGACGCAGTGGAACAGGCCTGGAGCGCTGGCGAGCGCAGCCCGCGCAAGATCTTCCTGCAACTGGGCGGCGTAGGCCTTACGTGTTCGGCGGATGACCCGCGACTGGCCAACCTGAACACACCCGAGCTGTTACTCCCCAGGCCGGGCGTGTCAGAATGAACCTCGCACCCGGAACTTTGTCGGCGCCTCGCGCGTCACAAGGTCAGCATTTCAAAAGAATTCTTTCGGAGACAACACTATGACTCAACGGACCATCGCCGCTCTCATGCTTGCACTGGGCCTCGCTACCCTCGCCGGTTGCGCCTCGCCTACAGTGATCACCCTGAATGACGGTCGCGAAATCCAGGCCGTCGACACCCCTAAATTCGACAAGGATTCGGGCTTCTACGAGTTCGAACAACTGGACGGCAAGCAGACCCGTATCAACAAGGATCAGGTCCGCACCGTTAAAGACCTGTAAGTCTTAGCGTTTGCCACCAAGGCCCGCCTCGCGCGGGCCTTGTCGTTTGCGGGGTTTACCAGTCGAGCGTGATTGCGCTGCGGAAACTGCGCTCCTCACCGCTGACCGGATCGACGAAGCGCACGCCCTGGGCCAGCAATTTGAGCGGGTTGGCGTAATCGTCCACGGCATCCTTGATCACGTCGGGATAAAACGGGTCGTTGCAGATACTCGCCCCCAACGCCGTCATATGCACCCGCAACTGGTGTTTCTTGCCAGTCACAGGGAACAGGCCATAGCGCCACAGCTCGCCCTTTTTCTCACGCACCTCTACCGCCGTTTCGGTGTTGCTGGCGCCAGCGCCTTCCTGCATGCGAAAGAACGGCTCGCCATCCACCAGGCGACTTTTGTGCACCAATGGGAATGTCAGGCCCGGTAGGGCCGGAGCGATGGCTTCGTAGAATTTGTCGATTTTGCGCGTAGGAAACAACTGCTGATACGCCGAACGGCTTGCCGGATTGGCCGAGAACAACACCAGCCCCGCCGTATGCCGGTCGATGCGGTGCAACGGCACCAGCGCAGGGTTGTCCAGGCGGCGGATCAGGCGGCGCAACAGAGTTTGCTCCACGTATTCACCGGCAGGCGTCACGGGCAGGAAATGCGGTTTGTCGGCGACCACCAGGTGTTCATCGGCATACAGGATGGTTTCCTGCACCGGAATCACTTTTTCGTTCGGCACTTCGCGAAAGTAATAGATGCACAGGCCTTCCTTGTAGGCCAGACCGAGGCCTATGGGGTTACCGTTGATGTCCAGCACACGGCCACGGGCAACGCGGTCCAGCCAATGCTCACGACTGATCGCCGGAAAGTGATCGCACAGGCAATCGAGCACCGTCGCCCACGGGCCTGGTGGCAGGTACAAGGTGCTGGCTTGATGCTCGGAGGCGATAAAAACGGAAGTGGACATGCGTAAAGCCTGGAGAAAACCGGCGGGCATTATCCCGCATGGTTCAGGCCTTGGCCAATTGCGCCCGCAATACCGGCGAAGCACTGGCGGCCTCGGTGAATTCCTTGAGCCAGCGCAGCACGTCCACCGCTTCCCAGCGGCCAGGGTCGTACAACGCGTACAACAAGCCCTGATAACCCACCACATCCAGCTGCTTGTGGTAACCGGCGCGCTGGAACAGCGCCTCGATCTCCGCAAAGCAGGTATTGAAGTGCACTTTGTTAAAGGGCGTCTTGCCTTCCGTGACCAGGCCATCGAGGCGCAGCTCGTTCACCGCGTCGCGCACGACATCGGCGGACATGCGATTGACGCTGCTTTTGAGTTGTTCAACATTCACCACGGGCGTTCCCTCTATTCAATCGCTGTACAAACATACAGTAACGTAATATTTGGAAACCCGCCATCACGTAAACGTCAGAGCAGGAAGGACACCACTTGTTCGGTGTCGAACGGCCAGCCCAATTCGGCGCCGGTATCGACCCGGCGAAGCACCGGGATCCGCAGGCCGTAGGCCTCGAACAGGGCCTCCGAATCGGCGATATCTACCAACTCAACCAACAAGCCGTGTTCGACCAACGGCATGATTTCTTCCTCGGCGAGTTCACATAAATGGCAGCCCAAAGTGGTAAACAACTGGCATTCAGGAGGCATGACAAAGTGACCTGATGGAAAGTAGGCCATTATTCTAAGCCCAACGAAAACCCGTGGCGAGGGAGCTGGCTGTAGCGAGGAACAGTCTCGCCCCGTGCAGGCCCCACAATAATCCTGACCCAGATCACCATGGCCTATAACTGATTCAGCGATTCTCGCGGCTTTTTGTCTGCCCCTGCAATGGAGATGCGTGTGTTTGCCAACCTGCTGATCATTCTGGCGTCATCCCTGGTGGTGATTGCGCTGTTTCGCCGGCTGCAATTGCCGCCTGTGCTCGGCTACCTGTGCGTCGGCCTGGCCGTGGGGCCCACCGCCCTCGATTGGGTAAATGACAGCGAAGAATTGCCCGACCTCGCCGAACTGGGCGTGGTGTTCCTGCTGTTCTCCCTGGGCCTGGAGTTCTCCCTGACCAAGATGCTCGCCCTGCGCCGCGTGGTGTTTGGCCTGGGCAGCCTGCAGGTGCTGGGCTGCGGGGTGCTGCTGGGCGTGCTGTTGATGATCCTGGGGGTGGCGCCAGGCATCGCCTTGCTGCTGGGCGTGGGACTGGCGTTGTCCTCCACCGCCATCGTCAGCAAGGAGCTGACCAGCCTCGGCGAGATTTTCAGCAGCCATGGCCAGAATGCGATTGGCGTGCTGCTGTTCCAGGATGTGGTGGCCGTGTTGCTGCTGACGCTGGTACCGGTATTTGCCGGCACCGGCGATCAGGCCTGGTATTGGGCGCTGCCGCTGACCCTGGGCAAAACCGTGGTGCTGTTTGTCGGCCTGTTGTTTGCCAGCCGCTGGTTGTTGCCGCGCTTGTTTCATGAAGTGGCGGCATCCCATTCGGCCGAGCTGTTTGTGCTGCTGGCATTGGTGATTGTCCTGTTGACTGCGTGGCTCACACATTTGCTGGGACTGTCCCCTGCCCTTGGCGCCTTCCTGGCCGGCATGCTGCTGGGAGAAAGTCATTACCGGCATCAGATCGAGGCGGACATTCGCCCGTTTCGCGACATTCTGCTGGGGCTGTTTTTCGTCAGCATCGGCATGCTCATCGACCTGCAATTGTTCGTCAGCCACAGCCTGTTGATTCTCGGCCTGACCCTCACCTTGATGCTGGTCAAAGGCTGCGTGGTGGCCGCGCTGGTCAAGTGGCGCGGCAGCGACAGCGAAACCGCCTGGCGCAGCGGCTTGGCCCTGGCCCAGGGC
This sequence comes from Pseudomonas poae, assembly GCA_004000515.1. Lineage (GTDB taxonomy): Bacteria > Pseudomonadota > Gammaproteobacteria > Pseudomonadales > Pseudomonadaceae > Aquipseudomonas > Aquipseudomonas cremoris. Next base: position 6,703,133 of record CP034537.1, read on the forward strand.
GGCGAGTTCTGCTTCGCGCTGATGGCGCAGATGCAACAGAGCCGGCTGATCCCGGACGAGTTCAACGGCTTGCTGCTCGCCGCTACCTTTTGCTCGATGTTGCTCACACCGTTGCTGCTGCGCGCCGCACCGGGCATCGCCCTGCGCCTGCACCGCAAGCCCAATCAGCAGGTGCAACTGGATGAAATCACCGCACTCAACGCCGAACTGCGGGGGCACGCAGTGATCTGCGGCTACGGCCGTGTCGGGCAATCCATCGGGCGTTTTCTGCGCCGCGAGCAACAGGCGTTTATCGCACTGGATGACGACCCGGAACGGGTGCAGGAAGCGGCCACCGAGGAGAGCAGCGTGCATTACGGTGACTGCCGTCGCGGTGCGCTGCTCAGTGCGGTGGGCCTGGAGCGCGCGCGGTTGGTGGTGATCGCCGTGGACAACACCGATGTGGCGCTGGTGGTGTTGAAGGAGGCGCGAAGGATCAACCCTGAGGTGCCGATCCTGGTGCGTACCCGCGATGACAGCCAACTGGCTGAGTTGAAAGCGGCGGGCGCCAGCGAAGTGGTGCCCGAGTTGTTGGAGTCGAGCCTGATGCTCGCTTCCCACGCGCTAGTCCTGCTGGGCCTGCCGGAGCAACAGGTGCAGGCGCGCGTCGACGAAGTACGGCACAACCGCTACCGCCTGCTGCACGGTTTTTACCCGCAGGCAGAGCCGCCGGTCAATCCTGACTGACCGCGCCGATCTTGTGGATCGACAGGTCTGCGCCGTAATACTCCTCCTCCTGGCTCAGGCGAAGCCCGTGCACGCGCTTGATCACGCCGTACACCAACAGGCCGCCCCCAGCGCCACTACCACGCCCAGGCCTGTGCCGATCAACTGGCTGATCAAGCTGACGCCGCCCAGGCCGCCCAGCGCGGTCTGGCCGAAGATCCCGCAGGCAATGCCGCCCCACACGCCGCACAGGCCGTGCAAAGGCCACACGCCGAGCACGTCATCGATCTTCCAGCGGTCCTGGGCTGCGATAAAGCACCATACAAACAAAGCACCGGCAACGGCGCCCGTGACCAGCGCGCCCACTGGGTGCATCAGGTCGGAGCCGGCGCAAATCGCAACCAGCCCGGCCAATGGGCCGTTGTGCAGGAAGCCAGGGTCATTACGACCGATGATCAGCGCCGCCACCGTGCCACCGACCATCGCCATCAGCGAATTGACCGCCACCAGACCACTGACGCCGTTCAGGGTTTGCGCGCTCATTACGTTAAAACCAAACCAGCCGACAATCAGAATCCACGACCCCAAGGCCAGGAACGGGATGCTGGACGGCGCAAACGCTACCAGCCGCCCTTCGCGGTAGCGCCCGTTGCGCGGGCCCAGCAACAGCACCGCCGCCAGCGCCAGCCAACCGCCCATGGCGTGCACCACCACGGAACCGGCGAAGTCATGGAAGCTGGCGCCGAACGTCGCCAGCAACCAGGCTTGCAAGCCGAAATTACCGTTCCACACCATGCCTTCGAAAAACGGGTAGATAAACGCTACGATCAACGCGGTAGCGCACAACTGCGGAACAAAACGTGCACGCTCGGCGATGCCGCCGGAGATGATCGCAGGGATCGCCGCCGCGAAGGTCAGCAGGAAGAAAAAACTTCACCAGGCCATAGCCATGATCGTCGCTGATCACTGCCGCCGGCTGCATGAAGCTGACGCCGTAGGAGATCCAATAGCCTATAAAGAAATAGGCCAAGGTGGAGATGGCGAAGTCGCTGAGGATCTTCGACAGTGCGTTGACCTGGTTCTTCTGGCGCACAGTGCCGACTTCCAGGAACGCGAAACCGGCGTGCATGGCCAGGACCATGACCGCACCGATCAAGATAAACAGGGTGTTGGAGCTGTGGACGAGGGTGTCCACTGCACTTTGCAAATTTTCCATGGAGGTTGGCAGGCCTGCAATAAAGGCAAAAAGCACCAAAGCGGTTCAAGCCAGGGTTTCGCGCACTAATTTGGCACCACCGGTCCCACCCCTCTGCAGTGGGCGTGAACCGCTTTAGCGCAGCGATCAACACAAAAGGCTGTTGCCGATAGGGTTTTTCCGCGAATTTCAGTTATTTGGGGTAAGGTTTTTAAAGGCTTCCTGCCCGACCGCCCGGATTCAGCGCAGCCCTCAGGGCACGCGCACCAAGGCAAAGCAAAAGCTGTACCAGACAATTGCACTGAACCTTCACCGATGCCGGTGACTCGAAAACAAATGTAAAGATCAGCCAATCACGGAGATAACCATGGCCAGAAGAACTGCAAAGACTGCTCAAGAAATACTGCTGGCGGATTTTCAAACCCTGGTCAGTGACACCGAAAAACTGCTGGATGACACCAAGGTGTTGGCCGGGGACCAGGCCGACGAGCTGCGGACCAAGATCCATGACAGCCTGCTCAAGGCCCGTGAAACCTTGCAACTGACCGAAGACTCCCTGCGCGAACGCGGCCAAGCGGCCGTCACCGCCACCGAGGACTACGTGCAGGCCAACCCCTGGCAGTCGGTGGGTATTGCCGCCGGCGTGGGCTTTTGATCGGCCTGCTGGCTACAAGGCGCTAATCCTATGTCTATCGGCGAAACCGGCTCGTCTACGGGCACAACCTCAAGGCGTCTGGGCGCAGCCGTGCTGGGCTTGCTGCACAGCCACGTCGAACTGTTTGGCATCGAACTGCAGGAACAGAAAGCACGCACCGTCAGCCTGTTGCTGTTCGCCGGCCTGGCGCTGGTGTTTGCGCTGTTGCTGCTGGTGGGGTTGTCGACCTTGGTAATGATCCTGGTGTGGGACACCGGCTACCGTCTTACGGGGATCATTTGCCTCTGCGTGTTCTACACCCTGGCCGCAGCGTTTTGCGGAGTGCGTTTGAAAGCGGCGGTATTCGATGAATCCACCCCGTTCCACGCCACTCTCGAAGAGCTGGCCAATGACCGGGAGCGCCTGCTGCCATGAGCCTGACTGAGATGCCGAAAAACACGTCACGGCGGGAAATGCGCAAGGCGCTCATCCGCCTGCGCATGGAAATGCACCGTCAAGAGATCCGCCACGAGTCTCAGCAACTGCTGGTGCCGCTGACCAAGGTGCGCAACCTGGGTCAAAACTGGCAGGGCAGCCTGGGCATCAAGCACGCGCCGCTGTGGGGCGTGGCCGCGGTCACCCTGATGGGCTTTTTTTACCGGCAAGGGCGCCAAGGGCGGAAGTATCAGCAGCCTGACCCGCCTGGTGCGGCTCGGTGCCGGCCTAATCCCGCTGATCAAATTAGCCATGCAGGGTACGTCGCGCAAAAGTTGAGCCTGACTGGCTGCATTCTTGCTAACAGAATCGGCCCGGCCCTTGTTTTGAGGCCGGGCCTTTTTTCGCCACCACTCTTAAGGAGGCCCTGTGATCGACGGGCAACCGCTCGCCTGCTTCCAGCCGTTTATCGACACGGCCACTGGCCGTATCGCCGGCGTCGAGGCTCTCGGCCGCCTGCGCCAGGCTGACGGCCGCTTGCAGTCTGTAGGCCCGTTGTTCGCCGACCCACGGACCCCAAGCGTGACATTGCGCCGCCTCGACCGGCAGATTCGCGACAACGCCTTGAGCCGCTTGCATGAAGCTCCCGAAGATTGGTTCCTGAGCCTGAACATCTCACCGCGCTGGATCAACCGGCTGCGCCCGGGCCAGGCACTGCCGAGCCTCAAGCAGATTCACAACCACGGGGTGGACCCGCGGCGCATCGTGTTCGAGATCACCGAACTGGGCGGCGATATCCGGCGTTTGGCGGATGTAGTGGCGCGTTACCGTGAGGCCGGCGCGCGTATCGCCATCGATGACTTCGGCGCAGGTTATTCACAGTTGGACCGGGTGCTGGCGTTGCAGCCGGACATTCTCAAGCTGGACATGCGCCTGTTCCAGGAAGCTGCGCGGGGCGGGCCGAGCAGTGAGGTGGTACGAGCGCTGGCACAGATGGCCGAGAAGACGGGCTGCTGGATCATCGCCGAAGGCGTGGAAACCGAAGCGCAGTTGAGCTTTGCCCTGGAGTGCGGCTCGCGTTATGTACAGGGTTATCTGTTTGCACAGGCGCAGCTGGATTGGTTCGCCGCCGACGCTTTCGTGCCACGCTTTGCCGAACTGCGCGGCGAATACGTCCAGCAAAAACTGGCGGAGCGAGGGCGAGTCATGCACTTGCGGGAACAATTGGCCGAGCTGATGAACATCCTGCAAGCCTGGGCCCAGGCTCAGGCACCACTGAGCCAATTACCCCAACTGCCGGCCTTTCCCTGGCTGCTGCGGTTTTACCAATGCGACCCCCATGGCACCCAACTGACCCCCAACTTCGAGTGGCGCCAGGATGCCTGGCAGGCCGACAGCCGCTACCTGGGGCACAACTGGTCATGGCGCCCATACTTCTATCACCTGCTCGCCGAGGGCTGGGAAGAGCGACGCCTGACCCTGTCGTCGACCTACCGTGATGCAACGAGCAATCAGTACTGCCTCACCGCCGGACAATTCTTCGATAACGGTCAGCGCTTGCTGTTAATCGATATCGACGCCGCCGGGCTGTAGATTTTCGCTTGCCCAGGCCGAGCTGAACCGGGAAGCTGGGGGTCATTCACCGCACGGAGAGTACTCGCCTTGGATTGGCCCACCCTGCTTACCCGCGAACGCCTTGGAAAGCCCCTGCACAGCCCGGAAGAACTGGGCCGCAGCCCCTTTCACAAAGACCATGACCGCATCATTTTCTCCGGCGCGTTTCGCCGCCTGGGCCGCAAGACCCAAGTGCACCCGGTGTCCAGCAACGACCATATCCATACGCGCCTGACCCACTCCCTGGAAGTCAGCTGCGTGGGCCGCTCCCTCGGCATGCGCGTGGGTGAAACCCTGCGCGACGCCCTGCCCGACTGGTGCGACCCGAGCGACCTGGGCATGGTGGTGCAATCGGCTTGCCTGGCCCATGACATCGGCAACCCACCGTTCGGGCACTCCGGCGAAGACGCGATTCGCCACTGGTTCCAACAGGCGGCAGGGCGCGGCTGGCTGGACGACATGAGCACCGCTGAACGCAATGACTTCCTCAACTTCGAAGGCAATGCCCAGGGTTTCCGCGTGCTGACCCAGCTGGAGTACCACCAGTTTGATGGCGGTACGCGGTTGACCTACGCCACCTTGGGCACTTACCTGAAATACCCCTGGACAGCGCGCCACGCTGATTCGCTGGGCTACAAGAAACACAAGTTCGGCTGCTACCAGAGTGAGCTGCCGATTCTTGAGCAGATCGCCCACAAACTTGGTCTGCCGCAACTGGAAGAACAGCGTTGGGCCCGCCATCCGCTGGTGTATCTGATGGAGGCCGCGGATGACATCTGCTACGCCTTGATCGATCTGGAAGACGGCCTGGAAATGGACCTTTTGGAGTACGCCGAAGTCGAGTCGTTGCTGCTCGACTTGGTGGGCGATGACTTGCCGCAGACTTATCGGCAGCTCGGCTCCCAGGACTCTCGCCGGCGCAAGCTGGCGATCCTGCGCGGCAAAGCCATTGAACATTTGACCAACGCGGCGGCCCGGGCCTTTGTCGAGCAGCAGGATACCCTGCTGGCCGGCTCACTGCCTGGCGACTTGGTGGAGCACATGCACGGCCCCGCCAAACGCTGTGTGCTGGATGCCAAGGACATGGCCCGCAAGAAAATCTTCCAGGACAAGCGCAAGACGCTACATGAAATCGGCGCCTACACCACCCTGGAAATCCTCTTGAACGCCTTCTGCGGAGCGGCCCTGGAGCAGCATGGCGGGCGTACGCCATCGTTCAAGAACCGGCGCATTCTCGACTTGCTGGGCAATAACGCACCGAACCCCGCATGGCCGTTGCACGCCTCGTTCCTGCGCATGATCGACTTTATTGCCGGGATGACCGACAGCTATGCCACCGAGATGGCGCGAGAAATGACCGGACGCTCCAGCCCACAATAACTACCTGCTCTGTCACGCTGCCTGTTCCTGAAAAGAATCTCCCTACGGTGGGAACAGAGCGGCCTGATCGAATTCGCACACCTAGCCGAAGAATAATCACGCACGTTCCGGGCGTATGCCTCCTACACGCCCCTCATCGATGTTTGACTCACTGTGTACCCTCTATGCCCAGATACCCCCTCAGCATCCTATTGGTGGAGGACCATCCCTTTCAACTGCTGGCCACCCAATGTCTGCTCAGAAGCTTTGGCTTCGACCAACTGACCCCTGCGGAAAATGCAGAACAGGCGATCCGCTCGATGACGCAGACCGAAACTCCTTTCGACATCATCCTATGCGATCAATGCCTGCCTGATCTTCCCGGTCTCGAATTGATTGAGATTGCCAGCCGCCGGCGCTTTATCAATTACGCCATCCTTCTCAGCGGACTGCCTACCGAAGAGCTGGTGACCCTGGAATTCCAGGCGCTCAAACGCGAACTACCCCTGCTGGGCTATTTATCGAAGCCTTTGAATAAAGATGCACTTATAGCGTTGATCAAGCCGTTACTTAGGTCGTAAATGTAGGACTTTAAACGTTACACGCCAGGAAAATCACCTGAAGGAATATCGTTAATTCCCTTTACTCACTCCTAAGCCTGCGCAGCTTCGAATTGTTTATATGCCGCTTCCCAAAGCCTTACCAACCAGTAGGCCTATACCTTTTTTTATGTAGGATATTTCCTGTTTTATATCCACTCCCCCTCAGCTTCATGCTCACCCCTCTTCTTCTGAGCTAATGTGCCCGCTTTATTTGCACTTGCATGGAATATGATCATGAACACAGTTTTTATTATTGATGACCACCCGGTTATACGGCTTGCGATTCGAATGTTGCTAGAACACGAAGGCTACAAAGTGGTGGGTGAAACGGATAACGGATGCGACGCCATACAAATGGTCCGCGAATGTCTGCCTGATCTCATCATTCTGGATATCAGTATTCCGAAATTGGATGGACTCGAAGTGCTATGCCGTTTCAACGCGATGAATACGCCGATGAAAACACTGATACTGACAGCCCAGTCCCCGACCCTGTTCGCCACACGTTGCATGCGCTCGGGTGCCGATGGCTACGTGTGCAAGGAAGGTGACCTGAGCGAGCTGCTCAGCGCCATTCGTGCGGTGCTGTCCGGCTACAACTACTTCCCCAGCCAGGCCTTGAGTGCGGGTGGTGTCGACGGCGTCGAAGCCCAGGAACTTGAACTGTTCAAGAGCGTCAACGACAGGGAACTAATGGTCTTGCAACTTTTTGCACAAGGTCGCACCAATAAGGAAATTGCCAAAGGCATGTTCCTCAGTAACAAAACCGTCAGCACTTATAAAAAGAGGCTCATGCAAAAACTTCAAGCCAAATCCTTGGTAGAACTTATCGAGATGGCAAAACGAAACGCGCTAGTGTGAGAATGCGGATGCCCAGGCGTATAAAGGACTATCTGTTTACATTGAGTGCCGGCTTGTGCTTTAGCACTGCCGTGCTCGCGAACCATCAAACGGGCCCGGAACATTTCACCTTATTGAGCCGCTCAGGCTCCGTCCAACTGGATACCCATCTGGACAAGACACAACGCCAATGGCTGCAAAACAAGCGCGAATTGGTGCTGGGCACTGCCTCACCTGACTACCCTCCCTTTGACCTCACCTCCAGCGGTCGTGATTATGAGGGCCTTACCGCCGACTATGCTGGCCTGCTGGCCAAAGTTCTGGCTTTGCCAGTGAAAGTACTGCGCTATCCTTCAAGGGAGGCAGCCATCCATGCCCTTGAGGCGGGGGGAAATTGATTTACTGGGCTCCTCCAACGGCTTTGAAGCAGAAAACCAGAACCTCACCTTGTCCAAGCCGTATGCCGTAGACCAGCCCGTACTGGTGACCCGTGAAGGTGAAACCCGCAGCCTCAGCGACGGACTGGCCGGGATGCGCCTGGCCCTGGTCTATCACTATTTGCCCATGAGTGAAGTGGAAAAGCTCTACCCCGAAGCGATCATCCGTGCCTACCCCTCTTATCAAAATGCGTTAAATGCCGTGGCATTCGACCAGGCAGACGTGTTCCTCGGCGATACCATTTCCACTCACTACATGATCAACAAGGGCTACCTCAAAAACATTCGAATGGCCAACTTCGGCAAACACGAGGCGTACGGGTTCAGCTTTGCCATGCTCCGGCATCAAACAAACCTCATAGGCATCATCGACGCCGTGCTGACGGCCGTACCCACCAATGAACGGGAAACGATCGCCAAACGCTGGAGTGCTGGCAGCGATATCTTGCTGACCGACAAGAAGTTGCAACTGAGCCCACGCGAGGAGCGTTGGCTGAAAGACCATCCGGTGGTCAAAGTGATCGTGAATGAAACCTTCGCCCCGCTGACCTTCTTCGACGCGGACGGCAACTTTCGCGGCATCACCGCCGACCTGCTGGAACTGGTTCGCCTGCGTACGGGGTTACGCTTCGAGATTCAGCGCGAGCGCGTTGTTCAGACGATGATCGAACAGGTCGACGCCGGGAAGGCAGACATCATTGGCGCCATCGTACCCAGTACAGAACGGGAGGCTCGATTGAATTTCAGTCGTCCCTACCTGGAAAACTCCTATGTGATGTTGACGCGCAAGGACAACCACGCACCGACCAGCCTGGAGGAAATGCAAGGCAAGCGCCTGGCCGTCACGCAAGGCAGCCCCATGACAACGTTTCTGCGAGAAAATTTTCCGACTATTCAATTGGTAGAAACAGGCGACAATTTCAAATCCGCTGAACTGCTTGTACAAGGGCACGTCGACGGCGCCGTAAATACATTGGTCATCGCCAACTATTTCCTCTCCTCCCCAACGTTCCTGGACAAGATTCAAATCAGCTTCAGCGTCGGCACGATGCCCGCCATCTTTTCATTAGCCACCTCACGTCGAGCCACCGAACTCAGCTCGATTCTGGACAAGGCGTTACTGAGCATCGCCCCCGATGAGCTGGGTGTGATCAATAGCCGCTGGCGCGGCTACACCGCGGCCTCCGACAGTTATTGGCGCAACTACCACCAACTGATTACCCAAATCATCATCGGTACCGGGTTGCTGCTGCTGATTTCCCTGACCTGGAACGCCTACATGCGCCGCCAGATCAAACACCGCAAGATGGCCGAGCGCGCCCTGAATGATCAGTTTGAATTCATGCGCGCACTGGTCAATGAAACGCCACACCCCATCTACGTACGCGATCGCAAAGGCTTGCTGCAGACCTGCAACGACAGCTACCTGCAAGTTTTCAATGTGAAACGCGAAGAGGTGATCGGCAAAAGCGCGATCCGGATGAGCGCGGTACTGGAAACGGATGCGGCGAAACTTCATGCCGACTACCAACGCGTGATGGCCGAAGGCAATCCGATGATCCTGGATCGGACCCTGAATATTCGCGGAAAAAACTCACGATCTACCACTGGATCCTGCCGTACCGCGACTCCATCGGCGAAGTCCAAGGCATCATCGGTGGCTGGATCGACATCAGTGAACGACGCCAGTTGTTCGACGAAATTCGCGCCGCCAAGGAGCGCGCCGACGAAGCCAACCGAGCCAAGAGTACGTTCCTTGCGACCATGAGTCATGAAATCCGTACGCCGATGAACGCGGTGATCGGCATGCTGGAGCTGACCCTGAAGCGGGCCGACCAAGGTCATCTCGATCGCCCGGCCATCGAGGTGGCCTATAGCTCGGCGAAGGACCTGCTGGAACTGATCGGCGACATTCTCGACATCGCGCGCATTGAGTCGGGCCGTCTGAGCCTGGCACCCGAACGCGTCAACCTGCGGGAGGTGATCGCGTCGGTGGTCCGTGTTTTCGACGGCCTGGCACGCCAGAAAACCCTCAGCTTGCTGCTGGAGTTCCAGCCCGACCTGGACAACACCGAAGTGCTGATCGACCCGCTGCGTTTCAAGCAGGTGTTGTCCAACCTGATCAGCAACGCGATCAAGTTCACCGAGCGCGGCCAAGTAAAAATCAAAGTGGAAGTATTGCCCACCGAACTGGCACAGCAAATCGAAATGAAACTGGTAGTGGAAGACACCGGCATAGGCATCAGTCGGGATGACCAGTTGCGCCTGTTTGAACCCTTTGCCCAGGCTGACAATTCCGGGCATTTGGCCAGGAGTGGTGCCGGCCTGGGGCTGGTGATCTGCCGTAGCTTGTGCGCAATGATGGGCGGGCAATTGAGCTTGAGCAGTGTGCCAATGGTGGGCACCCAGGTGCATATCAGCCTGAAAATGACCCGACTGCAACCCATGCGCGCGGTGGAGGAAATCAAGCCCGTGGCACAAGTCGCCGCGCCGGTATTGAATGTGTTAGTCGTGGACGATCATCCGGCGAACCGCCTGTTGATGTGCCAGCAACTGGCTTACCTGGGACACCAGTTCACTGCGGCCAACCACGGCGCGGCGGGGTTCCTGGCATGGCGTCACGAACACTTCGACTTGGTCATAGCTGACTGCAACATGCCCATCATGAATGGCTACGAATTGAGCCGCTCGATCCGCGAGTATGAACAGCGTGAACAACTGACACCGTGCATGGTGCTGGGCTTTACCGCCAACGCTCAGCCCGAAGAAAAACTCCGCTGCGTACAAGCAGGCATGAACGATTGCCTGTTCAAGCCCATCAGCCTCACTGCATTGGAACAGCAACTGGGACAAATCGCCCCGCAACCTACCAGCCTGGCTCTGGACCTCCGCGATTTCGAGGCCCTTACCGGCGGCGATGCACAGATGAGCCGACGCCTGCTGGAAGAACTGTTGAACAGCAGCCGCCATGATCGCCTGGAACTGCTCGGGCTGATGGCCAGGCAGGCATCCCCCAGGACATCATCGAACAGGCCCACAAAATAAAAGGCGCGGCCCGTATCGTTCAGGCGAGCTCACTGGCTGCGCACTGCGAGACCCTGGAACAAGCCTGTACCCGCGACGAGGACCGGCCTCTGATCGAGGCTGGGGTGAAGTCACTGGAAAAAACTCATGCTGGAACTGGAGCGCGCTCTGCAGGTACAGCTTCAAGACCTGGACAACAAAAAAGGGGAGCTAGCCCCCCTTAGTCGAATCAGCAGTTGGTCAGGCGCAGGAAAATCGCCGCCAACTGTTCGATGCCCGCCTGGTCCTGCGCGGTAAAGCGGGCCAGTGACGGGCTATCGAGGTCAAGCACACCCACCAGTTTGCCATCCTTGACCAGCGGTACCACCAGTTCACTGTTAGAGGCGCTGTCACAGGCAATATGCCCGGGAAAGGCATGCACATCTTCGACCCGCTGGGTCTGCCGCGATGCAGCAGCCGCGCCGCACACTCCACGGCCGAAGGGAATGCGCACGCAGGCGATCTGGCCCTGGAACGGCCCCAATACCAGCTCTTCATTGCGGTTGAGGTAGAAACCAGCCCAGTTCAGGTCGTCCAACTGATTGAACAGAAACGCAGAGAACTGCGCGCTGTTGGCAATAAAGTCGCGCTCGTCGGCCAGCAGCGATTCCAGCTGCGCGCAGAGCATGGCATAGCCATCCAGGCCGGTGCCGGCGTGTTGTAGGTCGATCATGGTTGACGCTCCAGCAATTTGAGTCCCACCCAGTAACGGGCGAATTGATACGCGCAACGACCGTTGCGGTTGCCACGCCCGGTCGCCCAGCGCACGGCAAGAATGTCGAGGGCTTCATCGCGCTGCCACTGCAAACCGGCCTTGTTCGCCAGTTCACCGATCCAGTGCTCCACCACATCCAGGAAGTGCTCCTGGGTGAACGGATAGAACGACAGCCACAGACCAAAACGGTCGGACAAGGCAATCTTGTCTTCCACCGCTTCGCTGGGATGCAACTCGCCATCCACGCGCTTCCAATTGTCGTTGTCGCTTTGGTTTTCCGGCACCAGGTGGCGGCGGTTGGAGGTGGCATACAGCAAGACGTTTTCCGGGGCCTGCTCCAGCGAGCCATCCAGCACGCTTTTGAGCACGCGGTAGTCGCCTTCGCCCGCTTCAAACGACAAGTCATCGCAGAACAAGACAAAACGTTGCGGCAGCTTGAGCAGTTGCTCGACCACACGCGGTAAATCGGCCAGGTGATCACGCTCGATTTCGATCAGGCGCAAACCGGCCTTGGCGTGCTGGGCCAGCAGGGCACGCACCATCGACGACTTACCGGTGCCGCGCGATCCCCACAGCAGCGCATGGTTGGCGGGCAGGCCATCAAGGAATTGCTGCGTGTTACGAGCCAGTTGCTCACGTTGCTTGTCCACGCCGATCAGGTCGGACAGGCGCATGTCCAGGCTCACTTCAAGCGGCAACAGGAAGCCGGCACGGCCTTCTCGCTGCCAACGGGCAGCCAGGCAGTGGTCCCAGTCGATGGCTTGACGAGGCGCGGGCAACAAGGGTTCCAGGCGTGCGAGTACTGCGTCGGCCCGTTCAAGAAAGGCATTCAATCGACTATCCACGATGATTCCTCTGGCAAGTTCTTGCAAAGATGGCGTATTGGCAGCCCTGCGGCAGACCGCACAAGGCTGCATAAAAAAACGATTCATGCCGGGAAAGCCAGAGCCTGTGGATGTTCAGCTATGCTTGCCGGGCGAAGGGAAACGTGAAGTGGCTCAACACTCGATGGATATCAAGTTCGCCCACCGCTTGTCTTATAAACAAGCCAGATTGACTGTGCTGGTCGGTTTCGTCTTGGGAACCTTGCTCAGCCTGATCCAAATCGGCATTGATTATGCCAGCGAAGACGCATCCATCAACCGTGAAATTGCTTCGCTGCTGGAAATCAGCCACAACCCGGCGTCACGCATCGCCTACAACATCGACGCCGAACTAGCCCAGGAGTTGACCCTTGGCCTGTTGCGCTCCCCTGCGATCATTCACGCACGGTTGATCGACAACAATGGCGTGGTACTGGCGGATGTCGACCGGCCACGTAAGGAAAGCGCCTACCGCCCCATCAGTGACTTCCTGTTTGGTGCCAACCGGCAGTTCGAAGACCGTCTGTTCCTGAGCCATATGCCCAATGAATCCCTGGGCGTACTGCGCCTCGACGTGGACACCTACGCCTTTGGCAGCCGCTTCCTGCACCGTGCCGAAATCACCTTGCTCAACGGATTCGCCCGCAGCCTGCTGCTGACCGGCATCCTGCTAGCGCTGTTCTACGTCATGCTCACCCAGCCTTTGGTGCGCGTGATCCGTGAACTGAGCAATCGCAAACAGGCGCGCCTGGACTGCCCTCCCGGGCACGAGCATGACGAAATCGGCGTACTGGTCAACGTCGCCAACCAGCAGTTCGAAAACATGGAGACAGAAATCCAGCAACGGCGTCACGCCGAAGACCGGCTGACCGAGTACCTGGGACAGTTGGAAGACATCGTCTCTGCCCGTACGCTCGAACTTAAAGCCAGTAACCAGCGCCTGAGCCAGTCCAACGATGAGCTGGAAGCGGCGAAGGTAAATGCATTGGCCATGGCTCAGGCGCGGGCGGCGTTCCTGGCGAACATGAGCCATGAAATCCGCACGCCGCTCAACGGCCTGTTGGGCATGATCGCCCTGTCGCTGGACAGCCCGCTCAACGCCGAGCAACGCCAGCAACTGTCCATTGCCCATGACTCGGGCAAGGTGCTGGTGGAGTTGCTCAACGATATCCTCGATCTGTCCAAGTTCGATGCAGGTCAGCTGGAGCTGGAGCGCATCCCGTTCGACTTGGGCGCACAAGTGGAAGACACTGCCAACCTGCTGTCGCAGAACGCCGCGCCGAGTGTCGAGTTGACCTGCCTGATCGACCCGCAATTTCCAGCCCAGGTGCTGGGTGACCCGACCCGGGTGCGACAGATCGTCAGCAACCTGTTGTCCAACGCCCTGAAGTTCACGCGTTTCGGTCGGGTGGATGTGCGCCTCAGCAGCGCGGACGGCCGGGTCCGCATTGAAGTGTGCGATACCGGCATCGGCATCGCGCAGGAAGCCCAGGTGAAGATCTTCCAGCCGTTCACACAGGCTGGCGCCGGTATCACCCGCCAGTTCGGTGGCACAGGACTGGGCCTGGCGCTGACGCATAACCTGTGCGAGGCAATGAACGGCCGCTTGAGCATCAGTTCTGAGGTGGGCTTTGGCAGCCAGTTCTGCGCCGAACTGCCGCTGCCGACTCACTTGCCCGCCGTGCGGTTGACGCCACTCCAGGGCGAGGTGATCGCCATTACCAGCGCCGACAGCGGCCTGACGGAACTGCTCACCACCCTGCTCCCCCACTGGGGACTGACGCCCCGCTGTTACCCGCGCGACGAAGATGTCAGTGGGCAAACGCCAGACTTATTGATCACTGACTGCCCGCAATGCCTGTTTAGCCTACGCCCCAGCATCACCGCACCGATCCTGCTGGTAACGGCTTATGGCAATTTCATGCCCAGCGAAGAGGTGGCGGCACTGGCGCCGTTGCAGCAACAGGCGCGACCGCTGAGCCGCAACGCGCTGTACCAGATCCTGCAACGCAATTTGCGCAGCGAAGCCCAATTGATCCTCGACCCGATCCAAATGGAAGCCGCCCCGCTGGCACACCGCGCGCGGATCCTGTTGGTGGAAGACAATCCCGTCAACCAACTGGTGGCCAAGGGCATGCTCAGCAAGCTGGGGTGTGAAGTGATTGTGGCGGCTCACGGTGGCGAGGCGCTCAAACGACTTGAGGAACAACCTTTCGACATGGTGTTGATGGACTGCAACATGCCGGTGATGGATGGCTACGAAGCCAGTCGGCAGATTCGCCGCAGTGGACGCTGGCCGGACCTGCCGATCGTCGCCCTGACCGCCAACGCCCTGTCCGAAGAACGCGAGCGTTGCCGGGCGGCGGGAATGAACGACTACCTGGCCAAACCGTTCCGTCGCGAAGAACTTAACGGGCTGCTGGATCTGTGGGTGCCGAAGGCGACAAATCTTTGATCTGCCGGAGCAACTGATCCAGGCCCGCGCGCAAGGCATCGGCCTGGTTCAGGTCGATACCACTGTCGCACAACAAACGGGTCTTTAGGCCGTGGGTCTCGTCGCGCAGTTGCACACCGGCTTCACTCAGGCTCAGGTGCACTTCCCGCTCATCCTTGGCACTGCGGCGGCGGCGCACCCATTCGAGCTGCTCCAGGCGTTTAAGCAATGGCGTCAATGTGCCCGAGTCGAGCATCAGGCGTTCGCCCAACGCCTTGACGGTGGGTTGCGACGGGCTCGTGTCATGCCACTCCCACAGCACCAGCATCACCACGTATTGCGGGTAGGTCAGGCCCAGTTGGTCCAGCATCGGCTTGTACGCACGGGTCACCGCCCGGGACGCGGCGTAGAGCTTGAAACACAGCTGGTCGTCGAGGGCCAGGGAGATGTTGGGCTGGTCGGTCATTTGAGCAGGGCTTCGATCTCTTGGGTCAGGTCCTGGGGCTTGGTGGTCGGGGCGAAGCGCTTGACGACTCGACCGTCGCGACCGATCAGGAACTTGGTGAAATTCCACTTGATGCCCTTGGAGCCCAGCAGGCCCGGCGCCTGTTTTTTCAACTGCACAAACAGTGGGTGGGCATCGCTGCCGTTCACGTCGATCTTCTTGAACAGCGGGAAGCTGACACCGAAGTTCAGCTCACAGAATTCGGAAATCGCGCCTTCGTTACCCGGCTCCTGCTTGCCGAACTGGTTGCAGGGAAAACCCAGCACCACCAGGCCCTGATCCTTGTACTGCTGCCAGAGCGCTTCCAGCCCCTTGTACTGCGGGGTGAAGCCGCACTTGCTGGCCGTATTGACCACCAGAATGGCCTTGCCGGAAAAGTCGGCCAAGGTCTTTTGCTCACCTTTGATGGTGGTACAAGGGATGCTCAGCAGGTTGTTGCTCATGGCAGTACCTCGGTAACAAGGGGGGAAAGAGGACAAACATAGCGCTCAATTCAATTGCACGCAATTTAATAACGCGCTCTTGTAGTGAGCGGGCTTGTCCCGCGCGGGGGCAACCGCGGTGTTTCAGAAAATACCGAGGTGCCTGGATTTAGGGCGGCTTCGCCCCCCAGCGCGGGCGGTGCGACGATTCGACAAGCCCGCTCACTACAACTAGCGTGGTACGAAGTCCAGGCAGACCGAATTGATGCAGTAACGCAGGCCGGTCGGCGGCGGGCCGTCCGGGAACACATGGCCCAGGTGCGCGTCGCACTTGGCGCAGGTGACTTCGGTTCGGATCATGCCGTGGCTGACGTCACGGATCTCGATCATTGCACTGTCGGCAATCGGTTCGTAAAAGCTGGGCCAGCCGCAGCCAGCATCGAATTTGGTCTTGGAGTCGAACAGCGGCTCGTTGCAGCAAATACAGTGGTAGACGCCGTCGGCAGTGGTGGCGTTGTACTTTCCGGAGAACGGGCGCTCGGTGCCTTTGAGACGGCACACCTGGTACTGCGCCGGGTCGAGCATGTCCTGCCATTCCTGAAGGGTTTTCTGCAACTTTTCCATCGGTACACCTCGGCAACTGAAAAACCCTGATCTGTATCTTTTCCGTAGATCAGGTGGCACGTATGATTGCGCCTCTTCAAAACGCCAGTCTGGCACCCGCGCTACCGGCATTCAAACGTATTTATGGGTGCGGGCCGCGCAGGATTCACAGTACGGTAGTGTCCCTACCTTCTGGATCGTTCATTTTCAGGATCACATCGCCATGCAGGTCAGCAAATCGAACAAGCTCGCCAACGTCTGCTATGACATTCGCGGCCCAGTGCTCAAGCACGCCAAGCGCCTGGAAGAGGAAGGCCATCGCATCCTCAAGCTGAACATCGGCAATCCGGCGCCCTTTGGTTTCGAAGCGCCGGACGAAATCCTCCAGGACGTGATCCGCAACCTGCCGACCGCACAAGGCTACAGTGACTCCAAGGGCCTGTTCAGCGCTCGCAAGGCGGTGATGCAGTACTACCAGCAGAAGCAGGTCGAAGGCGTCGGCATCGAAGACATCTACCTGGGCAACGGCGTCTCCGAACTGATCGTGATGTCGATGCAAGCCTTGCTCAACAACGGTGACGAAGTACTGGTACCGGCGCCGGACTACCCGCTGTGGACTGCCGCCGTGACCCTGGCCGGCGGCCACCCGGTGCATTACCTGTGTGACGAAGGCGCCGACTGGTTCCCGGACCTGGCCGACATCAAGGCCAAGATCACCCCAAACACAAAGGCGCTGGTGATCATCAACCCGAACAACCCCACTGGCGCGGTCTATTCCAAGGAAGTGCTGCTGGGCATGCTCGAATTGGCGCGCCAGCACAACCTGGTGGTGTTCTCCGACGAGATCTACGACAAGATCCTCTACGATGACGCCGTGCATGTGTGCACCGCATCCCTCGCACCGGACCTGCTGTGCCTGACGTTCAACGGCCTGTCCAAGTCCTACCGCGTGGCGGGCTTCCGCTCCGGTTGGATCGCCATTTCCGGCCCCAAGCACAACGCCCAGAGCTACATCGAAGGCATCGACATGCTGGCCAACATGCGCCTGTGCGCCAACGTGCCGAGCCAACACGCGATCCAGACAGCCCTCGGGGGGTACCAAAGCATCAATGACCTGGTCTTGCCCCAAGGCCGCCTGCTGGAACAACGCAACCGTACATGGGAGCTGCTTAACGCCATTCCGGGCGTCAGCTGCGTGAAACCCATGGGCGCGCTGTACGCCTTCCCACGCATCGACCCGAAAGTCTGCCCGATCTTCAACGACGAGAAGTTCGTGCTCGACCTGCTGCTGTCGGAAAAGCTGCTGGTGGTCCAGGGCACTGCGTTCAACTGGCCGTGGCCGGATCACTTCCGCGTGGTGACTTTGCCGCGTGTGGATGACCTGGATATGGCCATTGGTCGCATCGGCAATTTCCTCAAGTCCTATCGCCAGTAACGGATGTGCCGCTGTACGACCGACAATCGGTCGTACAGCGAGTATCTGGCAACACTTCTCTGCCCTCCCCAACTCTTTCACCTTGCTGGCTGCCGAGTACCCTCCTACCCCCTATAATTACAGGGCTACAACGCAACCGCGTGCTGATCAACCCGTCCTTTGCGTGTCGGAAAAACCTTTCAAGGCTCTACATTCGCGCTGTAGGACACAGTTTGAAATAGTCGCTCAGTTGAATCACCCCATGCCGCACCTTATATACCCCGCAGTACGCGACATATTAAGCATGAGGAGAACTCTACAACCATGATGCGCATCCTGCTGTTCTTGGCCACTAACCTGGCGGTCGTGCTGATTGCCAGCATCACCCTGAGCCTTTTCGGCTTCAACGGGTTCATGGCGGCCAACGGGGTTGATCTCAACCTCAATCAGCTGCTGATTTTCTGTGCGGTCTTTGGTTTTGCCGGCTCGCTGTTTTCGCTGTTCATCTCCAAGTGGATGGCGAAGATGAGTACCAGCACCCAGATCATTACCCAACCACGCACCCGCCATGAACAATGGCTGATGCAAACCGTGGAGCAATTGTCTCGGGAAGCCGGTATCAAGATGCCCGAAGTGGGGATTTTCCCTGCCTACGAGGCCAACGCCTTCGCCACGGGCTGGAACAAGAACGACGCACTCGTTGCCGTCAGCCAGGGTCTCCTGGAGCGTTTTTCGCCCGATGAAGTCAAGGCAGTACTGGCGCACGAGATCGGCCACGTGGCCAATGGCGACATGGTCACCCTGGCACTGGTACAGGGCGTGGTGAACACCTTCGTGATGTTCTTCGCCCGGATCATCGGCAACTTTGTCGACAAGGTGATCTTCAAGAACGAAGAAGGCCGTGGCATCGCCTACTTCGTGGCGACCATCTTTGCCGAAGTGATCCTGGGCTTCCTGGCCAGCGCGATCGTGATGTGGTTCTCGCGCAAACGCGAGTTCCGTGCAGACGAAGCCGGCGCACGCCTGGCGGGTACCAGCGCAATGATCGGTGCACTGCAACGCCTGCGCTCGGAGCAAGGCCTGCCGGTGCACATGCCGGACAGCCTGACCGCCTTCGGGATCAACGGCGGGATCAAACAGGGCTTGGCTCGCCTGTTCATGAGCCACCCGCCGCTGGAAGAGCGCATTGACGCACTGCGTCGTCGGGGCTGATAGCCCGCCAGAAGCAAAAAAAGGGATCTGATCGCCCCTTTTTTTGCCTGTATTTTGTGTAAAGGCTTCGGCGGCCATCGCAGGCAAGCCAGCTCCCACTTGTGGATCTGTGCTAGCCCGAGGGGATCGAGTACACCACCACCCCTCGTGGGAGCGGGCTTGCCCGCGATGGCGATGGTCTTGTCAGCGCTTGATCAACTGATACACACGCTCCTCAAGCCGCGTGACGCCGTCCTGCACAAACTTCCAGCTCTCGCCCAGGATATCCTGCTCTTCCAGCGCCGCCAGGGCCCACCGCTCACCCAGCAGCACGCGAACTTCCTCATCGGTGACCGCAAACGGCGGGCCGGCTTTCTGCGTCTGGTCGTAGTCAAGGGCGATCAAGAGCCCCTGGCAGCCTGGCCGCAGGAAGCGGTTCAGATGCTCGGCGTACCGTGCACGCATCAACGGCGGTAACGCTATCAATGCAGCACGGTCATAAAGTGCCGTGCAATCGGCCAGTGCTTCGGCGTCCAAGGCGAAGAAATCGCCGCACCACACTTCGATCAAGTCCGACCGGTACACCTTGAACACGCCATGCTGGCTTATACGCGGCGTCAGGTTCTGCTCACTGAAAAACGACTCGACAGCCTGCTCCGACAACTCCACGCCCATCACCCGGTACCCCTGGCTGGCCAGCCACATCAGGTCCAGGCTCTTGCCACACAACGGCACCAATACCTTTGCGCCTTCAGCCAGCGTCAACCGCGGCCAGTGCCGCTGCAGATAAGGGTTGACCTCAGGCAAGTGAAAGCCGATCTGATTACGCGCCCAGCGCTCCTGCCAAAACTTGGGTTCCATGAAACACCCCCGGAAATTCGATCAAATGGTGCTAAAACTTATATTAGATTTAGATCAATGATCTGATTGAAGATGGGCCCATGTTAACGCTCAGGACCCTACTTATGCTCCCTAGCCTGTTTATCTCCCACGGCTCGCCCATGCTGGCCCTGCAACCCGGTGCCAGTGGCCCGGCGCTGCTACGCCTGGCGGCCGAAATGCCACGACCCAAAGCGATCGTGGTGGTGTCGGCGCACTGGGAAAGCCATGAATTGCTGGTCAGTGGCAACGCCGCCCCGGAAACCTGGCATGACTTCGGCGGCTTCCCCCGCGAATTGTTTGCAGTGCAATACCCGGCACCTGGCGACCCGCAACTGGCCGCCAACATTGTCGAGTTGCTGCACGCAGACGGCCTTAATGCCCGCATCGACGAACGTCGTCCCTTCGACCACGGCACTTGGGTGCCGCTGTCGCTGATGTACCCGGCAGCGGATATCCCAGTGATACAGGTGTCGTTGCCCAGCCGCATGGGCCCTGCCCTGCAGACGCGCGTCGGGCATGCGCTTGCCAGCTTGCGTGAACAAGGCGTGTTGCTGATCGGTTCCGGCAGCATTACCCATAACCTGGGTGAGCTGGACTGGCACGCAGGCCCCGAGAGCATCGAGCCTTGGGCCCGGGATTTTCGCGATTGGGTGGTGGATAAACTGGCGACTGATGATGAATCAGCCTTGCATGACTATCGTCGCCAGGCGCCCCATGCCGTGCGTAGTCATCCTAGCGATGAACACTTGTTGCCGTTGTACTTTGCACGTGGCGCCGGCGGTGCGTTCAGCGTAGCGCACCAAGGTTTCACAATGGGCGCCCTTGGAATGGACATCTACCGCTTCGGCTGACACACATCCCCCCAGAAACCCAGGCAAAAAAATCCCCGAACCAGTCGGGGATTTTTTATGTGCGATCAATCAGCCCAAGGGCGGATCAATCTTCGCGGTAGCGACGCAGCTTCAACTGCTTACCGGCAACGCGAGTGTCTTTCAGCTTGGCCAGCAGTTTTTCCAGACCGTCTTCCGGCAGCTCCACCAGGGAGAAGCTGTCACGAACCTGGATGCGACCGATGGCTTCACGTGCCAGGCCACCCTCATTGAGGATAGCGCCCAGCAGGTTCTTGGCAGCGATACCATCACGCGCGCCCAGCGCGGTACGGCAACGAGCACGGCCTTCAGCCAATGGAACCGGAGCACGACGCTCACGATCACCACGGTCTGGACGGTCACCGGAACGCTCTGGACGATCACCGCGTGGCGCGCTGTTCGGAACCAATGGACGTTCTTTCTCGATGGCTGCCAGGGTCAGGGCCTGACCGTTGGTTGCCTTGCGCAGCAGGGCGGCAGCCAGGGCACGTGGGGTGCAGCCGATATCGGCGGTCAGGCGGTCCAACAGGTCGCCGTGGGTCGACTCAGCGTCAGCCACCAGTGGCGACAGGCTGTTGGTCAGTTTCTTGATGCGAGCATCCAGAACAGCCTGGGCATCCGGCAGACGGACTTCGGCAACTTTCTGACCGGTCACACGCTCGATCACTTGCAGCATGCGGCGCTCACGTGGAGTCACCAGCAACAGTGCACGACCTTCGCGACCGGCACGGCCGGTACGGCCGATACGGTGAACGTAGGACTCTGGATCGTAAGGCATGTCAACGTTGAACACGTGGGTGATACGTGGAACGTCAAGGCCACGAGCAGCAACGTCGGTCGCTACAACGATGTCCAGACGGCCATCCTTGAGGGAGTCGATCACGCGCTCACGTTGGTTCTGGGCGATGTCACCGTTCAGCGCAGCGGCTTTGTAGCCTTTGGCTTCCAGGGCACTGGCCAGGTCCAGGGTCGCTTGCTTGGTGCGCACGAACATGATCAGGGCGTCGAAGTCTTCGACTTCCAGCAGGCTCAATACAGCCGAGGTCTTCTGGTCAGCGTGAACCAACAGGTGAGCCTGTTCGATCGCGGTAACGGTCTGAGTCTTGGTCTGGATCTTGACGTGCTCTGGGTCACGCAGGTGGCGCTCGGCAATGGCACGGATCGACTGTGGCAGGGTGGCCGAGAACAGTACGGTCTGACGGGTTGGAGGCAGTGCCTTGAAGATGACTTCCAGGTCATCCATGAAGCCCAGCTTCAACATTTCGTCAGCTTCGTCCAGAACCAGGTGGTTCACGGTCGACAGGACTTTTTCGTCACGACGCAGGTGGTCGCACAGACGACCCGGAGTGGCGACAACAATTTGTGCGCCATTACGGATTGCTTTCAGTTGTGGGCCCATAGGCGCGCCGCCGTAAACGGCCACAACGGTTACACCTGGCATTTGCTTGGCGTAGGTTTCGAAAGCGGTTGCTACTTGCAGCGCCAACTCACGGGTTGGCGCCAGGATCAGGGCTTGCGGTTCGCGCTTGGCAGGATCGATGCAGTGCAGGATAGGCAGGGCGAACGCGGCGGTTTTACCGGTACCGGTTTGCGCCTGGCCAATCATGTCCTTGCCGGCCATGATGATCGGGATCGATTGCTGCTGAATCGCCGAAGGTTCTTCGTAGCCGGTCGCTGCGACGGCTGCAAGAATGTTCGGGTTAAGATTAAAAGCGGCGAAGCCGCCGGTTTCCTGGGTCATGGGTCTGCCTCTAAGTGCATCCGCAAAGACCCATGCTCCAAAGCTGCGCATGCCGTGTTGAGACTCAAGAGTCGCCCTGGCTGCTTTGTCGGCGGGGATTTGCGAAAACGAATGAATGAAAAAGATTCGTCAAGGGAGAGTCCGCTGTGCGGACGTGCAGCCGAAGCTGACTTCGGGGAATTGCGCTACCTAAACGCGGCCCGGTTAAAGGCCGGCGCGCACTATACCGGAAATACCTGAAAAGGGAGCTTTTTTTATCGGAAAGCACCGATAAACCGCGCTGCATCACAGTCTTTGCAGATAGCAGCGGCAAGGTCTATTTTTCAAAGGCCCGGCCCTGTTGGTCATAACGCTTAAACGATTCACCTAACCCTTGAGACCTTTGGTCCGAAATCCTTCCCCGCGCCCGAGGGCACACCCGATGAATGAAGCCACCAGCAGTCGCGTCAGCCGTGAGTTACAGGGCCATGTCCTGCTGTTGGGCTTGGATCGGGTGGCCAAGCGCAATGCTTTCGACCTGGAATTGCTCAACGAGCTGAGCCTGGCCTATGGCGAATTTGATCGAACTGACGAGGCGCGTGTTGCCGTGGTATTTGCCCACGGAGAGCACTTTACCGCCGGCTTGGACCTGGCCAACGTCAGTGCCGTGATGGCCAGCGGCTGGCAACCTCCCTTGGGCGGGTGCGATCCATGGGGCGTGTTTGCCGGCCCTCGGGTGAGCAAGCCGGTGATCATCGCCGCCCAGGGTTACTGCCTGACCATTGGTATCGAGCTGATGCTGGCGGCGGACATCAACCTCTGCGCGAGCAATACGCGTTTTGCACAGATGGAAGTACAGCGTGGGATCTTTCCGTTTGGCGGTGCGACATTGCGCTTTCATCAGATCGCCGGTTGGGGCAATGCGATGCGCTGGTTGCTGACCGGTGATGAGTTCGATGCACACGAGGCGTTGCGCCTGGGCCTGGTGCAGGAAGTGATGGCCAGCGAAGACTTGTTGCCTCGCGCCGTCGAGTTGGCCAACCGTATTGCGCGTCAGGCACCGCTCGGGGTGCAGGCCACATTGATGTCGGCACGGCTGGCGCGAATGGAAGGGGAAACCGTGGCGGCTGCGGCATTGCCGCCGATGGTGGATAAACTGCTGAACAGCGAGGATGCCAAGGAAGGAGTGCGGGCGATGGTCGAGAAGCGGCCCGGAGTGTTCAAAGGTATTTGATCGACTTGATGACGCCATCGCGGGCAAGCCCGCTCCCATAGGGAATGCCTTTCAACAGGGAAAATGCGGTCCAATTGTGGGAGCGGGCTTGCCCGCGATGGCGTCAGATCAGGTAACTAGGTCGCCGGCCGAATCGCCTTGATCAACGACTGCAACGAATACCCCAACCGCGGCGCCAAGGCCTCGGCACGCGCCGAAAGCCCCTCCAGGTCCAGCCTCTGATCCAGTTCCGAAGGCACCAGCAAAATCACATTGCCCTCCTTCACCGGCAACTCCCAGTAATGCCGGTGGTACAACCCACGCAACAACGCCGCCCCCAACGGTTTGCCGTCGTCGGTAGCCCACTGGTTGATCACCAGCCAGCCACCGGGGTTGAGCTTTTTCTGGCAGTTTTCCAGAAAGGTCCAGGCCAAGTGCCCGACGCCCGGGCCGACGTCCGTATACAGGTCGACGAAAATCAGGTCGGCCGACTCAGCGGTGTCCAGCAACTGCAGGGCGTCGCCAATGCGGATGTACAGCCGAGGGTCGTCATCCAACCCCAGGTATTCGATGGCCAGGCGCGGCACATCTGGGCGCAGCTCAATAGCTTCCACATCGTCCAGCGGCAGAAACTTGAGGCACGCCTGGGTCAACGTACCTGCACCCAGCCCGAGAAACAGCGCACTTTCGGGCTGCTCGTGGCACAGCGCACCAATCAACATGGCGCGGGTGTAGTCGTATTCCAGCCAGCTAGGGTCTGCGGTAAACACGCAGCTCTGCTCAATGGCGTCGCCGAATTCGAGAAACCGGTAATCGGCCACTTCGAGCACACGGATCATGCCGAAGTCGTCGTGGACCTCGGCCAGCAGGCGCTCGACACGCTCCTCTGTCATCACTGCTCCTAACGGGGTTGCTGTATGGCAAAGCCGCGATTGTCGGCCAACCGGCAGCAGCAGGTCACGCACTAATTGCTGATAACATTGGCGCCCAACCGTCCATTACCCTATCGAGTTCATGATGAGCCAACCCTGGAGCCCCGACAGCTGGCGCGCCCTGCCGATCCAGCAACAACCCCAGTACCCGGACGCTGCGCATTTGCTGCACGTGGAGCAAAGCCTGGCCAGCTACCCGCCGCTGGTGTTTGCCGGGGAAGCGCGTGAATTGCGCCGCCAGTTCGCCGAAGTGACCCAGGGTCGCGCCTTCCTGTTGCAGGGCGGTGACTGCGCCGAGAGTTTTGCCGAGTTCTCCGCCGCCAAAATCCGCGACACCTTCAAGGTGCTGCTGCAGATGGCCATCGTGATGACGTTTGCCGCCGGCTGTCCGGTGGTGAAAGTCGGGCGCATGGCCGGTCAGTTCGCCAAGCCGCGCTCGGCCAACGACGAAACCATCGACGGCATCACCCTGCCCGCCTACCGTGGCGATATCGTCAACGGTATTGGCTTCGATGAAAAAAGCCGTGTACCGGACCCGGACCGCCTGCTGCAGTCCTACCATCAGTCCACCGCCACCCTGAACCTGTTGCGCGCCTTTGCCCAGGGCGGTTTCGCCGACCTGCACCAGGTGCACAAGTGGAACCTGGACTTCATCGCCAACTCCGCCTTGGCCGAGAAATACAGCCAACTGGCCGACCGCATCGACGAAACCCTGGCGTTCATGCGCGCCTGTGGCATGGACAGCTCGCCGCAATTGCGCGAAACCAGTTTCTTCACGGCCCACGAAGCGCTGCTGCTCAACTATGAGCAAGCGTTTGTACGTCGTGACAGCCTGACCAACGACTACTACGACTGCTCGGCCCACATGCTGTGGATCGGCGACCGTACCCGCCAGTTGGATGGCGCCCATGTCGAGTTCCTGCGCGGGGTGAACAACCCGATCGGCGTCAAGGTCGGCCCGAGCATGAACCCCGAGGACCTGATCCGTCTGATCGACATCCTCAACCCGGACAACGATCCCGGCCGCCTCAACCTGATCGCGCGCATGGGCGCAGGCAAGGTTGGCGACCACCTGCCGGGCCTGATTCGTGCTGTTCAGCGCGAGGGCAAGCAGGTGCTATGGAGCTCCGACCCGATGCACGGCAACACCATCAAGGCCAGCAGCGGCTACAAGACTCGCGACTTTGCGCAGATTCTTGGCGAAGTGA